>NZ_JHQR01000045.1 GCF_014843825.1 Mesorhizobium silamurunense
GTGCCCGGCGTGCTGCCCGGCAAGGTCACAGTGCTCGGCGGCGGCGTCGTCGGTCTGCATGCCGCTCGCATGGCCGCCGGCCTTGGCGCCGACGTCACCATCATCGACCGCTCGATCCCGCGCCTGCGCCAGCTCGACGACCTCTTTGCCGGCCGGGTGCACACCCGTTACTCGACCGTCGAGGCGCTCGAGGAAGAATGCTTCTCGGCCGACATCGTCATCGGCGCCGTGCTGATCCCGGGCGCCGCCGCGCCGAAGCTCGTTACCGGCGAAATGCTGTCCGGCATGAAGAAGGGTTCCGTGCTGGTCGATGTCGCCATCGACCAGGGCGGCTGCTTCGAGACCTCGCATGCCACCACCCATGCCGATCCGACTTACGACGTCGACGGTGTCATTCACTACTGCGTCGCCAACATGCCGGGCGCAGTGCCGGTCACCTCGGCGCATGCGCTCAACAACGCGACGTTGCATTACGGCCTGCAGCTCGCCGACAAGGGCCTGAAGGCGATGATCGACGATCACCATCTGCGCAACGGTCTCAACGTCCACAGGGGCAAGATCACCAATCGCGCTGTGGCCGAAGCACTCGGCTACGAGCTGGTCGAGCCCAAGGCGGTCCTGGCCGCCTGACGCACAAGCAAGAGCTTCCTCCCGTCTCGCCGCAGGTTCGTTCCGGCGGGCTTTTTCTTGGCGAAGATTGGCCAGAGGCATCTTCCCCGCCCTTTCAGTCAATGTCGCGGGCAGCTCGTCGGGGAAACACTGCCCGACGATGCTGGCTCTGGACATCGCTAGCCGAAATCTCCGGCTTTTCCTGATACGACTGAGTACCAAGGGCCCCTCCCCGTGGGCACGCGCTTTTGTCGCCGCCGGGTGCCCGGTGCAATCGTTCCCGGTCTCGGCCAGATCGTTGCTGAGAAACAGGAGCACTCCCGCTCTACCGGCAAGTCCGATTCTGCTGCATTACGTGCGTCCAGCTCTGCTCGCAGGGGTAGCCATCGTCGAGCGTGCCGGACCTGATTTTTCCGAATGATCGATTCCGAACTTCAGGATAGAAGAAATCGAGACTAGTAGCGTTTCAGGTCAGGATCGCTTCCTCATGCGACATCGCGCATGGATAAGCCGACGCGGGCGGACCAACACGCGCACGACGGCGGGATGGCTTCGCTATGAACTGCAGCGCAGGACGAGCATCCAATAGTCTTACCGGGGTTTTATTGCTTTCAGCGGCAACCGCCACTATGTAGCGACACTTCGCCGACTGTCTTTCAAGCCACCCGGAGCCTTTCATGACAGAAGAAGCCGACAACAATATCGACGTCCTCATCGAGCTCCCCGCCGATGTCGTCTCAGCCTATGTCTCCAACAATCCGGTCCCGGTAGGTGATCTCCCTGCCCTGATCGGCCAGGTGCACGCGGCACTTAAAGGCCCGGCCGGCACCAGCAGCTCTGCAGAAGAGCCGCAGGCTCTGAAGCCTGCTGTCCCGATCAGGAAGTCAGTGACACCGGACTACATCATCTCTCTTGAGGACGGGAAGAAGTTCAAATCGCTAAAGCGCCATCTGTCGACCCACTATGGGCTGACGCCGGACGAATATCGCGTCAAATGGGGCCTGCCGGCCGATTATCCCATGGTCGCACCGAATTACGCCGCTACGCGCTCGGCATTGGCCAAGACAATGGGGCTCGGCCGCAAACCGAAAGAGCCGGAAACGGAGCTGGCCAAGCGGACCCGCAAGAAAGCCGCAGCCTGACTTGATCTCTCGAGGTTCGTTGTGGCGCGCGCAACAGACAAAGTCTGCGCGGAATATGAAAAGGCGGGGAACCAACCCCGCCTTCCCTTTCAAACAGCTTGGTTTCCCCCAGGGTTCGCGCCGGCTTGCAGCAATCTGCTTACTCCAGCGTTCCGGTTGAGCCTTGTTCTCGCCCGCTCCTATCGAGCGGCCATCAGTCAGTCCTTCCTCGAGTGACCGTAAACCTTTGCAATTAGGACGCGCCAGTGTCTCAGGTCACGGCAGGTTTCTTACCTCCTTCGCAATCTGCATGGGCGCCAAGCTCGGCTTCCGGATCGACCGAGTCGGCGATCGGTTGCCGGGCCGCAACCCATCCGTGACTTCCGGCCGCCCGACAGTTGATCAATATGATCGAGCGGCAGCTCGAAGGGTGGCCGATCGGCCGCTGTGGCCGCCATGCTGACGCTCTAGTCCATCAGCAGCATGAATCGGTCGCCCGTCACCGATTCCAAAAATGTGTTGGACGCATCTGACATACTCGGGAACATGGGAGTATGGACAAGGGTGGTGATCATCTTCATTGCATTCTGCATATTTTGCGACTTCGCGATGGGCCCGATAAAGGCGGCTGCGTGGGCGATATGATCGTCATGGCGGTCATGCTGACAGCAGGACAAGAGATCGGGAGCGCGGGCCCACGCGTCGGCGGTGAGCCGCTTCAGTCATGGCTTGGACGACAGCAACGTCTTCGAAAACCGTTGGAAATGCGTAGGAGCGGGTGGACGAAGGCCTGCGTCCAGCCTAGACGACGTTCGCAACTCCCCTGAAACCCGCCGAGAACACTATGAGGCAGCGGCCCTTTGTCGTCGAGATCAAACAGAAGCGTGGGCTCGTGAAGCGGCCACAGTCGATCTGGGGCGGCATCGACCTGGTCGCCATCACGGGCGATATTGCGGAAGCGAAGGCGGACGGTGTGATCTCTGAGGCGACGCCCCGGCCGATTTTCCTTGAAGATGTTCGTTCTCCGCCTGTGCTCACCACCGGTGACGCAGGTTCCGACCCCAAGCATATGAACATGTTGGACGCGTCGCTTCCGCAGCCGCCGCCGGCTGAGGAAGAGCCGGTGCCGGATGGATCGAAGGCACCGTCTTGAAGGCCGACTACTCGCGCGCCGAAGACCGACGCTGCTCTGCGAGCAGCGAGGCCGGGTCGCGGGGGCCGAAGGTGATGCCAGGGTGGTTCGGATCGATCCCGCCGGAGCCAGTCGCGCCCGCGTTCACCGTGAGCAGTTTGAGGACGGCGACGAAGCCGGGTCTCACTGCCGAGAGGCTGCTGCTGGCGGCCGTTCGCGCGCCTGCTGCCTCATCGCCGCCGCGCCATCTGCTTAGAGTGTTTTCGATACCCGGTGAAATTGACGAGTTCGACGCCAGGCACACTTGCACCCGGACATTGTCTCGCCGCTGCTTTGCCCGCAAGGTAGGAAGCGGCGCTTAGCCGCTTAGAGAACGGCGAAGTGACCTGAGCTTCGAAGCTTCGCTAGCAGGATGATGGCCGTTCCGCAGGGGTCAATCTTCGCTTGCTCACGCAGCGGAGACGCATCCCAGGCAGCCAACTCTGCCACCAAAAGAGCGGTGTCGCCGTTTACCGATGCGCATCTAAGTTGTCCATTCTTCTCCATTACGATTATTGCCGTGCCGGTGACGCCATATCCAATCGCAGCCATGCGCTGAACGCAGATATCGCCGTCGACACGGACATCGAAAAGAACCGATCCGGCGGTTTTTTCGGCAGCGTCAGCCACACGATCACAGAACGGCCGATGCAGGCCTTCGATATTGCCGAGTGACTGCTCAAACAATGCCAATTCAACATGCTCCGCCACCATGGCTGCGAAAATGCGCGCCGGCTGGCTCAATGGACAATAGGCCAGGGCTGACTATCCACACACCAACCGCGCTCCCGATGCCTACATTGCAACTGCGCTTTGACCGGCGCTATTTCGCTTGTCCGCGGGATGCCCAAAGCCGTTGCAGCGCTCCTCAAACAGATTGCGCAGGCACCAGAGCCGAAGATGGCCGATAGGACGGACGGCCTTCTGATATCACTTCGTTCGTCCTCCCAAGCGCCGCCGCCCTTTTTCCCGAGAACCTCTTTGTCTTCGCTAAAATAGCCAAAGTTAAATTACGAACGTTTCGGCTTGCCGGAAATTAGGGTCTCGATGGATAAACCCGCATGGTTTTTTGGGTGGGTGCTGGCAGGAAGACTGATGCGCGGGCGTGGATGGATCAAGGCATTGCGTCAGGACGACGCTCGGCAGGTGCGTGCGCGCATTGCGGAACTGGAGCACGACCTCATGGCGATCACACCACAAGGGCGCCATCGACGTTTCGAAGCCGGATATGAACTCCGCAATGCGAAGTTCCGCCTCGAATGCCTGGAGGAATGCATCGCCGGAATATCGGAGAAAGGTGCGCGTTAGCGGAAGCTTCGCCGCTCTCAAACTGCCCTGATGCGACTGGTCGGAGGGGAAGCCAAATGCAGCCTGCAACCATATTCTGTCTGCTCATCATCGGCACTCTGGCCTATGTCGTCTACCGCTGTACCACCACGAAGTTGTTCGAGGACGTGCCCGATTCTATCGACCCGCTGCTGCGGCCTCAGAACCGCCGCGCCATCTGCTTGGAACGTCTTCGCTAGTCGGTGAAATGCGGGTGCAGCAGGTCGACGTGGTCAGCCGCGCCTCCTTTCTCCTTAGGCATGATCAGTACCCTGTCGGCGAGATAGATCGCCTCCTCCAGATCATAGGCCCACGACCATGGCGACGCTCTCCTCACTCCAGATGCGCGCCGCGTCAGTCTCACTAATGCCTCGGGGTTGTAGGCGACAGAAAGCCCCTCCCCGTTACGCGCCAAACAACCGCCGGTCCCAGTAAACGGGCTGGTGCAGACTTGTCTGGATCCTTGAAAACTCCGGATGCGCCGGATTGATCAGCACATTGCAATCGAGACGCACCACGACACTCGGCACCAGCAGGATGACGCTGCGCCGTTCCGAACACCAGGCTTCGCCAAATCCCTTGCTCACCGTCGCCGGCATCGTGTCCCAGCCGGGCAGTGACGGTTGGGAAAAGACCTCGTAGCTCAGTCCGCGCGGGATTGTGATTTCGATGTAGTGCTGGTTGGGCGGCAGTCGGCCGCTGCCATGCGCCAGCTTCTCCAACAGGGCCGTCGAATAGTGCTCGCTGGTGTAGATGACGGGACTTCCAGGCGTATTCCATCGCCCTGGCGCAATTGTCGAGCCGGTCGCATCGAAGATCGGGTAGGTGCCGGCCGGATCGCCGATGCGAAAGGACGATAGCGTGCGATCGAGAGTCTGCGCCGTCACGCAGCACTGCCATACTTCAGACTTCCGAGGATATCGACCACCATTTCGGCGCCGAACTCGCTCAGGATAACGACGTCGATCGGTCGCTTGTCCTCAATCATCGGGTGCGGCCGAAACAAGAAATCGCGCGCTTCCTCTTCGTTCTGCCAGACATCGACAGCAAGCCCCCAGACGCGCGCCACGCGGGCCAATCGTGTGCCCTCGTCCGAGGAGAGGCGATGTACCATCTTGCGTCGCTCGTAGGTCGCCTTTGGGATCAGCCGGTACTTGAATTGGGCATCGCCAGGCGCCAGAAGATGCGCAACGCGCTCGAGCGCCCCAATGGGAAGTCCATCCTCGATCCGCGAGATCAGCCCGAAAGGCGACCGCGCCGCCACCTCTTTTACGGGCAGCCCCAACACGTCTGCGACATTGCCGAACGCTAGCATATCACTCTCCATTCCATGTGAGGCAAGATATAGCCTCACATGGTGCGCGGTGCAAGCCCTGCACCGACGCGAACCGATCGGCAACGGCTACCTGTCACGCCGTTCGTTCGGCCGCCATCAGCAATCGGCCCGGCCGAAAACGCGACAATGACAATCGTGTCGAAATTGCCGCTGACGAGTGCAGTGTCCTGGCCAGCGCGGCACCTACAGAGCCCGCTCTGGTCGGCGAGCTTCGGCGGTGACGGCAGCACATGCGACTTGAGCAACCCTTGTCTATAGTCTGGAGAGAGCCTGACGCCGGTATCAATGCAAGAATTTAAGGCCCGGCTTTCGATTGGACACTCGAAATCGGGCATGTCGGCGTTCGCTGTCGCCGGGAAGACCGCGAGATGCTCAATGCGATCATGCAACGCATCATTCGCGAATGGCGGTAAGGGCATGAGCGCTGACGCTGGTGCCATTGATCCATCAAGATGATGAATCCATGGCGATGGACCGATTCATGAAAGTCGTTGGGCGCCGCTTCCAATGGAAGCGAGTATCCGGCCATGGAGAAAGAGGAGACAGGCTCGGTTCATCTTCGCCGCATCGATCCGGCGCAGAACATGCGGTGCTTCTATACGCTCGCGATCCAGCCTACCCTGTTTGGCGGTGCCTCCGTGATCCGCAACTGGGGCCGGATCGGCTCGAATGGCCAATCGATGATCGAGACATTCGACAGCAGCGACGATGCCGCTTCCGCGTCGAAGCGACTCGAACGCTCGAAGCGCCGACGTGGGTATCGTGATAACGGCGCCGCCTGAGGGCGCATCTTGCTTGCGCATGAACTGTCGCGGGGGCGCCGTTATCGGTCCCTCTCCGACGAGACGACGAGATCATGTCGGAAGAACGCGATTACAACAGACACGCAGCAAGCTCCGCCACTATGCGGATCCGAAGTTCAGGGCGTTCGATGCGGTTTGAGCGGGGTTTTGACCATGGCTGCCAACCAGATCCTCCGAATCCGCTCGAAGGGGAAACACCGGCTGCTCGCCTCAAGCAAGTCGACCTCATGGCCGGGATCCGGCAACCTGCATAGCGATAATCTGCCAATCATCTTTGATCCATCTAACCGAAATCAGCTGCCTTGCCAGGAGCGGCGTTGTTCAGGTAATCGGCCCACTTGTAGAACGAGGAGCTTTTGATCGAGACATGGGAAAGAACGCGATGGGGCGCGGCATGGCCCGGCAGTTCGAGCTCGCCCCCTGCCCTCCTCCACATTTTCGGACTTTTCATGGGAATCCGATCCGAAATGAGGGATGAATCCGAGGAAATATCGAACACCCTCGCGTGGACTTGCCGCATGATCCTGGAAAGCGGTCCCGAGGATCGGCAGCGTATCGCGCTCGCCTATCAAGAAGCGCAAACCCTGGTTGCCAGCATCCCGAAGGATAGTGGCGATGCCCGCCCGCGCATCGTGGCCTGCATCAAGCGGTCTGATACCTATATGGCGGTGGACGATATTGCCTGCGTCGGTTGGACGCTGACGGCCATTGAGGAGCGGGTGGACGAACGAAACCTCTCCACTTGGCGGCAGCTCCGCAAGATCATCAACAAGATCCTCAGGGAGCTGCCCTTGTCCAAGCCGGCAGTGCATTGATGGGCAACACGATCCCCTCATCTGCCCGATCGGAGTCGCCCTACGTTCAAGTGATCTTGGCTTCGTCGCTGCGACCGATGTCGGTCGCTAGCGCTGCCTCCACCTCGGCGCTGACGACCGCAGGCGCTCCCCTCACCTCGAGATCGTCGAGAGGCGTGTCGAGGCGGGGAGACGGCTCCAAGCGGCGTCACGGTCATGCGGAGCTCGATCTCGTTATCCGCGCCGGTCCGCATCCGGATAGTGCTGTAGCGATACCCAAGCGCTGACCGAAATATTCGAGATCGAAACAGCCGATCGAGCGATGATGGTTCACCCTGTTGTTAGAGCTGGACGAGCGCCTATGTAGCCAGATCTTGCGAGCCGCGCGAGGCAAAGCCTTCCTGCCGGGATCACGCTTTTCAGGTGACCTCCGCATTGCACCGGGCACGCACACAGGGGACCAGCACGAACATTCCAGGCGAAAATGTGGGGGAAGGAGGGAGCCTCTCCGTTCTTGCATAGCTGCACTGCACAAAATGTGTTTGCGCATTGCACAACTTTTAGCCATTAAGCCTGCAGCTGATGCACGCGATGGTTTCCTCCCATTCCATCGTATCAGCTGTTCCCCTCCGAAGGTTTTGACCTTCACACCTAAAGGGCCTCGGTTTTCCGATGGCCCTATTTTTTTGGCGCTACCATTACCTTCGTCACTGTGCGCAGCGCGGGGCGACCGCCGCTTCAGCCATCAGGCTTTGGTGTCATTTCTGCCTGACGGAGTCGACCCCTCCCGACAGAAGCCTGACCTTTGCCAGTCTTCTACGGGCAAGCGTTCGCGCCAAAAGTTCAAAGTCGCGTCCGTAACATTCATCAATGAAAGCCAGTGTCATCAGATCGAGCAGAAAGTCGTCGATCGCATATGTGAGCGCGTCAGACCTTTGTTCAAGCTGAAGCAGCAGGGCGCGCGTCTCTCCGATCGCGGCCCCGAAATCTTCTGCGTCAATCAGCGAGTCAATCCTGTCGAATATCTGCAAGCGTCCTCACTCTCCCAAGACATACTCAGCGCATCCAACGCCGCTGGTGAGTGATTTTCCAACGAAAGAACATGATCGCGTTTCGCGAAAAGGCATCGCTCAGCAAAGTGCCCTTTGATGAAGCATAATGAGTGAAACGACAAGCGAGAATCCGGGCTCCCAAACCTATGCACCTTGGATGATGTGGTTGAAGCAAGATGAACCTGCCCGGTCTGTTTAAGGCGGCTCTCGGCCGCTAAACTCTGGTTAGAGTCCATCTTTGCTTCTTTGGTGGAACCTAATGCTTCCGGCCGGCTGGCGAGATGGGCTCCCCGATCGTTGGCACGATCTGCTTGGCGTCCAACGCGAGTTCAGCCGCCTTTTGCGCGTATGGCTCAGCGCCGAAACCGACCGTTATGTCGGCAGCGCATTCATCAATTTGAACGGGAGATGCCGAATTGGCTTTGGAAGCGCCCATGGGGGACAGCCCCGGCCTAATGCCGAAGGCCATGAGGCGCCGGCCACCCAATGGGTGAAGGCAGCCTGACCGGCCGTATCAGACACCAGCCAGGGAAACCGGACTTGCACCGCGCTTCGCTACTTGGTTCTCGACGAAAACTAGCGCGCCGATTGTTTTCTGGCATATGTGGCGACGGCGCAGAGGAAAGCCAAAGCAGCGGTGTCACACGCCGTTCGAGAGTGCCCTTTTGCGAACAGTACGGCACCCGCAATCGGGAGCGTCAGGCCATACTTTTTGGCGAAACAGGTAAGCTCGTAAGGCTGATCGTCATCTTGATTGCGAACACCAAGTTCGTAGTCCATCGATCATTTCCTCCCGTGTTCCCCACCCATCCCCTCTTAGGGCCCACGACGATTAGCTGCCTATGCCAGGTTCTTGTAAAGAGCATCTTCTTCGAAAATGCCCATACCAAATAGGTCCATAGCTCGCGTGGCCAGCTGCTCCGCTTCAGCAGAGCCTGCGCGGATTCCTCTTTCTTCGCAGATCCGATCATAGACCCGCTTCAGCAACGCGAGGTCGTCAGGGTAGGCTATGCCGCTTGGGGATTTTTCCGAATTGGTCATCGCTCTCTCCCTGTTGTAACGCGAAGCGCGACGATCGCTCAACCGACGATGCCCTTTGGCTCCTTATCGCCGATGTAAAGGGTCCTACTTCCTTTTTGGCCAAAGGCATCGAAACAAATGAGGTCGTCGAAGAAACATTGCGCCCGAGAACTCCGGGGCAATCTGGTCCGATGGATCCCGCTCCGTTCCTCAGTGCCGCTGCGATCGGCCGGCTCTCCTGCTGGCGCCATGCAGGCATTTGGTCGGCGCCAAGAGCTCGATGTCCCCGCTCCAGGGAGCGTCGACGCGGAAGAAATTCGCGATTGGCATAATCTCTCAGTTACCAGCCGCCACGATCCAGTCGAGATTGCATGCGAGACACCTGCCAATATTCGGAAAGCAAAGGCTCGAAAAATGAGTAGGGTGGCTGGATCAAATGAAGATTTGGCTGCACCAACGACATTTGCGCCGCTCGGGAATCCGACCTTTCGGTCGATCTGGCTCGCGACCCAGGTTTCCAGCCTCGGCTGGTTGATGCAGACTGTCGCCATCAGCTGGCTGATGGCGACAATCTCGACTTCCGATCTGATGGTTGCGCTGGTCCAGGCTTCATCGAACCTGCCCGCGTTCATATTGTCCGTCTTCGCTGGGGTTCTCGCCGACAATTACAGTCGGCGCCGGGTCATGTTCGCCGGCCGCTGCCTTATGGTGATAGCCTCTGCGATGCTCACTGCGTCCGTGGCGCTGGGCTTTGTCAGTCCGTGGATGATCCTCGGCTTCAGCTTCTTGATCGCAAGCGGCGGCGCTCTCAACGATCCTGCCTGGCAGGCCTCGGTTGGCGATATGGTGCACCGACGCGATGTTCCCGCTGCCGTCACCTTGCTCTCCGTCGGCTTCAACACTGTGCGGACCGTGGGCCCGGCGCTCGGCGGCATCGTGGTTGCTTCGTTTGGGCTTTTGGCAGCTTTTACCGTAACCACACTCACCTATCTGGTCCCGCTAGGCACCATATGGCGCTGCAAGTGGAAGGTTCGCTCTTCACCTCTCCCGCGTGAGTCGATGAAAACGGCGATCTATGACGGGCTGCGCTTCACGGCGATGTCATCGGAGATCAAGGCGGCGATCGCCCGCGGAACCCTCTTTGGCCTGGCGAGCATCGCCATCCTCGCGCTGCTGCCGCTGGTGGTCCGCGATCATTTGGGGGGAGGACCGCTCGCCTATGGCACGCTCATGGCCGGCTTCGGCACAGGCGCCGTCTTCGCCGGCCTCTCCAACAGCACATTCAGACGGAGCTTATCGCAAGAACGGCTGATGAAGCTCTCCTGCGTCGCCTGTGCGGCATGCTCCCTTTCCCTGGCACTGACCTCTTCCATTGCGGTGGCGGCAATTGCGCTCGCCCTGGGCGGCGCGGGCTGGGTCACCGCCTGGTCCGGGGTTGGCGTGAGTGTGCAGCTGGCCAGCCCGCGCTGGGTCGTGGGGCGCACCATCTCGATCTACTATGCCTTGATAGATGGCGGCATCGCCGCCGGCAGTTGGGTATGGGGCACGGTTTCCCAGAACTACTCCCTGACCAGGGCGCTGGAGGGTTCCGCTGGAGCCCTGTTGCTCGTCGCCGCAGCCGGCGTTCTGTTTCCTCTTCGCGAGCGCCACGATTCAGAGCCCGATCCTTTGGAGGAATTCGACGCCCCGGCTGTCGCTCTCAATTTAAAGCCAAGAAGCGGGCCGATCGTCGTCAAGGTCGAGTATCTGATAGCCGAGAGAAATCTCGAGGCCTTCCTCGACCTCATGCGGCAGCGCAGGCATGTACACAGCCGCGTCGGCGCTCGGAACTGGACGCTTCAGCGCAACCTGCAGAAGCCTATGCAATGGACAGAGACATTCCGCACGCCGACCTGGACGGACTACCTTCGGTTAAACCATCGTCTCACGGAAGTAGACAAGGAACTGGACGAACGTGTCTTCCAGTTGCACGCGGGGGAGGAAGCGCCTCAAATGACGCTTTCGATTGAGCGGCCGACAAGCTCGGCCCGCAAACCCGACCAGTCAATCCTCCACCTTCCCCGTCATCGAGCCTGACCATCACATATCTGGATAAGGACGCTGAGGGCTTCGACATTCCGAAGACTTGAGGCCGCGCGCATCGGGACATACTCAACCCCATGCAGCGGAGGACGGGGCCGCGAGGCGCCGGCCAAGCGGCCACAGTCAATCTGGGTGGCATTGACCTGGCCGCCATCGCGAACGATATCGCGCCGGTAGTTCGAGCCCTGCTGACACCGGCGAGACGGCACCATCTGTGCGGCGCGACAATGAAGGTGCGAGCGCGCATTGCATCGCCTGAACTGCTCCCGGATGTTGGGCCGTTGAGGCGGATAAGCATGGCGACGCGGGATGAGCTGGTGAAGGTAGTAGCGAAGCGCTACGCCCGAGGCGATCGGGCAGAGAAGTCGCGCATTCTCGATGAATTCGCGGCGGTAAGCGGCTTTCACCGCAAGCATGCCATGCGGTTGCTGCGGAATGGACCACAGGCGCAGCGTTCGGGCCCGCGACCGGAGCGCCGGGTTTATGACGACGCGGTGCGCGAAGCGCTGATCGTGCTCTGGGAAGCTTCGGATCGCATCTGCGGCAAGCGTCTGAAGATGCTGATTCCGATTTTGGTGGAGGCGATGGAGCGTCACGGGCATCTGCATCTAACCGCCGAGATCCGCACACGGCTATTGGCGATGAGCGCGGCCACGATCGACCGCGCCCTTCGCGAGGTTCGAGACATCGCTGGTGGGCCGAGACGCCGTCGCAGTCCAGCGTCCACCGCGCTGCGGCGCAGCATTCCGATCCGAACCTTCTCCGATTGGCAGGATCCTGCGCCTGGATTCGTCGAGGCCGACTTGGTGGCGCACAGCGGGCCGACGACGCGGGGAAGCTTCATACAAACGCTTTGTCTTACCGACATCGCGAGCGGATGGACGGAATGCGCGCCCTTGCTGGTGCGTGAACAGAAGCTGTTGAGCGAGGTGCTGACGGTATTGCGGCGGCTCCTGCCATTTCGGCTTCTCGGATTCGACACGGACAATGACAGCGTGTTCCTGAACGAGACGATACGCGACTACTGTCTGGATGCCGGTATCGAGTTCACCCGCTGCCGTCCTTACCGCAAAAATGACCAGGCCTTCGTCGAACAGAAGAACGGCGCCGTGGTGCGACGCATTGTCGGGTATCGCCGGCTGGAGGGGCTCGAAGCCGCTGCTGCCCTTGCACAGCTCTATGCGACGGTGCGGCTGTTCGTGAACTTCTTCCAACCCTCCTTCAAGCTGGCCGGAAAGGAACGGGACGGCGCCCGCGTGCGCAAGCGCTATCACCCCGCGGCAACACCTTGCCAGCGACTGCTGGCAGATCCACGCACGCCTGAACCGGTTCGTGCCAAGCTTGCGCAAACACAGGCGAGGCTGGACCCGGTAAAGCTGCTGCAGGAGATGCGATCGGCGCAGCAGCGCCTGGTCAACATCGCCGATGAACCCTGCACGCCTGCGCTGGTGGTGAGCGATCCCGCGCTGGACCAGTTCCTGTCGGGTCTGCGAACGGCTTGGAAGGAGGGGGAAGTCCGCCCAACTGCACGAGCCAAGCCGAGGCAAAAGCGGGGGCGTCGCCGACCTGATCCGCTCGTGAAGGTCACAGGCCAGTTGCGCGCGTGGTTCGACGAAGAGCCCTGGCGGACGAGCCGCGAATTACTGGTGCGTCTGCAGGCGGAGCAGCCGGGGCAATATCCTGATCCACTTCTGCGCACGCTGCAGCGCCGCTTGAAGATCTGGCGGAAGGAAAAGGCACACGCGATGGTGTTCGGCCCGATGCACGTGGAGCCGGCAATTGAGCTGATCGCGCATTGATGGAATCCCAGCCCAGGGGAACATTATGGTGAGGCAACGGAAAGATCGTTCGAGAGCATTCCAGGGTGAGGCAATACGGCTTCTCATCAGAATTGTCGCGCCACAACCATCTGGTGCCAACGACGTTTGGCGGGAATCCAACCTTTCGATCTGGCTCGCGACCCAAGTTTCCAGCCTCGGCTGGCTGATGCAGACAGTCTCGACTTTCGATCTGATGGTTGAGCTGGTGCGGGCTTCATCGAACCCTGTCCGCCTTCATTTTGTCCTTGTTCCCCGGGGCCCTCGCCGACAATTTCAGCCGGCGCCGGGTCATGTTCGCCGTCCGGAGCCTGATGGTTATAGCCTCTCCGGTGCTATCTGGGCCTGGCACTCGGTGGCATTGTGGTTGCCTCTTTTGGCCTCCTGACGGCTTTCGCCGTGACCATCCTCACCTATTTCGTACCCTTGGCCACCAGATGGCGCTACGCCATAGGCGGCACCGGTGGCCGCGCCACCTCCATTTCCATCAGCCGCTCGGCGGCAAACCCGATCACATCCCGGCCATGACCTCAGAACGGCCAAAAGTCGGCCAAAAGCCGGCCAAAAAAGCCAGCATTTTGCTGCCCCATTTCATGAAGTTTTGGTGCCAGCCAGACACCGTTTCATAAGTAACCCGCAGTGCATCTAGGAACAAAACGAAACAGACGAGGATAGCAAATACCTTGCCAAATCTCGGATAGCTCCTCGAGGCGAGGAATATTTTATTGCGCCGGATCGGTCCATGTCCGGCCTCCTTGAAGAAGGACGTCTTTAGGCGCCTCGCGCTGCGATGAGTGACGCCCGCGCTCGCATACGATGACGTGCTAGCCGACGACGATGCTCCTCCGTAAGGGAAATCGGGAAACGCCAGCGCAACTCGCCGCGCGCGTGCTCGCTGAGGCTGGGAGCAAATTCCGGCCGTCCCTCGTCGTCGAAAGTGACGAGCGCGCGATCAAATGCGGCGTCCCACAGCGCTGAGAGAAGCAGTCCGTTATGGACGTCGAGCCGCTCGGCATCGCTTTCGCAAGCCGCCCACGGGATGATGTGTGAGGCGCGCAGCAGGGCCGGGTCGGAAATTCCGGTAAGGGGACAATACCCTTGCCAATAGTCCATAAGCCGAGTGCGAAAGATGTCCTGACCGATCCTCTGCACGACCAGTCGTTCTACTTCGGTCGTCCGAGGTAGGTCCGCCACTTTTGCTTCAAACTCCCGTAGGGGTGCATCCGGTAAGCTTATAGTGAGTTCATAGACGCGACGCAGAGTCCCATAGAGTGCGCCTAGGCTTTCGAACGCGAGGCGGACACGCCCAGGACCAGGACCTGGCATGTCAGTCGCTGGCAGGCCCAGTTCGGCGATGACGCCTGCGTGGTCCAGTGCAAGAAACCAGGGCCCTTGCTCCCCTGCTGCCGCAAGGTGGACCTTGCCCTCGGCTGTCGTCGAGCCAAAGGCTGCCCATCCCGCTTCTTGCCCCAGAACACGGCGGAAGCCGTTCTGCGAGGCAGCCTTCTCACACTCCTCACGCACTATAAAGGACTGGGGTGCCTCAACCATCGCATCCTGACTGTGCATGATTAGAGATCCCTTCCAAACAGGCGCATTTCTGCCGGTGTAGAACTCATTTGAAGCCTGACATGCCTGTCGGTCTGCAGTTCCTGGGGCGGAGCTGTCGTAGTAGTCACGATATATTGGAAACAAGGCGTCTCCACGCTCTTCTCCCATTGATGCAGTAGCCCGAAAAGGCGTTCGTAAAGTTGCCCATCCAAGTCAGCTTCTCGCGGGCTATCGTGGACAAGGAACGCAGGCAGATCTGCCTCCTCCTCGACGGCCATGTGCAAGGCGGCGAGGTCGAAGGCAACTATCTTGAGGGAGTCCAAAGCTGCCGTAGAAACCTCGCCTCGTCCTGCGAATTGAGCGTCGACCTTCAGTCCATGGCCATCGAGCTTGACGGTCCCCTCAACTCCATCAGGGAGCCAAGCGGCCATGATCCCCTGGTATCTCTCCTCCAGAGTCCGAATCGCGGCGCGAGCTCGCGAACGCCCCGCGTCAAGTTGCGCGCGAACAGCGTCTAGCGCGGCAGTAGCTGAAGGCGCGGGTTTTGCGGCTGCTTCCGCTTCGCGAAGCGATCGCACATCGTCGAGTATACGCCTTGCCCGATAAATCCGATCCTGGGCGTCTTTCGCTGCGGTTTGAGCTGCACGACTGACAACATCAGCCCTCTTGGCCTCCGCCTCGAGCGCTTGCTGGCGAGGACCGAGCTGATTGATCAGTGCCTCCAACTTCTTTGCTTCGTGCGCGGCGTTATCCGCTTCCCCGGCTAACTGTGCTGCCTTCACGAGCTTGTCAGCAATAGTCGCCTTGAGCGCAGCCAGATCGCACCGTTCAAGCGAAATGCTGCAACCCTTGGCCAGAGTCTCGTCCACGCTGACCCTGCAGATTGGGCAGACTCGCACCCTTCCTTGGGTGATGTCGATCTCGCCTAAGTTCGCTTCTGCGCGATAACGCTCTGCTTCTCGCCGCTTAGCGTCCGCCTCCTTCACAGACCCTTGATGGCTTGCTTCCAGCGCCCGACGTTCCTCGTTGAGCGCGTTTAATCGAGCGAATATCGAGCCGACATCGGGTGGTTTTGGCAAATCGGCACGCATCGCCTGGGCCAGCGCCGCCTCCGCCAGCGAAACTAGTCCCTTCCAATCTATGGTGTCCTCGAAGCCGACCTCCTCGCCGGCACTCAATGCTGTCCTTACGACCTTCAGCCCATCAAGATATCGCTGTTGCTGGTAAGCTTGGCGGCGGCGCTCATCTTCCGCGGCGGTCACAAGTCCCCGCTCGCGGAGGGCAGCAGTCTGTTCTTTTGCGTCAAGCGCACGCAAAGCAAGGCGCACCATTGTCAGCTTGGCTGTCTCGCCCAGCACCTGCGCGCGGGAACGAGACTGCGTTTGCGGTGACCGCCATGCTAAAATGTCGGCAAGGCGGCACTCCTGATCGCGCGTCAACCAGGCCCGAAGGACATCCCAGACCTGTTCGCGGCTGACTTCCGGGGGCGTCACTCTCGCGATCATTGGGAAAAACGTATCAATCATCAAGGGGTCGATGAAGGCTTGATCGCCATCGCGACGACCCCGCGCGATGGCATCTTCGATAGACGCGGCTTGCGCCACAAACTCACCGCCCGGTAGCCCCAAAGGGCGAACAGCGACCCAGCACACGCCATCGATCAGAATTTCGGCCGCAATCAAGCCGCCTGGAAGTCGCGCGAATATCCGTGATCGCTGAGTGTCCGTTGCATAGCCGACTTCCCCAAGGCAAGCGCGAAGCATGTGGCAGAAGGTCGTCTTGCCGCTGCCATGAGCCAAGGCCCGGCTTCCGCTACTCGACATGTCTGGTGTCCAAACGATGTTGAGGCCGGGTTTCAACGGCACATCGCGGATGATGGTGTTCGGATCGCTGAAGATGGCCAGGCGACGGACCCAAAGCCGAGGACCGGCCCGACCTACCGGTGCTACCGGCAGGCGCATTACCGGAGCGAACAGATCAGCCGGCATGTCCGAACCTCACCCAAACGACGTTGTCCTCCTGCGCAACGGCTGCGGTAAGAGTGCCAATATCGATGCCCCGGATGGCGCGGATCGCGAAGGCGGCACGTTGGGCGTCGGCCGACTGTGCCTGCAATCCGGAAAGGCTGAAATGCTGCCCTCGCGTCCACGCTCCGTCGGCGCGCTCCTCCAATTGGCCTGCGGTGAGCAGCGCCTCGAACATCGATCGCCACGCTTCATTAATGGCAGGGCGCAGCCGGACCACGCCTTGGGCGGGCTGCGCCTCCGCGCCGACGAGCCTAATCCATTGGGTTCGCTCGGAGCCGGCTAGCAAGGAAGTGAGCAAGGCAGGTTCCGCGAGGCTAGCGACAAGGAATCCCGCACGCCGACCATCGTCCGCATCGTTCATCAGCCAGAGCGCGTACTGAGCTGCGTAGCGGAGGCGATCTCGCGGTTGGACGCTTGGGGGCCAAGACCATGCCGCGTTTCGCAAACTATCGAGCGGCGGCAGCTGTATCGAAATCGGGACATGGTCCGCCATCCGCACATCTGCGAGTCCCAACTCCCTGAACGTCCCGTCCGCCTCCATCCGATCCCAGGCGGCTAGGACAAGTCGTTGCGTACGATAAAACCCGTGTTGGCGGATTTCCTTTTCCTTGAGCACGCGGAAGGTTTCCGAGGGGTAATCGGCGCCCTTCACGTCGGTGGGGTCGAGGATGTAGCGCAATTCATCGCGAGTCAGACCGTAAGCGCGGACATAGAAAGCATCGAGATCGGCGCGGAGGAAAGCCCGGCGGTCCTCGTCCCAGGCGAAGGGCGGGCCGTCATGGCCCAGATCGCGGGCAAAGGAGGCCAGCGCGTGAGAGGTGTAGGTGAGTTCCAGCACCTTCGGGACGATGAAGGCGAGGCGGGGTGCGCTGTAGAAATCCGGGGGTACAAATGCGATCTGGCGCATCGTAAAATATTTGAAGGAGGTTCCGCCCAGCTTCTGTCTAACGACAAAATCTGCGGCCAAGCTGTTCATGTTGCCATACAATGCCGCAATCAAATCAGGCGATTGTTCAGGCATCATAAGCAGGAATTTGTCGTTGCATCCCCAAGCGGGTGTGATGCAGGCAATCATTGTGCGCTGGTCATGAGACCGGCAGATATCGCGCCAGCCCAGCATCCAATGTCGTGGCCAACTTTTGTTCTCCAGTTTTTCCGTCACAGCTGTCGCAGGAAGCCAATAGCGTGCTTGCGGCTCAAAGTTGGGGTCCGCCTTCAACTCGATTGACACATCTGCGGCTGTCTCTCCCTTTTCATCGTAAGACGCCCAGCGGTGGTCGAATTGGTGAACCATCTTCGCCTCGTATAGCGGCACGAGTCGATTGGTCGAGGAGTAGTCTTTCGTAGGCGCGGGGTGCTCCATACTAGCTTGATCATCTAGGCATGGCATGACCCAATCCGTGCCATTGCGAACGAAACCCTCTGCGTTTAGCTGCGTCGCGGTTTGGAATAATTGGGAATCGTTGGCCATGTCGAAAAGGCGCGCGAACCCTACACCCCAAGGATTTCCGTTCGTTCTCTTCGTGTCGTCGATCAAGACTGGCGAATTAAGATAGATCTTGGCAGTTAGTTCCGCGTCGCTACGCGAGCGAAACACGGGGGCAGTCTTCGTGTTAGGATTTATCGCGGCGATTTGTTCCGCGCTTAGCGTGAAAGTGCGTTCCTGATCTGCGATTGCTGACGGATGCCTAAGGTAAAACGCAAACTGTGCTTCTGGTTGCCCTTCAGATGCGATCGACAGAAGGCAAAACCGGAAGGAATGATGAACTGCGGGAAATATGAATTCCTCATTCTCAAATGACAGGAGGCTAGCAAGGCGTTTGCTGTCGATCAGCCACGCGAAAAATGGCGCGGTCGTCGCGTCAGTTGCAATGCCCGTGGGTAATATCACTCCAGCACGTCCTGTAGGGCCGCAAATCCGTGCAAAGAGCTCGGCAAATAACGCGTAGGTATTGACGTCGCCTGTGCCAGTGAGAGGGAAGCGGCCACCCTCACCACTTGCCACTCGGACGAACTCGCTCGAGGCTTCTGCTTCCCGTTTAGCTCCAACGAAGGCATTAAACAGCGCGCGCTCGGGGGAACCGTCCGTCGCCTTCTCCAATGACTTAATCAGCCGCTCTCGCGCAGCCTTATTCGCTGCACCCGCGATGTCGGGGCTGCGGGCTGCAAAGAACTCCTGCTCCTGCAGTTTGATTCGTTCCCACGGCGGGTTGCCCAGCACCACGTCAAAGCCGCCCCGCTGCATAACGTCCGGGAACTCCAGCGGCCAGTGGAACGCACGGGCTCTGCGTGCCATGGTGGCCTGCCCAATGATTGGCCCCCAGACCTGCCCGTCATCCAGTGCCTGCCAGACATCGGACGTAGTTGGAACCAACCGCGTTCCACGCGAACTTGGAGCCCCGCCGGTCTTCGGCAGAAGGAAGGCCGCGATATACAGATCACAAGCCGTCTCCGCCTTGTGGAAAGCCTCTTCTTCACGGATCGTACGGAAGCGGCGATCCTTGGTTATGATGTCTTCGAGTGTATCTTCACTCAGCGCACGAAAGCCGGTGTATTCGGTGGCGATCGGCCGGATCGCAGGCAGGCGAGATCGACCTCCGGTGAAATCCAGCTGTCCCTGACCGGCCTTCGCATCCTTGTTGGCGCGGGCGTAGTATTTCGCGGTGTCCTTGTCGTCACCGGTCAGCGGCTTATAGGCAGCGTCAGGGATGCCGTCCTCCAACACCTTAAGGTCGAAGACGCCGAGTAGTGCATCACCGCAGCGAATCTGTGCGTCAAAGAATCCCAAGGGAAGGCCCGGATCCACGGTCTCGATCCACAGTGCGACCTTGGTCAACTCCACCGCCATGGGGTTGCGGTCCACGCCGTGAAGGCAGGACCGCGCGACATCGCGCAGAGCATGGCGGAAGTCAGACAGCGCCGGCGTGCCATCGGCCCGGATGCGAGCGACGCGTGTGGCAATGCGGCGGGCGGCGGCCAGCAGGAAGTGGCCTGAACCGCAAGCAGGGTCAATGATTGAGAGTTTCAGGAGCGCTTTGGCGGGGTCGTCCGCCTCCGCCTCCGTTCTGTCCAGTACGGGGTCAAGCGCAGTGTCGAGCAGCGCCTGAACCAAGCTGTCCGGGGTGTAGTACGAGCCTGTGGTCTTGCGCTGGTTGCCTTTCTGCTCGGCGGCCTCGGTAGCGAAGCCGAAAGATTTGCCGTCGTCGCCCAATTGAGGCTGGAGTTCGAGCAGGGATTCATAGACCGAGCCCAGTTCCTCTGTCTCCATCGCGCGCCAGTTGACCGGAACCATGCCGGTTTTGTCGGAAAGCCAGGCAAGGCGGTAGAGCGCTTCCATGAAGGCGCGGTTACGCAGGCGGGCTGTTTCGAGATGCGGCAGCTTGTCGTCTGAGAAGAGACCGCCGAGCGCCGGAAGCGCGAGCGCGTCTTGCCCATGGGCTAGAGCGCGGAAGACGACCTTGATGCCTTCGTAACGATCGTGATGCTTGTCCCAGGAGGCCGCGCGGTAGCATTGGACGCGAAGGGCGGTGAGGCTGTAGCCTTCGCCGTACAGCTTGCACGCTGCCGGTGGGGCCTTCTCTGGGTGGAGGAGGTTCCGGTCCTCCGCCACCATCAGAAAGATCAAGCGGTAGACGAGGCGCAGAAGCTCATTAAACCAGTCGGTCAGGTTGACCTCACCGGATTTCAGTTTGGCGGCGAGGTCGGGGTTGGCCTCGAGGAAGCCCGAGCCGAGCACCATGAGCGCGATCTGGACCTGAACGGCGAGACGATCACGGGCGACTTCGCCTTCCCGTGAGCCGGCATCCCGCCAGCGCTCCAACGCGCAGTCGGTAGGGGCGCCCGCAACGCCGAACCGGCTGCGGTGGATCAGAAGCCAGAGAACGGCGAAGGATGCGGCATCCTCGTTGGTGAAGATCTGAGCAAGGTCGGCCTCGATATAGGCCGGGCGGGTCAGCGATGCGTTGTCGCGCACCAGGCGGATCAGCGTGCCGTTGGTCACGAGGCCCCAGAGCGCTTCCTCATGCTCGTTCAGGTAATCCTGAAGGGCGAAGGCTGGGGAGCGAGACCGATCCACCGAGAGCGTCGGGCTACGCCGGTCGAGCTTTTCGTCGGAAGGGGGCACGACCACGATCGGCACCCGTTCGCCAGCGATGAACGAAAGAGCGCCATCCGCTGCGGCGAGATCGTCAAATCCGAACGTCTCCTGCAGGAACGCGCGAATGAAACGTCGGGTCGCTTCGGCCGACGGATGCTCGATCTTGGCGAACGCGTCGAAATGGGATTGCCCGACGCGAAAGGCGGTCGAAATCTCCTCGCGCAGCGTCAGGCCCTTGCGGATGCCGTAATCGGCTTCCTTTTGCTCTGCGGACTCACGGCGGTCGATGGTAGCGACCATGGCGGGCGCGATCAGATTGCCTTCTAGGCTGAGCGACGGCCAAGCCGACATGTCTGTGACGGGTTTACGGGCCATTGGTCAGGCCTCGCTCGGCATCAGAATAAACAGGCCGATCACGTCGGGCGGCAAGATTGCCTCAACGGTGACGCGCGAGGCGGATCCGGCTGCTGCCCGCAGACGAGCATGATCCAGCATGAGCTCTTCGGCGCGAGATCGGACGAATGTGGCCAATGGGCCTGCAACAAGGAAGGGCAGATCTTCCTTCGCCTTGGTGATGAATCTGTCTCGGGCCGATGTTGCCAGGTCAGCGGCGGCAGGTGTGTTCAAGAGCGCGCGGGCTGCCTCGCCGCTCTCCACGATCGTTCCCCCCTGAATCGCTATGAGGACGGCTTCTTCGGCGAGAAGCAGGCGTTCTTTTCGGGCGTGGACTGTCAGCTTGTACCGGATCCGAAGGAGAGCCAGTCGGGTCAACTGCTGGACTGCTGTCGTCGGCCAGGCGCCAACCCGGCCAATCCCTAGACCTGACAGCGCCTCTGGATCGAGTGAGGCTTCCACCAGCGCCTCCGCAAGGGTCGCCGTCAGGGGATGTGTCCTGGTCAGCAGCGCCGTTCCCGATGGCGCCGGTTCGACCGTCGCGAGGCGAACCGAGCCGGTCAGGTTCCGTTGGCTCAAGCGTTCCCTGAGGCCTGCTTCCAGCGCATGGACATGGGCGATGAGAACCGATTTTCTGGGTTCAAGCGGGACGCCGAAGCGAGACATCGCTCTTTCGATGAATATTTTCGCATCTTGAGGTGATCCGAGCAGGGTTCGGACTTTCTCCCATTCGGGGGCTACCTCCTGCGGCTTCATTACGTTCTGGGCAAAGCGCGCGCGGGATTTCTTCTCGCTTTCTGAGGCATCACGCCAACGCGCCTCCATCGCCTTCGTGCCATCGTCAAGCCGCAGGTCCAGGGCCAATTGTCGGCTTCCGCCCCTACGCAGCATCATTGATGCCATAAGTGCATCGGTGACCGGGCCGCGCTCGTCCGGCAACGGCACGGTCACGCCCGTCGCCTTTCGGATCTCTTCAGCTTTCCTGATGATGACCTCAAGCACGGCGCCGTCGATGGCGCTGTCAGGTGAGAACATCATGATTGACCGAACGAGCTCGGCCGGTTGTCCGAAGCGATCGACCCGGCCCTCGCGCTGCTGGTGTCGGGTGGGGTTCCACGACAGGTCGTAGTGGATGACCGTGTCGAAGAGTTGTTGAAGGTTGATCCCTTCCGACAAGCAGTCTGTCGCCACAAGAATACGCTGATTGTTCTTTTCGTCATCGACAGGCGCCATGTCGGCCACGCGATCGCGGCGCTCGTCTGGGGTAAGAACACCAGTCACCGCTTCGACGACCAGCTTTGGAAATGCCTTGCGAAGGCCATCGCGGACATGTTCTGCCGTAGCCAGGTAGCGGCAGAAGACTACCGGGTTTGCGCCCTTCTTGATCAGCGGCGTCAGAGCATCGATGAGTGCTATTAGCTTCGGGTCGGCTTTATGGACCAACTCCTCTGCTTGCCTTACCAGAGCCAGAAGCGTCGGATCAGTCTCAAAGCCGGTACTGGGTTCGATGTCCACAGCGTCTTCGTCAACAGAATCCTCGTCGTAGATCTGAGGTTCAAGACGTTCGCTCTCATTGGACATGCGATTCCGCAAAGCGCTCAAGGCTGCCGCGGGGGAGGAGCCCACACAGCGCATCAAGGCGAGTGTGCCCCAAAAGGCCAGACGCCGGTCGCGTTGCCCAAACCCTGCCCGAGCGACGACGCCGAAGCAGTAGTCCAGAACCGCTTCCTGAAAATTGAGAGGAGCCTGCAACAGCCGGTATGGGAACTCGGTTGTCTCGTGCTTTGGGAAAGCGCGATTTTCGTCCCATTCGCCCGAGACGAGATCAATGCGTTGGCGTTGCACGAAATGCCGTGCGAGACGCTCGCGATATCGGGCATCATCGAAGCTCATAGAGCCGAAGGATGGTTCGATAAGCGAGAGAAGGCGGCCGAACGCCTCTTCGTCGCCGGAATGGGGTGTTGCGGTGAGAAGGATCATCCGCCGTTCCGGATTGCGAGCCAGCCCGGACAGCAGCTCAAACCGCTGCTGCTTGCCCTTGTGAGTGCCCACGCAGGCATGCGCCTCATCGACGATTACAAAGTCGGGGCATGCACGGGCAAATCCCTCACGGCGCTTTTCCGCCTTGATGTAATCGAGGCTGACAACGGTATAGGGGTAGGCATGGAAGAGCGTCTGCGCGAGAGGCAGGCCGCGTTCAAGCCGCGCAGCACTCCCAGAAGTCACGGCGACAGCATCTATTCCGAAGCGCATCCTCAGTTCGCCCACCCACTGCTCGACGAGATGCGGAGGACAGAGCACGGAGAAAGCATCAACCTCGCCCCGGTCCCTCAGTTCACGCAGGATAAGGCCAGCCTCAATCGTTTTCCCGATCCCAACATCATCGGCAATCAGAAGACGGGGCACCTGCAGGCGAAGGGCCATCAGCAAGGGAACGAGCTGGTAGGTCCGCGGCTCAAAGGCGAGCTGCGCTGCTGACCGGAACGGCCCCGCCCCACGACGCAATGCCAGGCGCAGGGCGTCAGCGAGCAGCGCTGCCTTCGCCTGAACGGTAGCGGACGCGTCGGCAGGCAGATCGAAACGAGCGGATTCAACCGGCTGGATTTCGAGCGCCGGGTCGAGGACCACCATGTCGTTCTCGCTGCCCGATATGGGCCGGAGAGCCAGAATGCCGTCTTGTGGGGACGGCAACGCGACCCACTCACGTCCGCGGGCGCGGACCAGATCTCCGGGGGCAAAATTCACTGTCATCGGATTATCCCCCAAGCATCGAGATCATTGCGTCAGGGACGCTCCCAGGCACCGTTCCTTGCAATTCGAACAGCGTCCAACCCTTGGCTTCCGCTGTCTCGCGCGTTGCGTCGGCCAGGAAACCGATGCAAGCGGCAACGAAATGACTTCGCCAAGCGAAGCTCATCTCTTGACCGGAAAAGCTGACGGCAGAGGCGTCGGGAGCCGGCAGTCCTGCTTCGTTAAACGCGCTTTGCCACCCCCCACCTTCAGCTGGCATGCTCGACGCAGCGGCCAGCTCGATCTGCCCCCGCGCGAGATCGACCAGCATTTGTTTGGCTTCGTCGCTCGTTCTATCGATGAGTTCGTGGTCGGGCTGGTTGAAATACGAGAGCAGGCAGCGATAGCACCCGCGGACACAGGCCTCCCCGCCGCGACTGACAAGCAACTCGGCATTGCCCGCGTCGATCGCTTCATCGACCTTCTCGAAATGCATGAGAACCAGCGCTTGTCGGGCGACCTTGCCGAGGGCTTGCGGTTCCGCGACCAGACGGCTTAACACCCCAGCGCCGCCCTCCGTGGCTTCGTAAGCGAGAATGGCGCGGCGGTTATCGCGAGCGGGCAGAGGCTCACCGAGGATCTCTCCTTCTTCCAGTTGGAACACCACCTCAATGCCCCTCATTAGGGCATGCTGAACCGTGGCGATTGTCTCGGCTGCATAGGCCGAGGGTTCATTGAAACGGAACAGGAGTGCGTTCTTCCGATCACGGACGATGGGGACGATCCGAACCGGCTTCACGACATCCGGAGGCGCATCGACATCCGCATCTTCGTCTTCCGACTTCGTCCAGTAGCCGCTGCGCGGGTCGATATAGAAACCGAAGACGGTCTGTTTGGCTCGCCGCTTCAGTCCTTTGTTGATCCGGCTGATCTCGGCGCTGTTGGCATATTGCAGGGTAAGAATCGAGGCCTCATCGCAGCGGAACTCGCCCTCAGTTACCTGGGGGCCGCCGTCTCGCATCGGCCAGGAAAAGACGGTCTGAATATCAAAGCCCTGCCGGACACGTTCTTCGTCATTTGCTGTGATCCGTTCGACGGGTGCGGCTTCGACGTTGTCGATCCTCAGCGTCCTTTGCACGGGGACCTCGCCTGCCATAGGGGTATTGCAGGCATGGCAGCGCTCAACCTCGCCGTCATGGCAGGCGCCGCAGTTCGAACAGATGAAGATGTCCCTGGTGGCGAGTTCCGACCCGTCTCCCGTACGAACTTCCGGCGGCAGCTTCGCCTTCATGACCCTGTAGGCGCGGCCTTCATGATAGATCAGGCTGCGTGGTCCGAATTCGGAGATGGCCAGGAAGCGGGCGCGCTGCAGGAACGAGCCAGTTTTTCCCTCTCCAGGGATGAAGGCATAGAGCGGCAGCCGAGGGAAATTGTACCCCGGCAGGAAGCCCTCGGTCGCGAGATAGCGGTAGGAATAGAAGTCCGAGCCGTTCGAGGCCTTGCCCTGCTCGAGAATGGTGATCTGGTCGCTCGCCTGCATCTGGGCGGCCTTGATGCGTCGACGGTCGGCGCCCGAAAGGCCGGTAATTTCAGACCGGGCATTGGCCTCCATCAGTTGCGTACGAGCGGAGTTGTAGAGTTCTCGCCAACGATCGAAGGCGCGATCAAACTCCCTGGGCGCGCGCTGGGCGACATCGGAGACAAAGTCATCCGGCTCACCCATCCAAACCGGCTTCCGACCCTCAGTTGAAGCAAGTATCTGATCCAGAACGCGCTTCATTGGGGAACGCGCCGTTATCACCAGCGCCGGCCTGGTGATAACTTCGTAGATCTCCAGCTTCAGTGGATAGTCCGGCTGTTTCAGATCGAGGATCTCGGGAATGTCAGGCGACAGGGCGACCTTCGCTTCGGCAAGCCAGACGGCGTGCAAATGTGAGCGCACGAGCTCTTCATTGGTTATGTCGAGCGCCGGGGGACGAACGACGCCCGCTACCATCTCACTGCGCCGTTCGAAAAAATACTGGTCGTGCGGTGATTGGGCGGCGCAATATGTCACGATAACGGCGGCCTGCCCGGAGCGACCGGCGCGGCCGGCGCGCTGGGCATAGTTCGCAGGCGTTGGCGGAACATTTCGCAGATAGACGGCATTCAACGCCGAGATATCGACGCCAAGTTCCATTGTCGGCGAACAAAACAACGCGGGCAGAAACTGCTCCGACTCTCCTGCCGCCCTAAGGTCAGCGGCATTCTCCGCAAGGTTCTCCTGATCATCCTTTTCAAAGCGAAAGCGCCACTCCCGCCATTCACGCTGTTTCTGGGACACTTGCGCCGTATGCTCACGCCCTTCGAGGCCCCAATAATTGCTATGGCCCGCTTTCAGGTTGGCGGCGATCGCATTGTAGAGATCATGGAAGTAGCGGTTCCCCTGCGCGTCCCCTGTCCGAATAGCCTCGCCCGGAACAACACGAACCGCAGAAGGTGACAGACGCCAACCCTGCAGGTCTGTCTCAATGTCGACGCGTGACACCAGCCCCTCACGGGCCAAGAGCTCCATCAGGCCAGTCATCACCGTCAGGTAGTCCGCCTTTCCAAGCTTGGTCCCTATGGCGCTCCTGCGATTAATAAGGCGACCGATACGGGAATTGTGTCCGGCGCGGATTATGGTCTGCTCCTCCCGTAGTCCCACCCGGTCCTTGCCTGGAGCTTGCAGAAACAGGGTCGTACGACCTCTCGGTGTCTCTTTTGCGTCGATGGCCCAAGGCGTACGCAGGAGATTTCGCGACTTTTGAGCGACGGTGTCGAGCACGGTCAGATCGAGCGCTTCGGTTCCGACAGCCAGGCCTTCGAGCATGGCACCGAGAAGCAGCTTCAGCATCGTTTTGCGTGCCGCCGCGTCGACGGTCCCGAGATCAGGCAGGATAGCCACGAGGCGTTCGGTGTCCTCCGCGAGGTCATCAAGCCCAACGAAAGCAACGTCGATGAGCTTTAGGACCGAAAGGCTGGGATTTGTGTAGCGCCAACCACGTCGCAGATCTGTCCAGAACCGATGGGCTAGAACCTTGGCGAGTGAGCGTTGGGCGTCCTCGCGGACAACAGCGCCTGCTTCGGAATCCAACATCCAGTGGATCCGTGCGTCCTTGTTGCCTGCGGTAAATCCAAGTGCCTTTACCACCCGCAGACCGAATTCGTCCTCGGTCATGCCGTCTTCGCCAGCATCCAAAACGGCGCGTAGGATCGCGCCGCGCAAGAGGCTGACGAACAAGAAGTCGTTGAAGTGGCCCGCCTGAAGTGCGGCGTCCTGTCGGTTATCCGTGAAGCCCAGGAGCTTGCGCTTCTCCTTGGGAACGCCGCTATCGCGCCCGTTCATCCATTCGAGGGCGGTGGAGACGAGAAGCGTGGTGGCTGAACTGCGGCCTTCGCCGGACAGGCCTGCGAGCTTACTGCGTTCCCGCATGCTGGGATGCGGCTGATCGAGACAGCACGGACAGAAACCGAATTTTCCCGGTATGAACCAGAAGCTCTTCCCCGATGAATTGTAGCGCCCATCCGAGGCAATCGTGACCATTTGCGGTGATCGGCGCTTCCTGTTGGCCCGGAGCCGTTCGATGCCGTTGCGCTCCTCACGCCACTCTTCGGGATATGTTTCGATCTCACCTGTGAAGGCATATTCGGGATCGCCATCGCCCGTTGGCGTCAGGTAGCCGGCGGTGTCCCCTTCCTCCTCTTCGAGTGGCGTGTCGTCGATGTTCCTCGGCAGGAAGCGAATGCCGTCGCTGTCCTCTGACTTTGCGACAACGTGGAACTCATGGCCGCAGTCCCGGCAGAACCGAGTGGGATAGAGTCGGTGGCCAGGGGCACTGGGGTCTTCAAGCTGGCCTTCGAACAAGACGTTCCTGGGTCGCTCAGTCAGCGTGGTGAAAACCTCTCCCGCGCCGGCAAAAAACTGATGCAGCTTGAACGCGAGGAATGCGCCGGTGGATGAGCCGCCCCGCTCCGTTTCCGGGAGGCTGATGCGGGTCAGGAATGTCTCGAGGCCACTTCGACAGGCTTCTAAAGCTATGCCGCTGTCCTTTGACAGGAGTGAAACGGCCTCTTCAAACGGGATGGGCTTTTTGCGCTTGAGTTCATGCGCGTCTTCCAGTCCGATCGCGAGTTCGGTCCATACCGCCAGCGGGTGTCTTTGCAGGACCTCATCCGTGAGCACATCGGGAAGCGCAGTTGTCAGGACCTGTGCAAGCTTCGGCCGCACGTCGTCGAGTTTCAGCAGATCATCCGTCGCGCGTTGAAGGGATTCATCAATGACGGATTCCGGCCCAATGGGGGTTCCGAAGAGGCGCGATGCGACATCTGCCACGGCCTGCGCGCGGTTGATATCTGATCCCTCGCTCGCCATGGTGGCTGAAGTTCCGATGCAGATTAGCGCATTATCCGGTGCACAGCGGTTGCGAAGGCGGCGGACGAGAATCGCCACATCGGCGCCTTGGCGGCCACGATATGTGTGCAGCTCGTCGAGAATGATGAAATTCAGACCGTCTGCGTTCTCTATGACCTTGGTGTCGAGTGCGTCCTGCCGCGTCAGGAGAAGCTCCGCCATCATAAAATTGGTCAGTAGAATGTCGGGCGGACTGTCTGCAATCTGTTGTCGCTGTTCCTGATTTTCCTGGCCGGTGTAGCGCCGCACGACTGGCTTCAGTTCGCTTGGAAGACCGGACTGGGCGATGAACCTCTCGATCTCTTTCAACTGGCTATTGGCCAGCGCGTTCATCGGATAAACGATGATGGCGCTGGTCCTGCGTTGCTTCCCGGCCCTTCTCGCGCGGACGATCGCGTCGACCACCGGCACGAAGAAGCACAGCGATTTGCCCGAGCCAGTTCCAGTTGTGACGACATAGCTCTGCCCGGCCCGGGCCTTTGCGATGGACTGCGCTTGGTGGCGATGAAAACGCAAAGACGACTGCCCCAAACGGAATATTTTGCCGGTCGCGTCGTCGAGATCACCCGAAGCGACCAGATCATCGACAGTCGGGCCCTGAAGATATCTAGGATTGAGCGAGAGCAGCGCGTCGGGCCAGAAACGTCCAGCATCGTACTGGCGATCGAGTTCGGATTTCAGGTCCGCAGAGCGAATAGTGCTGAACGACCGCGAGAAGCGGGCGTAGGAATCGATAAGGCGATGGTCGAACTCAAATGCCTTCATTGCCTATCTCGCCATCACTTTTGATTCTTATTGTCTGCAAAAACTCTTTTTGCGTGACTTCATTGAAAATTTGCAAACATGCTCTGGATAGACAGAGCCATCCTAAAGCGAATTCGTTTTCTGACCGACTCCCCATGCGGAGCGCTTTTCGTACCAGCCAATAGTCCTCATCCCCACAAGCATGACAACGGTGCTGCCGCCAGTCCGGCGATCTTATGCTGCAAAAGAGTAACTTCAATGAAGGATTACGCTTGTTTTTGTGGCCCCACTCCATGCTGACGCAGTCGGAGGTTGTTGTGGACACATGATCAGGCACGACAGACGATCGCGATCAACACCATCACTACGCCGGCGGCACACTCCCTCTTTGCCGCTCCACAATCGCGGAGCGGGTTAGTCCAAAGTATCTCATCCTTACGGCGCTGGGTGGCGCTGGTGCAGGACTATCTCGCCGCGACTAAGGCTCCGCGGCAAGCGAGCCGGCAACAGCGCCCACGCCAACCTTCGCGGAGGTTACTGCGCTCGACCGGATCGACACGTCCCGAACGCGACTGCGCCTCCAACGGCCCACGCTCGCCGCTTACCTGCTTCAAATTGCCATGCTTAGCGGCACCTCGCCCTAACCTTCCAAGGGAATTTTCATTCGGCTGCGGTTAGAGCCTCGGCGGGGCACACGAAATGTCCTATGAACCTCCGAGAATCTCTTTCTGGGATAACAAGGTCGTTTGTATGTCTCGATGGAACTCGGCAGTGCGACCTGGGGTGACGTCCCGGGACGTGGTGTAGCTGGTAGCGCGGTGGTCATCGGCGCTTTCCGGTAGGGTCTGGTTGTCGACACTCAACCCGTTCCTGGAAGGACCACCGATGACCGACGACATGATGAACCTGCGCACGCTCGTGGAGAAGAGCGCGGATGCTGATCTTTTGCGTGAGATGATCGGCTTCGCGGCCGAGCGGCTGATGGAGATGGAGGTGGGTGCCGCGACCGGCGCTGCCTATGGCGAGAAGAACCCGCTCCGGACAGCGCAGCGCAACGGCTACCGCGACCGGGACTGGGAGACACGGGCCGGCACGGTCGAGCTGCGCATCCCGAAGCTCAGGAAAGGCTCTTACTTCCCGGGCTTTCTCGAGCCGCGCCGCATGGCCGAGAAGGCACTGACGGCCGTCATCCAGGAGGCCTATGTCCAGGGGATATCAACACGCTCGGTCGACGACCTGGTCAAGGCGATGGGCATGTCGGGGATATCGAAGAGCCAGGTCTCGCGGCTGTGCGAGGAGATCGACGGCAAGGTGAAGGCCTTCCTCGAACGGCCGATCGAGGGCGACTGGCCGTATCTGTGGATCGACGCCACCTACCTGAAGGTCCGCCGGGGCGGACGCATCGTCTCCGTTGCCGTCATCATCGCCGTCATCATCGCCGTCGGCGTCAACACCGACGGCCGCCGCGAGGTGCTGGGCATGGAGATCGGCACATCCGAGGCAGAGCCGATCTGGACGGAGTTTCTGCGCAAGCTCACCAGACGCGGCCTGCGCGGCGTGAAGCTGGTCGCCTCCGATGCACACGAGGGACTGAAAGCGGCCGTCACAAAGGTTCTCTCGGCCACATGGCAGCGCTGCCGCGTCCACTTCATGAGGAACGTGTTGGCGCATGCCGGCAAGAGTGGGCGCCGCGTCGTCTCGGCCTTCATCGCCACCGCCTTCGCCCAGGAGACACCCGAGGCAGCCAGCGCCCAGTGGCGCGCCGTCGCGGATCAGATCCGGCCGAAGGTCCCGAAGCTCGCCGCCATCCTCGACGACGCCGAACCCGATGTGCTCGCCTACATGACCTTCCCGAAGGAGCATCGGGCAAAGCTGCACTCGACGGATGAGATCGACAAGCGCTTTCTTTCCGGTCGTGGTATCCTTCAACGGCGCGGGCGACCTCGTGGCGAAGCGCGGCGCATCGGCTGAAAGCGCCGCCGGGCAGCCTTATTCAAGCCTTGCCGGATTGAGGCGCCCGCGCGCCTTTTCTTTTGGCGGTCGCGGGCGCCAGACCTCGACAAAGTGTTCGTAGCCCTTCTGGGCCTGTTCGGCTACGCGCATCTCCTGGTTCCGAAGTTCCCTGACATTGTAGGCATACGCGGGTCCGCGACTGTTGCCTTTCTTCTGCGGCTTGCCGGCCTGCAATTCCATGCTGCGCACCTTGTGGGCGACGAGACTTGGTCGCGCCCAGAGGTAGTTCTCCTCCTTCGTCAGCAGATGCCAGCATAGAACCGTCAGCTTGCGCGCTACAGCGACGGCGGCAACCTGATGGCCGCGCCTGGCCCGGATACGGACGAAGAACGCGTGCAGCGGACCCGGGGCCTTGGCGGCCGCCCAGGCGGCCTCCACCAGCATCGCGCGGGCGTGGCTGCGACCGATCTTGCTGATCCGGCCATGATGTGCGGCACCGAGGCCCGACTCATGCACACGCGGATTGAGGCCGAAATAGCTGACCAGCTTCTGGGGGCTCTTGAAGCGAGCGATGTCGCCGATCGCCGCCATCAGCCCCGCTGCCACAGCCAGGTTGACGCCGGTGATGCTGAGCAGACGCCTGATCGCTGGATCGTCCAGCGTGGTCTCGGCAATCTCCTGGTCGAGGGTCGCCAGATCCTCGGCAAGCCGATCGAGTTCGGTCTTGTGTCAGGCCTTGATTTGCGGCCATGACGTGCCGCGGGCCGGTATGGTGATGCGCGGATCAGGTCCAAATCTAGAAAGCGAGCGTGAGGCTCGGTGCGTCATTCTGGTTTTCCTGACCCCGATCTGATCGATCATTTGCCCGTGCGGTTCAGGCCTTCCTCACATTCCCCGACGAACCGGCTTCAGGTGTGCTGCTGAATGCTCATGCAGGCACCGTTGCCGGATTCCGGTAATCCTCTTCCTTTGTCAGCATGGCCCAGATGCCACGCGCCATCTTGTTGGCCAGCGCAATGGCCACAAGCATGCGCGGCTTCTTCGGCATCATGCGCGCGAGCCAGGAGCCCTCGGGCGCGCCCTTCCGCGATGCCCATTGGACCACAGCCATGGCTCCAATGATGAGCAGGCGTCGAATATCGCATTGGCCCATCTTCGAGGTTTTTCCTAGTCGTTGCTTGCCGCCGGTCGATTTCTGCAACGGGACGAGCCCAAGCCAGGCGGCGAAGTCACGGCCGCATTTGAACGTCTCCATCGGCGGCGCGAAAGTTTCGATCGCCAGTGCGGCGATGGGGCCAACGCCGGGCATGGTTTGCAAGCGCCGAGATGCCTCAGCTTCCCTCGACAGAGCATCGATCTTCTTCTTCAGTGCGTCGATCCGGCCAGTTAGCTGGTAGATCCGGTCCAGCAGATCGCGGCAGATTTCGCGGGCCAGATCAGGCAAATTGGCTTTCTCGTCCTCAACGAAACATTCAAGTCGGTTCAGATAACGAATTCCCTGCGGCGCGATGTGGCCGAACTCATACAGGTGCGCACGCAATGCGTTGACCAACTCAGTGCGCTGATTGACCAGCTGTTCTCGGGTGCGAAACATTATGGACCGAGACTGCTGCTCCTCGGTTTTCGGTTCGACGAAGCGCATCGTTGGCCGTTGCGCTGCCTCGACGATCGCCTCCGCATCCGCTGCGTCGTTCTTCTGCCGCTTGACGAACGCCTTGACATACCGAGGTGCAATCAGCTTCGGCTGATGGCCAAGCCGGACCATCTCGCGAGCCCAATAATGGGAACCGGCGCACGCCTCCATCGCCACTACACATGTTGGCTGACCCGCCATGAACTTGCAAAACTGCAGGCGCGACAGTTTTTTGCGGAACACGACTGATCCGTCAGCCGCCGCGCCATGCAGCTGAAACACGTTCTTTGCCAGATCGACCCCAATGATGGTAACCTTTTCCATGGATGCCTGCCTCTCCTTTGCGTGGCTCTAACACCACAAACTTGGCACATCGCGATGCCGCCGGAGAAGGCTGGCATCCACCCCATCTGGAAAGCGTCGGCCAGTTGAGCGATGATCCCCTCATCAGCCTGCCCGCAGTGGCCCGCTGATCAGCCCGGCCCTGCCGGACAGCAAGGCGACCAATGCCGCCAGCTACACCACCTCGGGGGACACCATCCGACCTGGGCGGATACGGTAGTCGCGTTCTTCGACGATCATGGCTTCCTCACTTTACCTGAAACCCGAAGGCGAGTGGGTCGCGCTCATCGACGAGAATGGTGTTATAACCGGTGACACGCGCCCATCCGCCGATGCTCGGAAGAATGGCAGGAAGTCCTGCAACTTCCGACACATTCTCCACACGACCATGGAATAGCGTGCCGATGAACGACTCGTGGACAAACGTTTCCCCGACGTTCAGCAACCCCTTTGCAACACGCTGTGCCATGCGAGACGAGGTGCCGGTGCCACAAGGCGAGCGGTCGATACCGCGTTCACCGAAAAACACGGCGTTGCGTGCATTTGCTTCCGGGTGCTTGGCCTTGTCAGCCCACATAACATGGCTCACCCCAGAAATCCGATCGTCGTCTGGATGCACAGGCCCCACGGCATCCTGTACCAATTTGCGCACAACCGGGCTAGCCTTGAGGATATCGTCGGCGGTCATGCTGTCGAGACCGGTCCAGTTCTTCTGAGGTTCCACAATGGCATAGAAGTTGCCACCGTAGGAGACGTCCACAATAAGCTCTCCAATGCCTGGAACGTCGATTTTTGCGTCACTTGCGTGAAGATAGGCCGGCACATTGTAGATGCGGACCTCATCAATGAAACGACCGTTTCGTGTGTACTCCGCCTCGACGCGCCCGGCAGGCACCTCAAGCGCCAGCCGTCCTTCGTTCTTTGGCACCACGAAACCCTGTTCCAGTGCGGCGGTTACGGTACCGATGGTGCCATGGCCGCACATGGGAAGGCAGCCGGAAACCTCGATGAACAGCACACCGATATCACAATCCTCACGTGACGGGGGGTAGAGAATGGAGCCCGACATGACATCATGGCCGCGAGGCTCGAACATCAACGCCTGGCGCACCCAGTCATAGTCCCGCAGGAATATCTGACGCTTTTCGGCCATACTGACGTTGGGCAGTATAGGAGCTCCCCCGGCAACAACGCGAACGGGACTGCCACATGTATGGGCATCGATGCATATGAAGGTATGGGGATTCATGATTGTCCTCCAGATTAGGAAAAACGGCTGATGGAAAAGGGTGTAAGATTGTCTTTCGGCAACCATGTCCGCGACCAGCCGCCCGATCGTCGGCCCAAGCGCCAGACCACAATGCCTAGGACCATAGGGCATGGATGACGCATTGGGGCGCCGCGGGAAACCGATCACCGGAAGTGTGACGGGAGTCTTGGACGATGCCTGATCCATTGTGCCCTCTGCTGATATGAGATCCGGGAGGTAAACCTTCGCAAGTTTTGCTAACGCGTCACTCGATGATAATTAGGGGCGACGCCTCCAGTCCCGCGAATTCAGCGCGCCGCCGGTTGTGATCCTGTATACCCTGGCGTAGCAACGACCTTGCGCTCTGCCAAATTGACCTCCCGGGAAAGCGTCACTTCAGAATTTGGTATCTTGATAGCCGCGTTCGCTTTCAAGCAACACGCGGTCGCCGATGGTCTTGGCTAGGCGCGCCGGCCCATGCACCAGCCGCAATCACCAACTTGTCATACCAGGTAGCCACCCTCCCCGTCAGTGAAAAACCCGCACTGGTGCGGCGGAAGGCGCCTTGTCCGACTTTGCAAAGACGCACTCAAAACTTTGAACGGTTGCGGTTGCAACAAAACCTGCAACAAAACTCGAACTAAAATTCGCAGACTCTTAACGCCGAAAACTCGTTGACGATGTAGCCTCGGGACAAGGTCTGAGGTCCAGCGAGGCTAGAAAGACGCCGACGATCTTCAGACCGCCGCACGGCACGCACAGAAGAGGTCCCTAGGTGGCACAACGCACCGGGCGACTGGATACCTCTCGCGGACTGAGGGCAAAGCAGCCGGGCGACAAATCACTCACTTCTTACCACTCACTGGAGAGCCATTGATGAACTATCCCACCGAAGTGACCGATGCCGTGGAACTCATCTGGGGCGAAGGCATGCTTTCTCCGGGCGGGCCGGAGAAGGTCGCGGAGATGCTGGAGGACATCGACCTTTCTGGCGGCCGCGTGTTGGACATCGGTTCTGGCCTAGGCGGCGTCGACGTGCTGCTGGCGACCAAGCACTGCGCGGCCGCAGTCATCGGCATCGATGTGGAGCCGCATCTGATCAAATCGGCTCGTGACCTCGCGGCGAGGAAGGGGCTCGCTGGTCGCGTCATCTTCAAGCTTGTCGCACCGGGCAGGCTCCCGTTTGCGGATGCCAGCTTCGACCTAGTCTTCTCCAAGGACGCGATGCTGCATATCGCCGACAAGCCGGCTCTCTATGTAGAGGTCCTGCGCGTGCTGAAGCCCGGCGGCTGGTTCATTGCCGCGGATTGGCTCTGGTCTGAAGGCGCCGCCGAGAGCGGCATAGTTCACGAATGGCTCGCGGAATCGCAATCGCTATCGAAATTCGCCTTCACGACGCCAGCTGCCGCTCTCCAGGCACTCATTAACGCAGGTTTCGCCGAACTGATGATCACCGATCTCCGCCATAAACTACAGGAGGCCAATCGCAAGGAGGTTGCGCTACTTGAGGGTCCGACACTCCAAAAGCTTGCGGCGATCGTCGGAACGGAGATAGCCGAAGGATGTCTCTTCAATGCCAAGGGCCGTCAGGCAGCGCTCGATTCTGGCGACCTCATCCCTTGCCATCTCAGGGGCCGCCGCCCGTTCTAATTAGAGTAACCGCCGTTCTCATGCCACGGCCTTGAGCGGCACAGGTCTGTAGGTCCAAGGCAGCAGATCGTCGATCTGGCCAGCTTGCATGTTTTTGCCGACTGCCGAACTATGCCGAGCGCCTCTTTCACCATAGCGGTATGAAGTATGAAGTCCGCCCTGAACAACGGTTAAGCGATTGAGACGGCATGATCGCGGAGACGGGGGGAAGTATCCGGTTTCGCGGCTGAAGCAGCAAGCGCCAGCAGGAT
>NZ_JHQR01000050.1 GCF_014843825.1 Mesorhizobium silamurunense
GCAATTGCCACTCCCGCGCAGCCTGACCAGCGTGCAGTGCTGATCGGGTCGCGGGTCTCGTCCCGTCGAACGAGTGGCCTCGGATCATGGAACTCGTCGTTGCTCTTGGGCTGATCGTCTTCAAGGTCGCGTTGCTGATTGCGATCCTGCTGCTGCTGCCCTTGCCGCTGACGTGGCTGGAACGCAAGATCGCGGGGCACATCCAGCAGAGGATGGGGCCGATGCGTGTGGGATGGCATGGGCTGCTGCAGCCGGTGGCGGACGGGGTCAAGCTCTTGACCAAAGAGGACCACATCCCGGCCGAGGCCGACCGCTTCCTGTTCAAACTGGCGCCAATCCTAGCGCTCGCCCCGCCCTTCGTGGTGTTCGTCGCGGTCCCTTTCGGCGAATCCGTATCGGTCCTCGGCACCGAGATCACCCTCTACGTCTCCAACATGAACGTGGCGCTGCTTTTTGTCTTCGCGGTGATCGGGATCGAGGTCTATGGCGTCATCTTCGGCGGCTGGGCGGCGAACAGCAAATACGCTGTCCTGGGCAGCCTCAGGACCTGCGCGCAGATGATCAGCTACGAGATCCCGATGGGGTTCGCGGTCATCGGCGTGGTCATGCTGGCGCAATCCATGAGCCTGCTCGACATCGTGCGGGCGCAAGCCAATGTCTGGAACATCGTCTACCAACCGGTCGGGTTCTTCGTATTCTTCGTCGCCGGGCTGGCTGAATCTCAGCGCATTCCCTTCGACCTGGCGGAAGCGGAAGGCGATCTTGGGGCCGGGTTCCATACCGAATACAGCGGTATCCGCTTTGCGTTCTTCATGGTCAGTGAATACGCCGTCATGCTTCTGACGTCGGTCCTGGCGGTGATCCTGTTCTTCGGCGGCTGGAACGGCGTGCTGGTCCCGTTGCCACCGCTCCTCTGGTTCGCGCTCAAGGTCGCGTGCTTCGTCTATGTGTTTATCTGGTTCCGCTTCACTTTCCCGCGCTATCGCTACGACCAACTGATGGCGATCGGGTGGAAAGTCTTGCTTCCTCTGTCGATGGCGAACATAATCATAACCGGTGTTGCTTTCCTTTAGGGGCTGCAACGAGGCGACGATGTCGCGCGCACTGGACAGAACTGGAATATGGATCGGCTGGGCGTTCTTCGCCGATCTGGCGAACGCCTTGGCGCTGACCTTCGGCTACATGTTCTCCAGACCCGTGACCATGCAGTATCCGGACAAGGAAAAATGGTTGCCCTATTCGCGTTACCGCGGGCATCACTTCCTAAAGCGCGACGACGAGGGCGAGATCAAATGCGTAGCCTGCGAACTCTGCGCGCGGATCTGTCCCTGCGACTGCATCGAGGTCATCCCTTATGAGGACGAGAAGGGCAACCGACACCCGGCAAAATTCGAGATCGACATGGCCCGGTGCCTGTTCTGCGGGCTGTGCGAGGACGCCTGTCCGGCGGACGCGATCGCGCTTGGCCAACAGTACGAATTCTCGAGTTTTTCCTCGCGTGACCTGGTGATCGGGCGTGACGATCTGCTCGGCAAGCCGGGCAAAGCAACGACCGGCGGCGGCGTGGTCGCTGCACGCCTGAACACCGAGCAGGACGTGCTGGTCGAGACGAGCGAGCCACGGGGGTACAACTGGTGGCGGAATATCCGACGAACGTGAAGGCGCGCCAGCTGGCAAGCCGGAGCGCGCAGACAGGAGGCTCATATGCTGGTCTGCCAAATCTTGAGGACCAAGGCTCCCGAGGTCGTCACAGTCACTCCAGGTCAGACGATGGTGGAAGTGCTACGGCTGTTTAGGGAGAACAACATCGGCTTCGTGGTCGTCAGCCGTTTCCCCGGGCAATGCCTGGGCACGCTGTCGGAGCGCGACTGCTGCAATGCGGTGGCTGAACACGGAACCAAGGCGCCCATGATGCGGGTCGCCGACATCATGAACCGCAGTGTGGCGACCTGTTCGGCTCAGGATTTGCTGCCCTCGGTGATGGCGACAATGACCAACCGGCGTACGCGCCATGTGCTGGTCATGGATGGCGACGCTACTGTCGGCGTGGTGAGCATCGGCGACGTGGTCAAGCACCGGCTCGACGAATTGCAGAACAACGAGCAGGTGCTGTACGATTACATCGCGGGGACCGGTTATCACTGACGACGTCGGCTGAAGGGTGCAGGGTCAGGGCAGGCTGCCACGGAGAAGTCCGTGGTGCCTCAGCCCAGATTCTCAGGCCGCGCCTCGACCCCGGCGACAGTGGCGATCTCGAAGGCCGCGTGCGCCATTTGAACTTCCACCGGACATGGGTATTCGCCCCGCCGCATCAGGCTGTTGAGACGCAAGGATTTGTAGTTCTCGGGAACGAACACGAGGCCCCTGGGAAAACGCTTGTTGACCTTGAGCTTCGCCGTCAGTTCGCCTTGGGCCGATCGCACGACCACCTGATCGCCATCCGCAAGGCCAAGCTGCACTGCATCCCGCGCGCTCATCTCGACATATGGGTCATCCGCGACCGTATTCAGGATCTCCGAGCGCTCGGAAAGATATCCGTTGTGGAACAGGCAGTTGCCGGTGACCAGCATGAGCCGGTCGGCTGCAATGGGGGCAGGCGGGAGGGCGAAGAACTCGCCAACGGGTGGCGCAAGGGCCGCCTTCGTGAAGGCTCCGTCGGCGCCAAGCCCATCCTGCGTCAACCCCTGGTAGGCCGGAACCAGCCGGGCAATCTCGCCGAAGATTTCGCCTTGGATCGACGGCCGCAACGCCTGCCCGCGAAGCGCTGCAACGAAGTCGAAAATCGACAGATTGTCCCGCGCCTCGAGCGCGGGTTCGCGGAATTTGCAGACCTTTTGGGCCCGGCCTTCGTTGTTGGTGAACGTGCCGGATTCCTCGCCATAGCTTGCCGCGGGCAGCACGACATCCGCCAGGCCCGCCGTATCCGTGAGGAACGCGTCCTGCACGATCAGGAGATCGGCGGCACCAAGCGCCCGCTGCACGAATCCCCGGTCGGGATAGGACATCACTGGATCGCTTCCGGCGATATAGAGCGCGCCCATTCGCTTCCTGTCGCAGAGTTCCAGCATGGCGTCGAAATCCACGCCCGGTTCAGACGGGATTTCGGCGCCCCAGGCCCGTTCGAGAGTTGTGCGCGCCGCATCATCGGCGAGCCCGCGCAGCCCCGGCAGCGCCGTCGGCAGAACGCCCATGTCCCAGGCGCCCAGTTGGTTGGCACGGTCGAAGAGGAACTGCATCGCCAGGCTCTTACCGAGCGCGCGCACAACCTGCAAAAGGTTGTTGAGTTGCTGCAACGTCGCGCGCGCCAGGGGCGATCTCAAGAGGTCAGCGCTGACAAGCACGGTGATGGTCCGGCCTTCCAGCAACGCTGCGGCGAGGCGGTCCGGACCGTCACCGCCGGTGACCGCTGCCGGCCGGCCGGTTGTTGCGCCGATGTCAGCAAAAACGTCGCCCGGCAATGCCTGACCAGCCGCCCCCAGTCCGGTCACCACCGCGGCAAGGCCCTGAGCCTCGCCGCCCGGCGGCACGCGAACGACCGCCCGCGCATCGGCGTCCAGACGGGATGGCCGCGCCGAGAGCATGAGCAACCTGGTCCGTCGCCGCCGTGCACAGTCCCGCAGCAAATATTCGGTGACTGGGTTTTCGTCCGTCACGTTGCCACCGACGACGAGCACACAGTCGTTGCCGATCACCTCCTCCAGCGGTGCGCGGGTGTAGAAGGCGGCCACCAATGGGCCGAGCGTATCAAAGGGCGTGGACCAGCGCGAGGAGCAGTCGATATTGTTGGTCCGGAATGCTGTCCGCATCAGCTTCTGGAACTGATAAAGCACCTCGTTGGGCAGGCGCGGCGAGGCTAGCCCGCCCGCAGCCTTGCTGGCAACGACCGACAGCCGCCGGCGGAAGTAGTCCCCCGCTTCGTCCCAGGAAACTGGGACCAGGACCCCGTCACGACGGATCATCGGCCGCTTGATCCGATCCTGACTCCGGACGAAGTCGAGGCCGAAGCGCCCGCGCACGCAGAGCGTTTCGCGGTTTATGCCATGCTCCACCTTCGAGCGGACCCGCATGAACTCGCCCTTGCGTGTGCCGACGGTCAGTTGGCAGCCGGTGCCGCAATGCGGGCAGACCGTGTCGGTCTCGACCAGATCCCAGGGCCGCGCCTTGTAGCGATAGGGGAAGCTCATCAGCGCGCCGACCGGGCAGACCTCGACGCAATTGCCGCATTGATCGCAACTCGCAAGACTGCCCTCGAAGCCAGTGACGGCAGTGTCCATGCCTTTTTCAACGGTGCCCAAGGCGACCGCGCCGACGACTTCTTCGCACATCCGGACACAGCGCTGGCACTGGATGCAGCGGTTGACGTTCATGATGATGACCGGGCTGAGACGGATGTCCTCGGAGTGGAACACACGCTTGGCATCGCGGAACCGGCTTGTACGGGGCCCGTATGCCATCACCATGTCTTGCAACTCGCACTCGCCACCCTTGTCGCAGATCGGGCAGTCGAGAGGGTGGTTGGCAAGCAGCATGTCGAGCATGGAAGAGCGCGTTTCGTCGATCAGCTGCGTGTTCGTCCGCACCACCATGCCGTCGGTGACCGCAGTGGCGCAAGAAGGCTGCAGCCGTCGCTGCCCCTCAATCTCCACCAGGCACATGCGGCAGGAGGCCAGCGCCGGCAGCCGCTTCAGATAGCAGAAAGTCGGGATGTTGATGCCCAAACGCTCGGCGGCCTGGAGCACCGTGGAGCCCGGCTCCACTTCCAGCGTTCGTTCATCGATTGTGACGCGAACCATTGGCTTCCTCGCCGTTCCCTTACAGCGTCCTCATCAGTGAAACGGGCACCTCCGCTCTTCGATGTGCGCGACGAATTCATGCTCGAAATGCGCCAGTGCTGCCCGCAGGCCCATCGCCGCGCCGTCGCCCAGAGCGCAGAACGTGTTGCCGAAAATGCCTTTGCAGAGCGCCTCCAGCTGTTCCAGATCGCCCGGCGCGCCCTGGCCCGCCTCGACCCGGCGCAGCACTTTCACGACCCAGTTCAGCCCTTCGCGGCAGGGGGTGCACTTGCCGCAGGATTCGTGGTGGAAGAACTCGATGATCCGCGTGGCGACTTTGACGATGCAGGTCGAGTCGTCGATCACGATCACCCCGGCCGAGCCGAGCATCGAGCCGGCGGCGGCCAGCGAGTCGAAGTCCATCCCCACGTCCAGCCCGCGCTCCGGGATCAGCGGCGCCGAGACTCCGCCTGGGATCACTGCCTTGAGCGTGCGCCCCGGCAGCGGCCCGCCGGCATAGTCACAGACCAGTTCGCGCAGCGGTATCCCCATCGGCAGCTCGTAAAGGCCCGGTTTCCGCACCTGTCCGCTGAGGCAATAGAGCTTCGGGCCGGGGCTCTTGTCCGGGCCGATGCCGCGGAACCAGTCGGCCCCTCGCACCACGATATGCGGTACGCAGGCCAGTGTCTCGACATTGTTGATCACGGTCGGGCTGGCGTAGAGCCCTTCGACCGCCGGAAACGGCGGTTTCAGACGCGGCTGCGCCCGCTTGCCTTCGAGCGAGTCGAGCATCGCGGTCTCCTCGCCGCAGATATAGGCGCCGGCGCCGCAATGGATGTGCACGACGAAGTTGAAATCCGAGCCCAGGATCCGTGTTCCCAGATAACCCTTCGCATAGGCCTCGGCGATCGCCTGCTCCAGCCGGCAGATCGCCAGCGTGTATTCCCCGCGGATGTAGACATAGGCGGTTTCCGCTCCTATCGCGTAGGCGCTGATCGCCATGCCTTCGATCAGTTGGTGCGGGTCACGCTCCATGATGATCCGGTCCTTGAAGGTGCCCGGCTCGCCCTCATCGGCGTTGCAGCACAGGTATTTCGGCTTGCCGGCGCGCTTGGGCACGAAGCTCCATTTCATGCCCGTAGGGAATCCGGCTCCGCCGCGCCCGCGCAGGTTGGATGTCTTGACGAGGTCGATAATCTCGTCGGGCGTGTGCTCCCGCAGCGCCTTGGCCAGCGCCCGGTAGCCGCCGCCGGCCTCATAGGTCGCGAGCAGATGGCCGTCCGCCACGTCAACGTTCCTGAGAAGGACCGGTTCGAACATGGCGCTATTCTCCCGGCGGTCCTGCGGCGGCAAGATCGGCGCCAGTCGCCTGCCGTACCGTCGCGCGCAGCCTGTCCAGGAGCGCATCGATCCGCGTGATGTCGAGGTCGCCGTGATAGTCGTCGCCAACCTGCATCACCGGGGCCATCTCGCAAGCGCCGAGGCATTCGACGGTCGAAAGCGTGAACAGCCCGTCCGGGGTCGTGTCGCCCTTCTTGATGCCGAGCACCTCCTCCAGGTGCCTCAGCAGCTCATCGGATCGGCGCAGCATGCAGGAGACATTGTCGCAGAGCTGCAGGTGGAAAATGCCGACCGGCTCGGTATGGAAGAGGGTGTAGAAGGTCGCCAGTTCGTAGACCCAGATGCGCTCGACGCCGAGGATGTCGGCGACCTCTTCCAACACCAGTCCGGGCAGATGGCCATGTTCCCTCTGTGCGATCAGAAGCGCGGGCATGATCGCCGAGCGCTGATCGGGATATCGCGCCGCCGCCTCTTCGATCTTTTCGCGCATGGTCATCGCGCCCAAATCCCTGCTACTTGTCCACCTCCGCCATCACGGGGTCGAGGCTGCCGAGCACTGCGATCATGTCCGCCAGGTAGCGCGCGTTGGTGACCCCGAAGAGCGCCTGAAGGTTGACGAACGAGGGTGCCCGGACCTTCATGCGGAACGGTTTTGGCGACCCGTCGCTGATGATGTAGAAGCCGAGCTCGCCCTTTGGCGCCTCGATCGCCGAGTAGACCTCGCCCTTCGGCACCTTGAAGCCATAGGCCGACAGGTCGAAATGCTGGATCAGCGCCTCCATCGAGCAGTGCACCCGATCCTTGTCCACCGGGAAGGCGATTGTCGGCATGTCGATCTGGAACGGCCCGTCGGGCATCTGGTCGAGACATTGCTCGATGATCCGGACGCTCTCGCGCATTTCCTCGACGCGGCATCGCCAGCGCGCGTAGCAATCGCCTTCATCGCGGGTAATAACGTTGAAAGCTAGCCGGTCATAGATCTCATAGGGCTCGTCGCGGCGGATGTCCCAGTCGACGCCCGAGGCGCGCAGGTTCGGGCCGCTCAGGCCCAGATCGATGCCGTCCGCGGCAGAGATCACGCCGATCCCCTGCGTGCGCTTCAGGAACACCCGGTTGTTATCGACCAGCCGTTCATAGTCGCGGATCCGGTTCGGGAAGATGTCGCAGAACTCCCGGATCTTGGGGAAGAATCCGTCGGGCAGATCCTCACGCACACCGCCGACCCGGCAGAAGGAGGTGTGCATCCGCGCCCCGCTGATCATCTCCAACAGGTCCATGATCATTTCGCGCTCGCGCATGGCGTAAAGGAGCGCGGTCATCGCGCCCAGGTCCAGCGGGAGTGCGCCGGTGATCAGAAGATGACCGGAGATCCGCGCCAGTTCGGCCATCAGCACGCGGATATATTGCGCGCGGATCGGCGCTTCGATGCCCAGGAGCTTCTCCACCGCCAGTGCGAAGGCTAGGTTGTTCGAGGGCGGGCAGAGGTAGTCGAGCCGGTCGGTCAGCGGGAAGATCTGGGTGTAGGTGAAGCTCTCGGCCAGTTTCTCGGTGCCGCGGTGGAGGTAGCCGATATGCGGGTCCACGCGTGCGACATATTCGCCGTCCAGCTCGAGGACGAGCCGCAGCACCCCATGCGTGCTGGGATGCTGCGGGCCGAGGTTGAGAAGCACCTCCTTGGTGTGGGGCGCATCGGCTTCCGGCCAGCTCAGTTCCGTGACTTCGGTCATCTCAAGTCCCCGGTGTGGAACGGCCTCCCTGTGGAATGTCCTCGGTGGCAAGGTCGGGCTGCGTCGGCGGCGGGCCTTCGGCGCCAAACGGGTTCAGCTTGTCCTTGTAGCCCCGCAGCGGAAAGTCCTTGCGCTGCGGGAAGCCCTCGAACCCTTCCCACATATAGATCCGGCGCAGGTCGGGGTGGCCCTCGAACCTGATCCCGTACATGTCCCAGGTCTCGCGCTCATGCCAATTGGCGGTGCGCCAGACCCCCGTCACCGACGGGACCCGCGGCGGATCGCCGAGGCGGCACTTGATCCGCACGCGCCATTTGTTCGGCAGCGAACAGAGGTGGTACACCGCCTCGTAGCGCGGCATCTCGGGGTAGTGATCGACCCCACAGATGTCGGACAGGAAATCGAACCGCAGCGCCGGGTGTTCCTTTAGGAACCGGCAAAGCTCGACGATCCTGTCAGGCGAAGCGGCGAAAGCGTGAACCCCATGCGAGAAGCCGAGCTCCTCGATTGCCTCCCCGAAACGTTCCGCGATCAGGGCGCGGATGAGGGACGTCTCCGCGCTCATGGCACCGCAACCCGATCCAGGGGTGTCCCGGCCAGCGCCCTGGATTTCTTGATCTTCTCCTGAAGCAGAAGGAAGCCGTGCATCAGCGCCTCGGGCCGAGGTGGGCAGCCCGGCACATGCACGTCCACCGGCACGAAGGTCTCCGCCCCTTGCACCACGGCGTAGGTGTTGTAGACCCCGCCCGAGATGGCACAGGTGCCCATGGCGATGACCCAGCGCGGCTCCGGCATCTGGTCGTAGAGCCGGCGCACCACGGGCGCGAATTTCCGCGTTATGGTGCCGGCGATGATCATTACGTCGGACTGCCGCGGCGAAGGCCGGAACACCACGCCGAAGCGGTCGAGATCGTAACGGGCACACCCCGCCGAGATCATCTCGATGGCGCAGCAGGCGATGCCGAAGGTTTCGGGCCACAGCGCCGATCTTCGGCTCCAGCTGATCAGGCTGTCGGCCGTGGTGAACAGCACGCTGTCGCGGATCGCGTTGTTTACGCCTCCCATTCCAGCGCCCCCTTCAGCCAGGCGTAGGCGAAGCCCACGAGAAGCAGCAAAATGAAGACGAACATCTCGACATAGCCGACCGGCCCGATCTCTTTCAGGACAACGGCCCAGGGAAAGAGGAACATCGTCTCGACATCGAAGACGACAAACAGGATCGCGAGGATGAAGAACTGCACCCTGAAGCGGCCTCCGGCAGCTTCGCCCGCCGGGTCCATGCCGCACTCATATGGCATGTTCTTCGCGGGATAAGGATTGGACGGGCGCAGTAGCGAGGAAACAAAAAGCGTAACCATCGCCACCAGGACAATTCCGGCGACCATGAAAAGAACCGGCAGGAACTCCATTCCGGTCACGTCGCGTAGCCCCGGTCACCTGCCGAGGGCTTTGCTCAGGCCGCTACCGACCCCTTTGGGACCGGTGATGCGGGCGCCCTTGGAAGCAACTTGGGCATTCCTTTCTTGCACGGCAAGAGTATTCCGTCGGCCAGATCATTGCAAATCCAATCGATCAGCCGCCAATTGCGGCATGTTGAGCAAGCTTCAGAAACCACGCCGGAAACAGGCCGATGCCGATGGTGCCGGCAGCGGTGAAGGCGAGTGTGGCGCGGAGCGCGGGCGTCAGCGCCGGATCGAACGCGCCCTCCGGCTCGCGCATGTAGATCACCATCACGATGCGGATGTAGAAGTAGGCGGCAACGGCGCTCAGCAGCACTGCGATCACCGCCAGCATGACGAAACCCCGCTCGACGAGCGCGACCAGCACGTAGAACTTGGCGAAGAACCCGGCTGTCGGCGGAATGCCGGCCAACGAGAACAGATAAAGCAGCATCAGAAGCGCCAGCCCGCGATGCGACTTGGCAAAGCCAGCATAGTTCTCGATGACCTCGCCCGAGAAATCGCCGTTCCGCATCATGATGACGATGCCGAAGATGCCGAGATTCATGAACGCATAGATCAGCAAATAGAGCATCACGCTGGCGACCCCGTCCGCACCGCCGGCCGCCACGCCGAACATGGCGAACCCGGCGTGGGCGATGCTGGAATAGGCCAAGAGGCGCTTGAAATTGTCCTGCACCAGCGCCACGAAACTACCGAGCGCCATCGTCACTGCTGCAATGACCGCAACGATGATCCAGACGTTCGAGGCCGCGACCAGTGGGTTGAGGAACACCCGCAGGATCACAGCGAACCCCGCTGCCTTGGGCCCAACCGACATGAAGGCGGTGATCGTCGTCGGCGCGCCTTCATAGACGTCCGGCACCCACATGTGGAACGGCACCGCGCCGACCTTGAATACCAGCCCCGCGACGATAAAGACCACAGCCAGGAGCAATCCGGGATCGAGCGGATCACCGGTCACCGCCGCAGCCATCCTGTCCAACTGCGTCGTGCCGGTGAGCCCGTAGATCAGCGAAACGCCGTAAAGGAAAATCCCGGTCGAGACCCCGCCGAGGATCACGTATTTCAGCGCCGCTTCGTTCGACCGCTGCTGCTGCCGCAGGAAGCCGGTCAGCACATAGGTGCAGAGCACCGTCAGTTCGAGACCTACATAGATCGACAGGAGGTCGGTCGCTGAGGCCATGATCATCATTCCCGAGAGCGCCAGGAGCAGCAGTACAAAGTATTCACTGCTCCCGATCCCTTCGATCTCGGCATATTTTCGCGAAAGAAGGAATGTCAGAACTGTGACCAGGTAGAACACGACCTTGAAGAAGACCGCGAAGCGGTCGGCGACGAACATGCCCGAGTAGGCCGGCCGCACCTCGCCCGCCAGCATGAGCGTCCCCAAGGCGGCAATCAGCACGACCGCGACTGAAGCCCAGACAAGGAAATGTTGCTGCCCCTTCCGCACCAACTGCCCCAGGATCAGCAGGATACAGGCCCCGGTAACCACGACGATCTCTGGCAGGCTCGCCAGAATCGACTGGAAAAGCGCGGCGGCGGTCATTGGGCGCCCCCCTTACCCTGCACCTGCGCCAGTAGATGCTTCACCGAGGCGTCGATGATTTCGAGAAAGGGCTTCGGATAGAGCCCGATCCAAAGAACGAAGACGGCTAGCGGCAGGATCGCCGCCATTTCGCGGGCGTTCACGTCGCGGATCTTGAACCGCATGCCGATGCTGGCCGGTCCAAGCGCGACTTTCCTATACATGCCAAGCAGATAGGCCGCTCCCAGCAAGGCGCCCAGAACGGCAGCGGCACCGACAGCCAGGTTGGCTGCGAACGCGCCCGACAGCACCAGCAACTCGCCCACGAACGAATTCGTTCCCGGCAGCGCCATCGACGACAGGGCAAACAGTGCAAGAAACGCTGTATAGACCGGCGCCGCCTTCATCAGCCCGCCATAATCCGCGATGCTGCGGGTATGGGTCCGCTCGTAGATAAGGCCCACGGACAGGAACAACGCGCCGGTCGTCACGCCATGATTGAACATCTGCAGGATGCCGCCCTCGAGCCCACGCAGGTTGAGAGTGAAAATCCCCAGCGTCACCAAGCCCATGTGGCTGATGCTGGAATAGGCCACCAGCTTCTTCAGGTCGTCCTGCGCCAAGGCGAGCAACCCGCCATAGACGATGGCAACCGCCGAAAGGACCAGCATCAGCGTCGAATAGTGCACCGTCGCCTCGGGCAGCATTGGCAGCGAGAACCGCAGGAACCCGTAGGCACCCATCTTCAGGAGCACGGCGGCGAGGATGATGCTGCCGGCCGTCGGCGCCTGCACATGGGCATCCGGCAGCCAGGTATGGACCGGGACCATCGGCACCTTGACCGCGAAGGCGATCAGAAAGGCGAAGAACAGCCATGACTGGACCTGGAACGGCAAATCATGCGCCATCAGGGTGCGGATATCGAAGGTCTCGCCACCGTGGAGATAGAGCACGATGACGCCGATCAGGAACATCAGGCTGCCCGCCAGCGTGTAGAGGAAGAACTTGAACGCTGCATAGACCCGGCCGTCGCCACCCCAGACGCCGATGATCACATACATCGGAATCAGCATCGCCTCCCAGAAGACGTAGAACAGGAACAGGTCCAGCGCGCAGAACACACCCAGCATCAGCGCCTGCATGGCCAGCAGGCTGACCATGAACTCCTTCACCTTGCGGTCGATCGCGACCCACGAGGCGAGCACGCAGATCCAGCCCAAAAGCGCGGTCAGGAACACGAAGAGTGCGCTGATTCCGTCGACGCCAAGTGTGTAAGTGATCCCCAGCGCGGGCACCCACGGGTGCGTCTCGGTGAATTGCATCTCGTGGGTAGAGGTGTCGAAGCCGCCCAGCATGGCGATGCAAAGCGCGAAGTCGAGGATAGTGACAGCCAGTGCTATCCATCGCACCGCATCGTCGTTGCGGATAAACATCAGCGCCGCCGCCCCGACGGCTGGCGTGAAGACGATGAGGCTAAGCAGAGGGACCGCCATGGCGCCCCCTACTGCCACGCCACAGCGAATACGGCGATGGCCGCGATCACACCGGCGATCATAGCCAGCGCGTAGTGGGTCACGACGCCGGTCTGGAGCCGCCGCAACGCTCCGCCGCCGGCCAGGATCGTGCGAGCGACGGCGTTCACGAAGGCGTCCACGCCGTGCAGATCGATCCGCAGTCCTGCCCGTGCCATCCCGTGCAGAAAGGGCAGCGCCGCGGTCTCGGACACGTCACTCACCGCCTTCTCGTAGCGCGCCAATGGTTTTTCGGCGAGCCACATGAAGCGCCGCGCGCCCATGCGGTAGAACCAGTCGGTATCGATGCTGATCGTATTCTCGGGGTCGAGCGCCCTGAGGAAGATGACGAAGCCCAAGGCGGTGAACATCAGCACGCCAAGGCTCTCTGTGACATGGACGCCGGTGTAGGGTTCGAAGTCGACCGGGTAGGGCAGAAGCGCGTAGAGCGTCTGGGGGAACACTCCGATCGCAATGCAGAGCACGGCTGCCATGCCCATCGCAACCAGCATGTTGCGCGGCGGTTCTCGCGCTTCCAGCCCTTGGTCCGTGCCGAAGAACATGTAGTACGGGAGCTTGAGCCCGGTGTGCAGGAACGTCCCCGATGACGCCATTGTCAGCGCCAGCACCACCAGCGCGCGATGATCCTGTCCGGCGGCAGCCACCACCATCGACTTGGTGACGAAGCCTGATAAGAACGGGAATGCCGAGATCGCAAAGGCGCCAACCATGTAGAGCGCAAGGGTTACCGGCAGGGTTTTGTAGAGCCCTCCGAGTTCGGTGAGCTTGCGCCGCCCGGTGACGTGGATCACCGCCCCCGCGCCCATGAAGAGGAGCGCCTTGTAGAGGATATGCGCGAAGGCATGGCTGACGGCGCCGTTCACCGCCATCTCGGTCCCGATGCCGATGCCCGCCACCATGTAGCCCACCTGGCTGACGATGTGATAGGCCAGGAGCCGCCGACAATCGTTCTCCAGCACCGCGTAGATAACGCCGTAAAGCGCCATCACTGTGCCGAGCCAGACAAGAAGATCGGTCCCCGGAAACGCCCGCGCCAGCACATAGACGGCGGTCTTCGTGGTGAAGGCGCTCATGAACACGGCCCCGGTGACGGTCGCTTCCGGGTAGGCGTCGGTCAGCCAGGCGTTGAGTGGCGGCACCGCGGCGTTGAGCAGGAACCCGGCAAGGATCAGGCCGGTGGCGAAGCCCAGCCCGCCCTCGATCGGGCCGAAGAGCAGCGAACCGGTGGCGAACCCATGGAGAATGATGCCGCCGAGCAGGGCAACGCTGCCGGTGATATGGACCATGAGGTAGCGGAACCCTGCGCGGAGTGCCTGATCGCTGCGCTGGGCAAAGACCAGGTAGGCAGAGGCAAACGTCATACCCTCCCAGAACAGGAACAGGGTCAGGTAGTCGCCGGCGAACACCACTCCGAGCGCGCTGCCGACGTAGACGAACGCCGCGACATGCTGTCCTGCGTGCGTCAGATGCAAGGCATAGACCATGCCGATCAATGCCATGATGCTGAAAACGGTGGCGAAGAGGATGCTTAGCTTGTCGACCTTCGCCATCATGATTTCCTGCCCAATGAACCGCGCCGCGCCGTAGCCGCCAGGATGCATCGTCAGCACGGCCAGGATCGCCAGCGTTGGGATCAGCAGCACATAGGCCTTGCGGACAGGCCCTTTCAGGAAGGGGATCGGAAGAGCGCCGAGAATGAACAGCAGGCCGGGATGGACGAAGTCAGTCATAATAGCCCTCGCGTCGCATCAGCCCGCATTGATGGCCAAGAAACTTGGACACGAAGATTAGAAGCACGCAGGAGCCGAAGCCGTAGAGGGCAGACCAGCCAGGCAGCCGCTCCCACAGGTATTCAGCGTGTTCGCGGAAGACCAGAACGTCGGCGATAACGATCAGGCCGAGCACCAGATAGAATAGCCGGCGACGCTTTCTCGCATGTCTCTCATCGCCAAAGAAATCGACGACACGCTTGATCATCTGACGACTCTTTCCGCCAGGGCGAGGAAATAGTCCGGGAAGATGCCCATCGCCACCGACAGGATGGCGGTCGCGACCAGCGGGATCGTCAACATCGGAATTTCACGAACGGTCGCCGGGCTCTCCTGCGCCTCCGTCCCGAAGAAGGCGGCATAGCTGACCGGGAGGAAATAGGCGGCGTTCAAGACCGAACTTATCAGGAGCACGATAAGGAACGGGGTCTCCCCGGCCTCCACCGAGCCGAGCGCCAGATACCACTTGCTGATGAAGCCCGCAGCCGGTGGCACCCCGATCATGCTGAGCGAGCCGACGAAGAACGCTCCCATTGTCCAGGGCAGCCTGCGGCCGATGCCGGCCATGTCGCTGATGTTGCGCTTGCCGGACGCGCAATAGATCGAGCCGGCGCAGAAAAAGAGCGTGATCTTCGAGAATGCATGCGCCGCGATGTGGATGATCCCGCCGACCATCGCGACGGGCGACAGCAGAACCGCGCCCAGCACGATGTAGGAGAGCTGGCTGACCGTCGAATAGGCGAGCCGCGCCTTCAGGTCGTCCCGCGTCAGGGCGTAGATGGACGCCATCAGGATCGTGAACGAGACCACATAGGCCGTGGCGATGCCGAGCCCCAGCCCGCCCACCAGCCCTGCGCCGAAGACATGGAACACCACGCGCAGCACGCAGAACACACCCATCTTGACGACGGCCACCGCATGCAAGAGCGCACTAACCGGCGTCGGCGCCACCATCGCAGCCGGCAGCCAGGCGTGCATCGGCATCACCGCGGCCTTGGCGAAGCCGAAGAGATAGCAGAAATAGACGACGGTCAGCAGCGGCGCCGACGCGTCGACCCCCGCCAGCAGCCCCCCCGGCACAAAGTCGAGTGACCCCGCAATGCTGTAAGTCAACGCCAGCGCGGCCAGAAGCACGCTTTTCGACGCTCCCATCAAATAGACGAGGTATTTGCGGCTGCCCGCCCATCCCTCCTCGTCCTCATGGTGGTAGACAAGCGGATAGGTAACGAGGCTCAGCGCCTCGTAGAAGATCACCAACGTGAACAGATTGGCGGCAAAGGCGCCCCCGGCGGCGGCCGCGAGGCTGGCGGCGAAGCAGGCGAAGAACCGGGTCTGCGCATGCTCATTCAAGTGCCGCATGTAGCCGATGGAATAGATCGACGCCACGATCCACAACAGCGACGATACGGTGGCAAAGACCATGCCGAGCGCATCGACACGGAAAGCGAAGTCGATCCCCGGCAGAATCTCGAACAGGCGCAAATCGACTGTCCCGCCCGCCAGCACCGTGGGCGCCATCGAGGCGACAATTGCGAACATGGCGATCGCGGCCAACGGCGAGACGGCATCGCGAAGTTTCTCGCGTTTGTTCAGAAGGAGGACTGCCAGGGCCGCCAGAACTGGGACGGCAACGGCAAGCAGCGGCCGGATCGATATCACCGGCTATCCTTTCATCATGGTCACTTCGTCGACCTTGAGGGTGGACTTGTTCCTCGCCAGGGCGACCAAGATGCCGAGGGCAACGGCAACTTCCGCCGCAGTGATTGCTATGACGAAGATTGCAAAAATCTGCCCGCGGTAGTCGTCGTAGTAGTGCCCAAAAGCTATGAAGTTGATGTTGACCGAGTTGAGCAGCAGTTCCAGCGACATCAGCACGACCAGGATATTGCGTCTGAGCAGCACGCCCGCCGCACCGATCACGAACAGGACCACTCCGAGCACGATATACCACCAGAGCGGCACCATCACCGCGGCTCCTTCCGCGCCAGCACGATGGCGCCGATCAGGGCCGCCAGCAGGATGACGGAGGCGACTTCAAACGGCAGGAGATAGTCGGCGAAAAGCGTCGTGCTGAGTTGCCTGACCTCACCGCCGGTGCGCATTGCGACGGGCTCCGCGACCGAAAAGCGGTCGCTCCTGAGCACCAGTACAAGCATCTCGACCCCAAGCAGGACCAGCAGCACCAGAACAGGCAGGTTGCTACCCGGCAAGAACCGCTGCAACACCGCTTCGCGTACATCAATCATCATGATCACGAATAGGAACAGGACCATGATCGCGCCGACATAGACGAAAATCTGGATAACCGCGAGTAACGGCGCCTCGAGCAAGACGAAGATCGCCGATACCTGCAGGAAACACGCCATCAGCGCCAACGCGCTGTGAACAGGATTCCGCGCCAGGACCAAGGTCAGGGCCGCGACCACGGACGCCGCAGCGAACAGAAGAAAGAACCCCTGATCCATCGACGCCGCTCCTCCGACGCGAACTGTCACTCGGCGCGACAGGGCCGGACTTGAGATAGCTGTCCACTTCCGTTCACAAATTGTGCCCTAATATCCGATTTTTCTCAAGATTATCGTGGTTTAGTGCTGCGCTAAACTCACTACTCATATTTGAGAGCGAGGCGCACTTCTCGGAAAAGCCTTGCTGATCCGTGACAGGTTAGGCTCGGTTGAAGCGGGGCTTTCAGGCGGGACGGAAAGTCCCGAGCGGGAAATGGCTCTAAGCTCCGGAAGGCCGTCCTTCGGTTCCTGATTGGCCTTCTGCCTTCAACAATCTGACCTCCAGGCGCTCGATCAGCGCCCGATAGCGCGGATGATCGCGCAGAGGATTCATATCCACGTCCTGCGCCATCCAGTGCACTTGCTGCAATCCAAGCTGCGGCACGCAGTGCTCCAGCGTATCGATCGCCTTTTCGACGGCGCCGATCGCCGCCAGGAAACACGCGACATTGTAGTGGCTGTTATAGTCCTCCGGGTCGATGGTGATCGCGCGCTCGGCCCACTGGAGGGCGCGTTCGTCCAGGCCGAGATTGTGGAGGATGTAACAACCATAGGCATAGGCTGCCCCATCGTCCGGATAGAGCTGCATGGCTTTCTCGATGCGGGTAAGCAACTCCCCTGAAAGCCTGTGGGCTTCCTCCTCGTCGCCCAGCGTCTTGCGGCAATCCCAGAGCATGCACATCGCACCATAGCTGTTGCGATCAACCTCCGCCGCCTTCTCATAGGCGGCCGCGGCCTCGGCAAACTTGCGCTCCATGCGCAGCACGTCGCCCAAGGTCCTGTGCGCCTCGTAGAGATCGGGATCGAGCGCGATTGCTCGCTGGCAGGCGGCGCCTGCGAGCTCGATTTGCTCCTTCTGGAAATGCGACATCGCGTGGGCCACGTGAGCTTCCGCCAGCGTCGAGTCCAAGGCCAGCGCGCGCTGCGCCTCGGCGCTCAAGGTGACAAGGTTTGCGCTGGGATCTCCGGATCTCAGCAACATGCCTTCAGCTAGCGCCAGCCCGGCCCGCGCCAGCGCGTATTCGGGATCGATCTCGAGCGCCCGCTGGTAGAGGCGTCGGGCGGAAAGGTGATTGCGACGGCCCAGGCGCAAGAAATGCTGCCGTCCCATGAGGTAATATTGATAGGCTTCGACGTTCTCGGTCGTGCGCTTGCCGATGGCAGCATACTCGGCCGGCATCAGCCGGATCTTCAGGGCATCGACGATGGCCCGCGCGATCTCGTCTTGGAGCGCAAATATGTCGTTGAGATCACGGTCGTAGCGCTCGGCCCACACATGATGCCCACTCATCCCGTCGATCAGCTGCGCGGTGATGCGAACGCGACTACCCGCCTTGCGTACGCTGCCTTCCAGCACATGCGAAACGCGCAATTGCCGCGCCGCTTCGCTGACGTCCATCGACTTGCCTTTGAGGGCAAAGGTCGTGTTGCGCGCGGTGACTGCCAGCGCCCCGACCTTGCTGAGGTCCGTAATGATGTCCTCGGTGATGCCGTCAGAGAAGTATTCCTGCTCTGGGTCGCCGCTCATGTTGGTGAAAGGCAGCACGGCGATCGATGGTCGGTTGCGGAACGGAAGCGCATCCTTGGCCGACGGCACGGACGAGCTGGGGAGGGATTGCTCAATGGACATGACACGGTAAGCGCGTACCGGCTCCGCAATGTTGTGAACCCGTTGCTCGCCGATATCCGTATAGACGTATTCGAGTTTGCCTTTTACTTGATCGTAAATGGCGCGCCCGATGCAAACGCCGCCAGGCTCCGCGAGCTTTTCAAGCCGTGCCGCGATGTTCACCCCGTCTCCGTATATCGTGTCGTCTTCGACGATCACGTCGCCGAGGTTTACGCCCATACGGAACGCCATACGCCGGTTTTCGGGGAGCCCGGCGTTCTCGCCGTCCAGCTCGCGCTGCAGCTCGATCGCACACTGCACGGCGTTAACCGCGCTCCCAAACTCGATAAGCAGGCTGTCCCCGGCCGAGCCGACGATGCGTCCGTGGAACCGGGCGATTTTGGGCTCGAACACCTCAGCTCGGAGCCGCCGCAGCCGTCCCAGCGTTCCCGACTCGTCGGCCGCCATCAGCCGCGAGTAACCTGCCACGTCGGCAGCCAAGATCGCCGCAAGCCTGCGTTGCTCTTCTCGCAAGGAACGGACCTCCCGCCAGTTGGAACAATCTTAGCCTAAGAAACGGCGAGAGCGAGCCCTTGTTCGGATGCCTGGAATCCGAAATTGGCGTTAAGGAAGCATATCGTAGCGAAATTCGACTGCGCGGCAGGTCGCAGAACCATACGAAATGATGCGGGAAGATTTCTGATTGAAGCCCACGAAATAATCAATGAAATCAACAACTCGAGCACATCCTCCGAGCCCACCATTGTCGTTATTTATCAATGCTTTATAGGGTGGTTCGCCACGAGGTTCGCCAATAGGTTCGCCAAGCAGCGGCTTGCGCGTGACGAGGCGTACGACTCGATCCGTCCCCTGGACGGCCAGGCGAACCTGCGATGCCTCTCGCGAATAGAGTTCGGCATGATCGATATCGTCGTGCCTCAGTACGTCCATAAGCTATCCGGTCAAGGCCTCGGCCTCCGCCAGATAAACACCGAGCGACTTCCTTAAGCCATTCGGCGGCAGAAACCGTTCCGTAACAGCCCTCATGCTTCGGGGACCTTCCGGGGAGAGCTCAGCCGCTGGCAATAGATCGGGAAGTTGTGTGCTTCCTCGCCGCTGGCCGGAAGCCAGTCGCGATAGAGGTAGAGCGCGGCGGGCTCCAGATTGTCGGTGTTGCCGACGACGCTTAGAACCGCGCAGCGTCCGCCAGGGATCTCGCCGGTCGATCTCTTCCCCGTTCGCCTCGGTCGGTTGGTCGTCTCGATACAAAGGTCACAGAATCGCCTCATGGCACAAGGAGCTGACTGCCTCGTTGGTCTAGTTGGTCTTCAATTGACCAACCCGATTCTCCGCGATCCACCGGGCTGCGAGCACCAGTGCGCCCATGCTGAAATCCTTGCCGTGCTTGGCCACCATTTCCTCCGACAGATTGGCGAGCCGTTCGAAGAATTCGTCCTTGCTCTTGTCCTCGGCGGTGGGTTCGGTCTGCATGTTTTCCTCCTGTGTCATGCGGCCTGGCTCTAGTGTTTGAACATCTGGGCGGGAAAGGTGATGATTCCGGCGGTGCCATCGACGGCACCCACCGCGAGGTGCCGTCCGTCGCCGGACCAGGCAAGCGCGGTCACTGCGCTGCCCAATGGCCTGACGAGGAGTTCGTCCCGCGCGCCGATCTGGGCGATGGTGATCCGGCCGTTGGCATAGCCGGCAGCAATCAGTCTCTTCTGCGGATGCGCGGCCACTGTCTCGACCGGAACCAGCCCGGCGCGACCAGTCTCCAGCGCGCCAGAGGTTTCTCCTTCAAGTGGCGGCGCGGCCATCGACCAACCGGCGATCCGGAAGGCGCCCGATGCAAACAGAGCGTTCTCCGGCACGCTCCAGCACACCGTACGGACCGGCGTTGGAAATCCCGTGACGATCTCAGCTCGGCCATCAGTCATGCTGACCAGAGCAAAGCCTCCGGTTTCGAGCCCGCAGGCCAGCCAGGTGCCGTCGCCGCTCCAGCGGATCGATACGGGGCGCGCTGAAAGGGAGATCTCACATAGGGGGCCAGCGTCGTTGTCTATCGGCCAGATCGACAGTCCGTTGTCCCCGCCGCAGGCAAGGCTCCTTCCGCCCGGTGAAAAGGCAAGCGAATCGGTGGATGGTATTGCATCCTGTCGCAGTCTCACCGCGTCGCCTCCGCCGTGCGACAGGAAGATGTCCTGCCCGTTGCTGACGGCTGTCATGGCTGTCCGGGGGCTATGGTCGATGGCGACGGCCGGTCCGTCGATCTTGACCAGCGTCTCCATCTCATTGCCGTCCGAAGTCAGGTACACCACTTCGCCGGCCGCCGTTCCGACGAGGAAACCGGACCCAAGGTAGTTTGCGATCGGGACGTCACCCTCTCCGAGCGCGGCGGTGGCTATCAGCGGCGCCGGCTGCCTTTCCCTTGGGCGAATCGTCGTCTGGCCGAGATCGCCGCTCACCCTGATCCGCGATTCCGGCGGCTCCTGGTCCGCGACCGCGGCTAGGGCAACCGTGCCATCAACGCCGGTGAAGGCGACAGACGAGCCATCGGCGCTGAAGCGCAGATCGGCGATCGCCGACGGGCGGCGCCAGCTTCTGGCTAGCAGGTCGAACAAGGTGAGGTTCTGTATCGCGTGCTGGTTCATGGCCACTCCCTTCGTCAGTTTCCGGTCTCCGCCAGGCTGCGGTCGACGTCGTCGATCTCACCTTCGGCGGCGGCGATGCGTTCCTCGTGCGCGGCGCATGCGTGCCTGAGCGTCGCCGCGCTCTCCTCGGCTTCATGCAAGTCCCGCACCAGTTGCGGGTTTGTGCCGTTCCTGCCGATCTCGAGCTCTAGGCGAAGCACATCCATCTCGACGCCGGCGAGCTTCTGGTTGAGCCGCTGCGCCTCGGCGGTGAGCGCGGAGACGTTGGCGACAAGATCGAGGCGGCGCGCGAGCAGCGCGTCACGCCTGGCTATTTGGCTCATCGGGTCCTCCTGTCATTTCGTCTCCGGGCGTCGGTCCGGGCGGCTTCTCGAAGGTCGACAGCAGTCCGGGCAATGTGCCGGCCTGCGACCGGAACTGCTTTTCGGCGGTCTCGATGTGGCTCTTGAGCTGATCCCAGATGTCGACGCGCATCACCGATGTCGTGTCGCCGGTGAGGCGCTCTATCTCTTCGACACGGAACTGGCGCGACAGCGAAACGCCGGAAAACACGAAGTCGCGCAGCAGGATGGCGTGGTTCTCGATGAACAGATGGATCATCGGATGGGTTTCCGCGGTGACGCCGCCGGCAGCAAGTTCGGCCCGGATGAAATCCTGAAAGTGGCTCTGGAGGCGAAATTGGCTCTCGCCCAGGAAGCGCATGACGAAGACCAAATCGCGAGGCATCAGCCTGACAAGATCGTCGGCGATGTCGTCTGGCAGTCGGGATATCGGCGATGGCAGGCCTTGGCTGTCCTTTTCGTTAGGCATGGCTCTCTCCAATGCTGAGCCGCATGGGCCGCCTCTTCAAAATAATAGAGAGAGGGTAGAATTGAATAGATGAAATCTGTTTTATAAATGCTGCGTGTGCTAAGTAAGCATTTCGCAATTGCGAATAGAGTATAAATATTACAGGCGTAATTTACATCTGTAAAATAACGTTACAGTTGGCGGATTCGTTTCCCGCCCAAGTGAACTGCGATTGGTTTCGAGCGGCCGGTATGGCTCATTTTTCAGAACTGGCACGACGCTTGCTTCGTTCATTTCCATAAGAGGCCCATCGCGTTTCGGCGCGGTGCCAAAAGAACGAAGGAACGGAGGAGACAGGTCAGGTCCGCTTCGGTACGCCCATCGCAAAAGCGGTTGGCGCTGGAGCCCTACCAACACCTCGGAACCTTTGCCGCGATCCACTCGAACAGCCCGACGCTAAGTCGCGCCTGAACGCGCAACCCTTTGTCGTGCCGTTCGCACTCTCACTGGCGGCGTTGATTGCCGTCTCACGCCCGGATCAAGGAATCCGCGGCTCAAACCTGGTGGAGGCTTATGACGATGTCGTCTTTGACGCTCAACAAGATCACCTCGCAACGCGGCATTTCCGTAGGCGAGGCGACGAAGAAGATTTCCGACCTCGGTTGGAACCCGACCTACGTCCAGGAAGCGATGACGTTTCCGACGGACTACAAGATCGCGAAGGCGCCGCGCGATCCGATGAAGCAGGTGCTGCGCTCCTATTTCCCGATGCAGGAGGAGAAGGACAACCGCGTCTATGGCGCGCTCGACGCCGCCCTTCGCGGCGACATGTTCCGCAATGTGGAGCCGCGCTGGGTGGAGTGGATGAAGCTCTTCCTCGCCATCATTCCCTTCCCGGAAATCTCCGCCGCCCGCTCGATGGCGATGGTGGCGCGACTGGCGCCGGGCGAGGACCTCAGGACCGGCTTCACCATGCAGATGGTCGATGAGTTCCGCCACTCCACTATCCAGATGAATCTGAAGAAGTGGTACATGGAGAACTACATCGACCCGGCGGGCTTCGACATCACCGAAGAAGCCTTCGGCAAATGCTACGCAACCACCATCGGCCGCCAGTTCGGCGAAGGCTTCATCACCGGCGACACGATGACGGCCGCTTGCATGTACCTGACGGTCGTCGCCGAGACGGCGTTCACCAACACGCTCTTCGTCGCAATGCCCTCCGAGGCGGCGCGCAACGGCGACTATGCGCTGCCGACCGTCTTCCTGTCGGTGCAGTCCGACGAGAGCCGGCACATCGGCAACGGCCATTCGCTGCTGATGGCGGCGCTGAAGGAGCCCGAGAACCATCTGCTGCTCGAACGCGACATGCGTTACGCGTTCTGGCAGAACCACGCCATCGTCGATGCGGCGATCGGCACCTTCATCGAGTATGGCACCACCAATCGCGACAAGTCGAAGGAATCCTACGCGGAGATGTGGCACCGCTGGATCTACGAGGACTACTATCGCACCTACATGCTGCCGCTCGAGAAATACGGCATCAAGATCCATCATGACGATGTCCAGGCTGCCTGGGAGCGCATCACGAAGAAGAACTATGTCCACAAGGTCGGCCAGTTCTTCGCGGTCGGCTGGCCGGTCAATTTCTGGCGCATCGAAGCCCAGACCGACAAGGACTTCGAGTGGTTCGAACACAAATATCCGGGTTGGTACGCCGAGTTCGGCGACTTCTGGAAGTGGTACGCCAAGCTCAGCCACAAGGGCGAGAAGGTGCTGCTGTTCAACAGCGACGTTGGCTACGTCTATCCGCACCGCTGCTGGTCCTGCCTGGTGCCTTGCCTCATCCGCGAGGACATGGTGGTCGACGAGATCGACGGGCAATTGCACACCTTCGCCCACGAACTCGACCGTTGGACCGCCGTCGAGGCCTTTGCCGATGAGTATCAGGGCCGTCCGACGCCCGCGATGGGCCGCTTCAGCGGCAAACGCGAGTGGGAGACGCTCTATGACGGCTGGGACCTCGCCGATGCCATCAAGGATCTCAACTTCGTCCGCTCCGACGGCAAGACGCTGATCCCGCAGCCGCACCTGCGCTTCGGTGCCGACGAGCAGTGGACGCTCGACGACGTGCGCGGCAACATCCTCGGCTCGCCGCTCAAGGCGCTTCGCGGCATGTCTGCGGCGGATCGGGAGAAGCATCTCGCCGAGTATCGGGCCGGCTTCACCATCACGCCGTTCAACTGACCATCCGAGCGCGGGGGCCGGGTTCCGACCCCCGCGACATTCCAGAGGAAGGCATCTCCTGTCCTGCGGACGGGCCGGAGAGGAATTGGGAGGTTATCGATGGCTGGTGCTCACACAGTGCGCCTGGAGCCGGTCGGCGTCGAGTTCGAGGTCGAAAACGGCGAAACGGTCCTGAACGCGGCATTCCGACAGGGCATCGCGCTGCCGCATGGCTGCAAGGAAGGGCAATGCTCGGCCTGCAAGTGCGTGCTGCTCGAAGGCGAAGTCGACATGCTGAAATACTCGACCTTCGCCCTCAACGACATGGAGAAGGACGGCGGACACATCCTGTTGTGCCGATCCATCGCCTATTCCGACATGCAGGTCGAGCTTCTCAACTACGACGAGGAGGTCCTGGCGAAATCGATCGCGGTCAAGACGTTCAACGGCCGGATCTCGAAATTCGAGCATCTGACCCATGACATCCGCGGCATCGAGATCGAACTCGGCTCGCCGATAAAATTCTGGGCTGGGCAATATGTCGACATCACGGTCACCACGCAAAAAGGGGAGACGATTACGCGCTCGTTCTCCATGGCAAATACGCCGGACCAAACCCAAAAGCTTTCCTTCATCATCAAGAAATATCCCGAAGGAAAGTTCTCCGGAGAGCTCGATTCCGGAGGCATCCGCGTTGGAGCCGAGGTCACCGTCGTCGGACCCTATGGAACCTGCTTCCGGCGGGAAGAACGGCAGGGTCCCCTGATCCTGGTCGGCGCCGGCTCCGGCATGTCGCCGGTCTGGTCGATCCTCATCACCTGAAGAGCGGCGAGAAGCGGGACGTCTATTTCTTCTACGGCGCGCGGACGCCCAGCGACCTGTTCTACCTCGACAGGATCGCCGAGCTCGCCGGTCGCCACCCGGAGATGAACTTCATCCCGGTGCTTTCGCACGTCAACGGCGAGGCGTGGGACGGCGAGCGCGGCTTCGTTCACCAGAGCGTCGATGCCAAGCTCAAGCAATTGGCGGTCGACGGGCAGGGCGACGTCTACGCCTGCGGTCCGCCGCCCATGATCGATGCGCTGCAGCCGGTTCTGTTCATGAACGGGTTCGAGACCGAACGCATCTTCTTCGACCGGTTCACCACGTCGTCCAGCGCCACCCCTGCCCATTGAGACGGGCCGGAGCCAGCGACACCAAAGCAACTGCAACAAGGGAGTGAAGACAATGGTAGCAACGTCGAGTTCAGTCGGATCGGGAGCCGCGGGAGCCGCGATCTTCGCCGATTCGGACAGCCGCAAATATCGGTACTTCGAGCCGAAAGGCCAGCGCGCCACCCACTACGAGGATGTCACGGTTGACGTGCAGCCCGACCCCGAACGCTACCTGATCCAGGACTGGATCATCTCTTTCTCGAACGGCAAGGGCGCCTACGTCAAGGACAACACGGCTGCCAAGAGCTCGAACTGGCATGCCTTCCGGGCTCCCGATCAGGAATGGGAGCGCACCCACTACCAGCGCCAGTCGAAGATCGAGACGATGGTGCAGAGCGTCATCACCAATGCCCGCCGCGCCGGCGCGCCGAAGACCTTCGACAAGGTCTGGTCGAAGCTGCTGCAGGCGCATCTCGGAGCATGGAAGCATGCCGAGTTCGGCCTGGGCACTTCGCTCATGCAGGCGCAGCGCTACGGCTACACGCAGATGATCAACAATGCCACGCTGACCAATTCCTCCTACAAGCTCCGGCTGGCCCAGGACATTACCCTCTATCTCGCCGAGATCGGCATGGACATCACCGGTTGGGACGACGAGCTCGGCAAAAAGCATTGGCTCGAGGACGGCGTGTGGCAGGGCACCCGCGAGGCGATCGAGACGATCATGGGCACGGCCGACTATCTGGAACAGTACTTCGCCATCAACATCGTCTTCGAGCCGCTGGTTGGCGAACTGTTCCGCTCCGGCTTCCTGATGCAGGCGGCGGCGGCCAACCACGACTTCATCACGCCGCCGGTGATTTCGGCGGCCGAAGCCGACTACGAGCGCAACCTCGCCAACACCATCGACCTGATCTACCTGCTCGCCAACGACGAGAAGCACGGCGCGGCCAACAGGAAGCTCTTCCAGGGCTGGGTGAGGAAGCACCGCGCGCTTGCCGACAAGGCAGCCATCGGCCTGCAGCCGATCTGGTCGATGCCGCATTCCAAGCCGATTTCGTTCACCGACGTTCGCGCCCAGTCCGAGGAACGGATTGGCCAGATCCTCGGCGAACTCGGCCTCAAGCGCTGAACAAGGGAGAAGACATCATGTCAGTAGCAGCACGCGACGCCTCGCAATCCAACATCTTCAAGTCGATGAAGGACATCACTTTCGAGCAGACGATTTCACACCAGTGCGGCGTCACCATGAACGACTCGGTCGAGGCGCGCGCCATCGCCGAGTTCATGGGCAAGAAGCCGGGGGTCATCGTCACCTACCAGCCGGCCATGATCCGCATCGACGGCGACGGCAAGCTGATCTTCAAGATGGACGAGATCAGCGAATATCTCGGCCGCGAGATGACCGCCGAGATCTTCGAGGTCAACACCTCCACCCACTACGGCCGCATGGTGCGCATCGACGACAACACCGTGATCCTGTTCGGGAACATGGACGAGGTCTTCGAATACATCTGAGCAAGCTCAAGGACCCGGCACGCCGCCCGGAAGCGGCGCGCCGGCACCCTCAATACGACGCCCCACCAACACGACGATTGCGGAGGCAAGAATGTACAGGACACCCGACGGCAAGGATATCTTCGTGGTCGATGGCCACACCCATTTCTGGGACGGCAGCCCGGAGAACCAGAGGAACATCCACGGCAAGCAGTTCATCGACTGCTTCTATGCCTATCACACGAACCTGAGCCCGAAGGAGCAGCTGTGGCCGAAGGGCAAGTTCGAGAAATACAGCGCCGACGATCTTTATCGCGACCTGTTCATCGACGGCCCGGACGATGTCGCGATCGTCCAGTCCACCTACCTGAAGGACTTCTACAAGGACGGCTTCAACACGATCGAGCGCAACGCCGAGGTCGCCAAACGCTACCCTGAACGGTTCATCGTCAACGGGTCCTTCGATCCGCGCGATGGCGAGAAGGCGCTGGAATACATCCACTTCATGAAGGAGACCTACGACGTCAAGGGCGTGAAGATGTATACGGCCGAGTGGAACGGCGCCTCCAAGGGCTGGAAGCTCACCGATCCCGATGCCTACAAGTGCTTCGAACTCTGCGAAAAGCTCGGCATCAGGAACATCCATGTCCACAAGGGCCCGACGATCATCCCGCTCAGCAAGGACGCGTTCGACGTTCACGATGTCGACCACGCGGCGACGGATTTCCAAGGCCTCAACTGGATCATCGAGCATTGCGGCTTGCCGCGCCTCGACGATTTCTGCTGGATCGCGACGCAGGAGACCAATGTCTATGGCGGCCTGGCGGTGGCGCTTCCCTTCATTCACTTGCGCCCGCGCTATTTCGGCGAAGTCATCGCCGAACTGCTGTTCTGGCTCGGGCCGGAGAAGCTCCTGTTCGGTTCCGACTACGCGATCTGGACGCCGCGCTGGCTCGTCGAGAAATTCTGGGCCTACCAGATCCCGCAGGACATCGCTGCAGAACGCGGTGTGCAGCTGACCGACGAGATCAAGGAGAAGATCCTCGGCCTGAATGCCACGCGCCTCTACAACATCGACATCGATGCCAAGAAGAAGGCGCTCGCAAGCTCGCCCTTCGGCATCGCGGCGGAGTAGGGGCCATGGCCACCGCCAGCGTTTCCGGCAGCCGCGAGAAGGAGCTCTGGCGGCGCCTTGGTGAGGTCAACGACCCGGAACTCGACGAAGCGATCACAGAGATGGGCTTCGTCGAGCGGGCCGAGGTGATGGGCGATGGCAGCGTGGAGGTCGACTTCCGCCTGCCGACCTACTGGTGCTCGCCCAACTTTGCCTTCCTCATGCTCGACGGTGTCCGCAAGGGGCTCGACCGGCTCTCCTGGGCGCCCGCCTACCGCGTGAAACTGCACGACCACATGTTCGCCGAAGAGGTCAATCGCGGCATCGAGGCGGGCAGGACGTTCGGCGACATCTTCGCCGAGCTTGCCGGGGACAAGGATATCGCCGCCTTGCGCGAAACCTTCAGCATGAAGGCCTTCAAGCGACGTCAGGAGGCGGTCTTGCGCGGCCTGCGGGAGCACGGCCTCACGGATCGCGAAATCCTCGGCATGGACCTGGCGGCCTATGATGCCGCCAGGTTCGAGCCGGGCGAGGCGGCCGCGCAGAAGCCGCGATACCGCGCGGCTCTGCTCGAGCGGTTTCCCGACCGCCGCGCAGGCGATCCCGTCTTCGTGACCTGGGAGGGACGCCAAATCCCGCCTGCCGCGCTCAGTGCCCATCTCGCCGAGCTGCGCGGCGTGCGCGTCAACATGGAGTTCAACGGCGCGCTGTGCCGTGGGCTGAAGCAGACAAGATACAAGGAACTGGGTGTGGTCGACGGCGAACCGACGCTGGTCGACTTCATCATGGACCGCGTGCCGGCGCGAAACGCGCCGGCCGTCTAGCAGCGTCGAAAGCAACGGCCTCCCTCGCACGAGGCCCCCAACCAACAAGCCGCCCGTAAGGCGGAAGGAGGAGTCATGCCTAAAATAATGCTTCACAATTCGCAGGCGCGCCGGGCCCTTGCCCGTGGTGTCTTCAGGCTGGCGGCGGCCGTCGAACCGACGCTCGGCCCCAAAGGCATGAACGCAATGATCGACCGGCCGATCGGAACGCCGATGGTGACCCGCGATGGCGTCAGCATCGCCTCCGAGATCGAACTGCATGACCGTTTCGAGAACATGGGGGCGCAGGTCGTCCGCGAAGTGTCGATGCAGACCAATGAGGTCGCCGGCGACGGCACGACGACCGCCATCGTGCTCGCCAACGCACTGATCCAGGGCGGCATCGAGGCGAATGAGCGCGGCGCCAAATCGGTCGATCTCTGCAAGGGCATCGATCGCGCGGTGGCGGCGGTGGTGGCCGCCCTCAAGGCTTCGGCCAAGCCCGCCAAGGGCAACGGCATCCTCGCCTCGGTCGCCAACATCGCCGCGACCGACGCCAGGCTTGGCGCGCTGGTGGCGGAAGCACACGAGCGCGTCGGCGCGGAAGGCGTCATCACCACCGACTTCAGCGTCACCACCGAGACCACGCTCGACGTGGTCGAGGGCATGTCGTTCGACCGTGGCTACCTCTCGCACCACATGGTCACCGACCAGGAGAAGATGGAGGCCGTGCTCGAGTGGCCCTTCATCCTGATGACCGACCTCAAGATCAAGGAGCCCAAGGCGCTCGAGACCGCCCGCCGCATCGCCGACGAGGCCGGGCGGCCGCTGCTGATCGTATCCGAGGAAGTGTCGCCGGAAGTGGTGGTGACGCTGCTCGGCAAGCAGGAACCCGGAAAATACCTCATCGTCCATCCGCCTGAATACGGCCATTGGCGCAAGGCGATGATGGAGGATCTGGCGATCATCACCGGCGGCAAGGTGATCGCCCGCGATCTCGGCGGCCGGCTGGAGGACATCACGGCCGAGGATCTCGGGACGGCCGAGCGGGTGAGGACCAGCGCGTCCTACACCTCGATCATTCGGGGCGGCGGCGACCATGCCGCGATCGCGTCGCGCCGCGCCCAGGTGCAGCGGCAGTATGAGGCCGCGCCGCCCAACATCGAGCAGGACAAGCTGCGCGAGCGCCTGGCCAAGCTTTCCGGCGGCACTGCCATTCTCTACGCCGGCGGCGTCACGCCGGTCGAGCAGAAGCGGACCATCCAGCTGATCGAGGATTCGCTGAATGCTGTGCGCGCCGCTTCCGAGGAGGGTGTGGTCGCCGGCGGCGGCTCGGCGCTGGCCCAGATCGCGCCGCTGCTCGACAAGGTGGCGGCCGAGGCGGAGGGCGACATCGCCGAAGGCGTGCGCCTGGTGCGCTCGGTGTTGTCGCGGCCGCTGTGGCGCATCGCCGCCAACGCAGGCGCGGATCCCGAAACGGTGGTGGCCGAGGTGACTCGCGTCAATGGCGGCCACGGCTACAACGCGTCGGCCGGCAGCTACCAGAACATGTTCGAGGCGGGGATCATCGACCCGGTCCGTGTGACCTACACCGCGCTCGCTAACGCCGCCTCCGTGGCGACGCTGATCCTGACCACCGAAACACTGATCGGCGATCTCGCCGAGGACGAGGACCCGACCGCCGGCCCGGCTCGCGGCGGCGGTTCGGAAAAGCTTGGCCGCGCCTGACACGGCATTCCACCAGATATTTCGAAAGGACACGACGATGAAAGCCGCCAGACTCTACGAATACGACCCGCACATGAACGTGAAGCTCAAGATCGAGGAGGTCGCCGCGCCGACGATCACGGCCCCGGACGAGGTGATCGTGCGGGTCGGCGCCGCCGGACTGTGCCGCACCGACCTCCACATCATCGAAGGCGTGTGGAAACCGACCATGGACCCCGACGGCAGCCTTCTGCCTTACATCATGGGCCACGAGAATGCCGGCTGGGTCGAGGAGGTTGGCAGCGGCGTCCGGTCGGTCAAGCGCGGCAACGCCGTGATCTGCCATCCGTTCCGCTCCTGCGGTATATGCCTCAACTGCCGGCACGGCGAGGACATGTATTGCGATAATGGCCAGTTCCCCGGCCTCGGCATGGACGGCGGCTTCGCCGAATATTTCATCACCAGCGAGCGCTCGCTGATCAAGCTCAACGCCAATGTCACGCCGATCGAGGTGGCGCCGCTGGCCGATGCCGGCATCACCGCCTATCGCGCCGCCAAACGGGCAGCGAAGCTGTTGCGGCCGGGCAGCTACTGCGTGCTGCTCGGCATCGGCGGGCTTGGCCACATCGCGCTGCAGTCGCTGCACGCGATTTCGGGCTGCCGCATCATCGCCGTCGATCGCGAGCCGGCCGCGCGCGTGCTGGCCAAGGACCTCGGCGCCGATTTCGTCCTCGACGGTGGGCCGAATGTTGTCGAGGAGGTCAAGCAGATCACCGGCGGCGGCGCCCATGTCGTCATCGATTTCGTCGGCGAGCTCGGCGTCGAGAACATCTGCTGGCAGATGGTGCGCAAGGGCGGCCAGCTGTTCGTCGTCGGGTATGGCGGCGCGGTCAACGTGCCGACCGCGCATCTGGTCATCGAGGAAATCAACATCGGCGGCAGCCTGGTCGGCAATTTCACCGAGCTCGTCGAGCTGATGGAGCTCAACGCCGACGGCAAGGTGAAGATGCACTACACCGAGTACAACCTCGCCAGCATCAACACCGCGCTCGACGACTTCAAGAACCGGCACTTCACCGGCCGCGGCGTCATCGTGCCCTGAAACATTTGGACCGGACTTCGCGCGGACGAGCCGTCGTCCGGTCCCCACCATCATCCAGAGGGAGAGAAAATATAAACAAATACATCTGTGAATTCATCGGCACGTTCGCGCTGGTCTTCTTCGGCTGCGCGACGGTCCTGTTCATGCGCTCAGAGGTCGGCCTGCTCGGCGTCGCCATGGCCTTCGGCCTGTCGGTGGTGGCGATGGCCTACGCCATCGGACCGATTTCGGGCGCCCATCTCAATCCGGCGGTGAGCCTTGGCGTCTTCGTTTCCGGCCGGATGAAATTCAACGACCTTGTCGGCTATGTCGTTGCGCAATGCGTGGGGGCGATCGTCGCATCGGCGGTGCTCTACGTTATCGTAGAAGGCAAGGGTGGCGGCTATGATTTGGCGGCGAATGGTTTTGCCCAGAACGGTTGGTCGACCTATTCAGTGACCTCGGCGTTCCTGTTCGAGTTGATCGCGACGTTTCTGTTCCTGCTTGTCATCCTTCGTGCGACTGCCGAAGGCGGCGCCGGTGCTCTGGCCGGCCTGGCGATCGGATTGACACTGGTCATGATCCATCTCGCCGGCATTGCCGTGTCCGGATCCTCGGTCAATCCGGCGCGCTCACTAGGCCCCGCCCTGTTTGCCGGTGGGACCGCGCTGTCACAGCTCTGGCTCTATATCGTGGCGCCTTGCCTCGGCGCTGCGGCAGCCGGACTGGCGCTGCGTGTTGGTGTCATCGGCGTCGGCGAAACGGCACCGCAGCCGGCCTGATCGGCTGCCCGCCCGCTGCCCCTTCTGTCGGCTGAGATTCCCCCGACCCATGGCGCGAATGCCATGGGTTTCCTTTTTGCCGCGTGTGTTCAGACGAAGCCGCGCCGGATGCCATATTGCTCGAGCTTGCGGTAGAGCGTTGGCCGGGAGATGCCGAGCCGCTGCGCGACGCGGCTGAGATTGCCGCCCTCCGCGGCCAGCGCATTTTTCAACGCCTGGCGCTCCGCCTCGGCCAGCGTGCCTTCAGGCACCTCCGATGAGACGACCGCACCGTCACTCGGCTTCGCGCTCTGTCCGGAATCAGGGGCGGTGATTTCCTCGGGAAGATCGTGACGACCGATATCGCGGCCGCGCGCCAACACATGCAGACGTCCGACAAGGTTCTTCAGCTCGCGCACATTGCCCGGCCAACGATAGGCCAGCAGCGCCGCGAGCGCCTCCTGCGAGAATTCCAGCGGCTCCTCGCCTGAGGCTGATGCGATTTTCCGGTTGAAATGTTCGGTCAGCAGCAGCACGTCGTCGCCGCGCTCACGCAGCGGCGGCACCGTGATCGAGACCGCGCCGATCCGATAGTAGAGGTCGCGGCGGAAGCGGCCCGCGGCAACTTCCTGCTTGAGGTCGCGATTGGTCGAGGCCACAAGCCGGACATCCACCGGCCGGCCCCGGCTGTCGCCGATGCGGTGGACCACGCGCTCCTCCAGGACACGCAGCAGAAACGGCTGGATCTCGAGCGGCATTTCGCCGATCTCGTCGAGGCTGAGCACGCCACCATTGGCAAGCTCGAAAACACCCGGCTTGCCGTCGCGCGAGGCGCCGGTAAAGGCGCCGGCGACATGGCCGAACAGCTCGCTGCCAAACAGATCCCTGGTGATTGCACCGCAATTCATCGCGATGAACGGATCGTTTAGCGTTCTTCGGTTGCCGGCATGGACAAGCCGCGCAAACAACTCCTTACCAACGCCCGTCTCAACTTCGACCAGCAGCGAGGCGACGCTGTTCGAGCGGGCGACGCGACAGGCGGCGTCGACGGCGGCGAGCAGGGCCTCGCTTTCGCCGACGATCATGGCGGCGGCATCCTGAAGATGCTTGTCCGCTTCCCGATGGACCATCGTCACGCTGGAGGCTGCCGGCGCCGAGGGGAACACCAGTGCCGCACCGCGCAGATCGCCGTCGAGCTTGAGCGGCGTGATGTGGCAGGAGCGCAGATGGGCCGGCAGCGCCCTGGCGATATCGGCTTCGGAACCTGACGACGGAAGGTTCATCAGCCAGCGGCCGCGGCCCGCTTCCGCCGGGCCATCGGCCATTTCGGAGGCTTCGCCGTCGGGCACGTTGTTGCGGAAGATGGCGCGGCCCCGACGATCCAGGATCACCAGCCCGTCTTTCCGACGGTAACTGGGAGCAGAGGAAATGAAAGCTTCGAGCAGACGTGTGCGTTGCTCCTCCTGCTGCTCGGCCAGCGCCTTTTCGATCTCCCGGGCCGTGGCGGCGACAAGGGCGGTGTTGTGCGGCCTGAAGATCGGCGAATAGCCCGAGAGGTCGACGACCCCGATGATCTTGCCATCGAGAGGATCGCGGATCGGGGCGCCGGCGCAGGTCCAGGATTTGATGCCGGCACAGAAATGCTCGGCAGCATGGACGAAGGTCGGTTCCCCGGTCCAAAGTGCTGTGCCTATGCCATTGGTTCCGACGGCGCCCTCGTTCCATTTGCCGCCGATGGCGAGGTGGATATCCATGCCATCATGCAACGTCTTCTTGTCGCCGATGGCGTCGATCAGCACGCCGTCGCTGTCGGCCAGAACCAGCATCGCGCCTGTTCCCTCCAGCAACTGGCCGATGGAGGCGAAAGACCGGCGCGCAGCGGCGAGCAGTTCGGCATTGGTCCGGGTCAGAAATTCGATCTCGTCGCGATCGCCGTTCAGCGGCGCTTCATGCCCTTGCGCGTTGATGCCGCCGGTTGCGCTGCGATACCAGGACTCGTGGATGAGGGAGCGAACGTGGCTTGGGTGGACTGCATCGCGGGCACATTTGGGTTCGTCCGCCAGAAAATCTTCCCAGGCGCGCATCGTGGCGCGCTCGTCATAGTCGATGCTGCCCAGAACCATTTGCTTGCTGGCTAACGGCGCGTGCGCCGGAAGAGCATCGATCTTCATCTGATTGGGGCCTATCTCGCGTTTCATTCAGTCATCACGGAACCTTTGGGGTATGCCATGGCTGTATGCTGTTGCGGATTGGACGTGTTGAACCCGGTCCAATCGCCTGCCGGTCAGTTAATGCCGAGTTTCGCGCCGATGTCGCCGGCAAGCTGTTCTTCGGAGTAGGTGGCGGTGAGGCGGGATCCATCCATGTCGGCAAGTTTCGCGGCGACAGTTTCATCGACCGGCGCGAAGTAGCCGTTCTGCTTGGTCGCCAGCACGAAAATCTGTTCTCCGCCGCGATTGCGGATATCGCCGATGTGATGAAGTTGGCGCCCTGTATCCTGATCCTTGGAAATCACGCGGCCGTTGATGGTGACCTGAATGGACGGTTTAGCTTCGGCCACTGTCGCAGTACCGCCGCCAACATGGATGATCAGACCCTCCGCCTTCGGTTGCTGGCGAGGCATCCTCGAAGCCGAATAGCCGCCGCCGCTGATCTGGTCGGCAAGGCGAACGATGGTGGAGCGGTTTTGCTCGATCAGTCGTTTGACCTGTACGTCCTCGCGCCGCGGGCCATCGCGCTTGGAGATGATCTCGACCATGAATCCTCCCAGATTCGTTGGCTTGGCAGTGCCGTCGCAACGGCTCATTCTTCTTCTTTGCAGCGAACCTTACACTGCCATAACTAGCTCCGCCATTCACATTAGATAGCGCCGAAACTCGTGCTGTTGGTAGCAGGTGGCTGCTACACGAGATTGCATGCAGTGCCCTTGGGTGCGACATGGCCGCAGATGAAGGCTTCGATCATGGCATGTGCGCTCCGCTCATTATCCTATTGAACGGAAGCGGCGGTCGCCGGCCGGTTTCAATCTTCATACTTCCCTCCATCCGAGATCCAGCCTTTGGCCAGGAAATCGGCGCGCGGAGGGCAAAAGATGTCGAGTAGGATATGGTGGCCTTCAAGAAGGGCAAATACGTCTACTGTCACTGCACCGGACATCGACAAAGGTCGTGGCGGCTATGCCGATTGTCGCCGTAAATATGTCAGAGAAGAAGTGCTCAACGACACGTTCGGCACGCTCCTCGACCAACTCCATTTCGACGAAGAGGTGCTGGACTGGGTCAAGACCGCGCTCAAAGCCAGCCATGCCGATGAGCGTTGTGGGCACGAGCAGGCGATCCATCGTTGTCAAACCGAGTACAAACGCCTCGAAGACCGTCTGCAAGCCATGTATCTGGACAAGCTCGACGGCCGCATCGACAACGTCTTCTATGACCGCATGTCGGCACAGTGGCGAACGGAGCAGGCCGCGAGATCGAGCGCCATGGTCAGGCGGAAGAACCCTACATGGATGACGGCATTCGCCTGCTGGAGCTGGCACACGACGCTCGTCGCCTGTTCATAAAACAGCCTGCTCACGAGAAAAAACGTCTTTTGAATCTTGTACATCGAACTGCGAGTGGAACCGAGGTGAGATTCGTGCGGCTTTCAGGCAGCCGTTTGATTTGCGGAAACCGTGGCGACAGCTGCAATCGAGGAGGCGCGTCAAGGGAAGTTATCCGCAGGGCATCCAGTTTGGCTGGGCAACCTATGCCGGTCACCGTTTCGCCCGCGAGCTGGACGAACCCGATATCGGCGATGCGTTGCCTTTTCGGCGGGAGGTGACCGCGCTGGCGGTCGATTAGACGCCGTGTTCATCCGACCGCTGTAGCCGGATGGTCGTCAATTCCGGGTCCGGACGGACATGGTGGCAGCACGGATTATGCGAAGGTTTTTAGCGTGAACCTGCATTATAAGGAGCACGCAGTGTGACCTCCCGGCGACCGGTCGCGTTGACCCCAAGGGAAATCTCAGCAGCCTTGCCAATCTGCACGGCATGTTGCGTGAGTAGCCTCAATGCCTCGGACGCATCCTCCTCGGTCAATTTGCTTCTTGCTCCTCGCAGCCCCTGTCCGCGCCTAAACTCCCCGGGGCTGCAGCCGAAGCGGGCTCTGAATTTGTTGTAGAAGACTGCCGGGTTACCGAAACTGTTTCGCTCCATGATCATGCTGATCGTATGATCGGTAATGCGAAGTTCGTGCGCGGCGGCGTCCAGGCGCTGGTTCAGGCAATAGTCGCGATAGCCTATTCCCAAATGACGTTTGAACAGGCGTGAAAGATGGCTCAGCGTCAGACCTTCCGCATCCGCGATCTCGCTCAAGGTCCGGTTGTCGTCCTGTCCTCCGACCGCGTCCATGATCTTTAGGATGCGGTTGCGGCTGGCGGAGCGGAGGGGAGCCTCACCCCCCTCAGATTCCTGGTAGGGGATCGCGCGGTAGATGAAGCAGGCAAGGAGATTGGCGGTGGTGTCTCGCACCATCATCTCCTCGAGATGCCCGGTCTGATCGAGGACCAGCCGCGCCATCAGCGCCTTCATGGGGGCGGTCCTGTTCATGAAAGAACGGCCGTGCAGGAAGGTGCGGCACAGATAGTGCCGGGACGAAAAACCGGGCAGCCCCAGCCGCTCGAAGTATGCGCCGTCGAGATGCACGCCGCAGATCAGCGCATCGGGCGAGACCGACGTGGAATTGTGCGGCACGTCCGAATTGATGATAATCACGTCGTCCGGGTTCATCTCGCAGAGCTGTCCGTCAACCACAAGTCGAAACCTGCCTCGCAGCACAAGAAGTATCTCCATTTCGCGGTGCCAGTGATAGGGAACGTCGATGGCGCCGTGGACGAAGGCCCAAAAATGCCGTGTCGCCGTGGGCGCATGGTTTTCAAAGCCGGCATCCTGTTTGCCGCGCAGCTCACCGGGGCTCAAATAGGCGATGTTCATCTCTCTTCCTCCGTGAGGGCGTCATGCAATAAGCATCAAAAACTGTCGTACTTCCAGTACAAGTTTCGCGGCTAGATTTGCGGCCCCCCAAGTGTCATCAAATTGTCGTCCTGGAAGAGACCGGACGCCCAGGCGCTGCCCGGCAATTCGCGGGTGGCGAACCGATGGCGCGTGGCAAAGCGGATGAAATGTGCATGAGCTGGAATGTTTCCGATAGGCAGTTGGCTGCCCTCGTCGCGGAAATGACCGTCGAGGAGAAAGCTGCTGCGGTCAGTGGTCATGGATTGTGGCGCACTGCGACCAACTATCGCCTCAACATTCCCGAATTGCTGATGACGGACGGCACCTACGGGGTCCGTTATTCGATCGATCAGATCGACGGCATGCAGGATGGCGACAGGCAACTCGCAGCGTTCCTCGGCGTCGTCAATACGGATCTTTCGACGGGCGTCGAAAGCGCGTTCGGCTCCACTCGTCCGGCAACCTGCTTTCCGAACGGTTCCTCGCTGGCCTGCTCGTGGGACGTTGATCTGGCCTATGAGCTCGGCGAGGCGCTGGCTGCCGAATGCCAGGCTTTCGGCGTCAACATCCTGCTCGGCCCCGGCATCAACATCCGTCGCACACCGCTCGCCGGCCGGAGTTATGAATATTATTCCGAAGACCCCGTGCTTAGCGGGGAGGTTGCCGCGGCCGTTATCAACGGTCTGCAGCAAAACGGCGTCGGCGCCTCGCTGAAACACTTCGCCTGCAACAACTCCGAAGTCCAGCGCACGACGATGAGCTCCATCGTCGAGGAACGCGCCCTGCGCGAGATCTATCTCGCGGGCTTCGAGCGGGCCATCCGCAAGGGCAACCCCTGGACGGTGATGAGCTCCTACAACCGGCTGAACGACATCCAGGCAGCGGAAAATCATTGGCTATTGACCGAGGTGCTGCGCGACGAATGGGGCTACGACGGTGTTGTCGTTTCCGATTGGCATGGGATCAAGAACCGTCCCGCGTCGATGAATGCCGGCAACGATCTCGACATGCCGGAAAGCGGCGCGCGCAAGCAGGAATTGATCGACGCGGTCAAGGACGGCCGGGTGCAGATGGACGCGCTCGACCAGTCTTGCCTGCGCATCCTCAAGCTTGTCCGCACGGCGCGCAACGCCATCCGGCCGAATGCCGAGGCCGAGTTCAAGAAGCATCACGCGCTCTCGCGGCGCATGGCGGCGGAATCGATCGTGCTCCTGAAAAACGAGAAGGCGATCCTGCCCCTCGACGCAGCGAAGTTTGGCAAAATCGCTGTCGTAGGCGCGGCCGCCGTCGAGCCGGTCATCCAGGGTTCCGGTTGTGCGACGACACGTCCAACCGAAATGGATATTCCGCTGGACAAAATCCGCGAGCTTGCTCCCGGCGCCGCGGTCAACTTCCATGCCGTGGCCGATTTCGAAGCCGGCAGCGTGTCCGAACAATCGGCTCTTGCGGCAGTCGATGCGGCCGATGTGGTGCTGTTCTTTGGCAATACCGAGGTCGGCTACGACGGCGAGGGCTCCGATCGTACTCATCTCAATCTTCACGCCAGCCAGGATGAGCTGATCGAGCGTCTCGGCAAGCGTAGCGGCAAGCTCGTTGTCATCCTGTCCACTCCGGATGCCGTGGCCATGCCGTGGATCGAAAGCGTTCGGGCTGTCATTGCCGCCTTCTTCGGCGGGCAGGGCGTGGGCATGGCCATCGCCGATGTCCTGTTCGGCAAACAGAACCCCTGCGGTAAGCTGACCGTGACATTCCCGGTCCAGATGGAGGATATCCCCGGCTATCTCACCTATCCGGGTGAGAACGGCCGTCATGTCTACAGCGAGGGCATCTATGTCGGCTATCGCCACTATGACAAGCGCAAGCTCGCCCCGCTGTTTCCATTCGGCTACGGGCTCAGCTATTCAACCTTCAGCTATTCCAACATCTCCACCAGCACCGACCGCATCGAAGCTTCGGGCACGATCCGGGTATCGTTCGACGTCACGAACACAGGCAGCGTCGCCGGCAAGGAAATCGCCCAGGTCTATGCGCGGCCGCACGGTCCCCGCCTGATCCGGCCGATCCGCGAGCTCAAGGGCTTTGCGAAGGTCGAGCTGCAGGCTGGCGAGACCAAGCGCGTCGAAGTGACGATAGACAGCCGGGACCTGCGCTACTACGACCCTGCCTACCGGCAATGGCTCCTCGATGCGGGCCAGATAAGCTTCGAGGTCGGAGCATCCTCGCGCGACATCCGTCTCGAGAAGACGGTCATGGTGGACGCGCCGGCTTTGCCGTCGACGGTCCTTGACGTGGAGAGTCAGCCTTTCCTGGTGCTGGAGCAGGACTTCGCCCGTCGCCGCTTCCACGACTTCCTCAAAGCCCAACTCGATCTCGACGACGAGGAGGCCGAGAAGATGATGGAGTACTGCGCCGGCTCCTTCCTGGGGATCTACAAGACCGTGTCCTGGGTGGCCGGCGAAAAGATCTCCAAAGCCACGATGGCGGCATTTCTCGACAGTCTCAACAAGGAGATCGGCGAGACAGTCAGCAAGGCAGCATGACGCGATGACGGCGCCGTTCGACGCTGACCGAACACGGCGACCCGATCACCCGGGATGTTCCGGGTCTTGAGATCAACCAAAGCATCAGGGGAACTGAGATGAATTTGCGACGCTTTACTTCCACGATATCCGTACTCGGCCTTCTCGCCGGTTCCAATACCGCGCTCGCGCAAACCGTCGATGTGCAGCATTACTGGACGAGCTCCAGCGAATCCAAAGCGATGAATACGGTGGCCGACGCCTTCAAGTCTAAGGGGGGCAAGTGGATCGACAGCCCATCCGCCGATTTCGACGCCGCGCTTGCGGCCGTCACCAGCCGCATTGCCGGCGGTGAACCTCCCTCCGCCATCCTGATGACGCCGAATTCGGCCTTGCGCGAGCTTGCGGGTTCCGGCCAGCTTCGCGATTTCGACGACCTGGCTGCGGAAGGAGGCTGGCAGAAGGTGATGTCGCCGCTCGTGTGGAGCAAGCTGAACGTAGGTGACCACCTCGTTGCCCTGCCTGTAGGCATCCATGCGCAGAACTGGGTCTGGTATTCCAAACCCCTTCTGGAAGAACTGAAGATCGAGGAACCCAAGACCTTCGAAGAGCTCTTCTCGGCCGCGGACAAGATCAAGGCGTCTGGCCGCATCGGCATAGCGATTGGCGGCGAGCCCTGGCAGGAGGTCGGCATCCTTTTCAGCTCGATCCTTGCTCTGGGCGGTCCGGACTACTGGAACGAGCTGATCGTGAAGCGCTCCCCGCAAGCGCTCAAGTCGCCTGTCCTGCCGCAGGCCTTCGACATCTTCCGCAAGGTATCGACCTATGCGGACCCTGCCAGCCCGGGCCGTTCATGGAACGACACCACCAACCTGGTCGTCACCGGCAAGGCCGGCTTCCAGTTTATGGGCGATTGGGCGCGCGGTGAGTTCCTTGCCGCCGGCAAGGTCGCCGGCAAGGATTTCGGCTGTTTCCTCACCCCCGGCGAAAAGCCGAGCTACGCGATCCTGATCGACGTCTTTGCCTTCCCCGTGAACAAGGATGAAGACCGGATCAAGGGCCAGACCCTGCTGGCCCAGTCGGTCATGGACCCCGCCGTCGAGGAGCAGATTGCCGAGGTCAAGGGATCGGTGCCCTCCCGCACGGATGTCGATACGTCCAAGCTTGACGTCTGCGCGCAGCTCGGCGCCAAGACGCTCGCCACGCCGGGCGCCGCGGTGCAGGCGGCCTATGATGCGCTGGCAGGCGACTTGAATGGACAGGTGACCGATCTTGCCACCCAGTTCTGGACCGACAAATCCATGACGACGGAAGCCGCGGTCGAGAGCTTCTCGAAGATCCTGCAGAGTGAATGAGCGCCGAGCCGGGCCGCGGTTTCGCGGCCCGGCTTGCTGCTGTTGTTGAGGAACCACTAATGCGCGGAAGCCAGGATGGCCAAACAGGAAAGGAGTTTCATGAACGCCACCTCGCCATCGATACGCGACCTGGAGGGAGAATGAAGACCTGGCTGCATAGGCAGACCTTCAATCCGGATATCACGGTTGCCGTGTTCTTCGGCGTCGTCGCGATCTTCTTCTACGGGTCGATCCTATGGACCGGCTACATGTCGCTGACGCGCTCGACTCTGATACCCAGCTACGAGGTGATCGGCTTCGATCAATACGTCAAGCTGTTCACCAATTATCGCTGGCTCGTGTCCTGCCTGAACATGGTGATCTTCGGCGTGCTATTCATCGTCGGGACCCTCAGCTTCGGCACGATACTGGCCATCCTCGCGGATCGTCGCATTCAGGCTGAATCGCTGTTTCGGACCATCTTTCTCTATCCGCTCGCGGTTTCGCTGATCGTCACCGGGCTTTCCTGGCGATGGGTGCTCGATCCGGTGAACGGCCTGCAAGGCCTCATGCGAAACGCAGGATGGGAAAGCTTCACCTTCGATTGGCTGACCAATCCCGACCGCGCCATCTATACGCTCGTCATCGCCAGCATCTGGCATTCGTCGGGCCTGGTGATGGTGATCGTCCTGGCCGGTTTGCGCGGCGTCGACAATGACCTCTGGAAGGCGATCCGCATGGAGGGCATTCCGCTCTGGCGCGCCTATCTGCAGGTGATTTTTCCCGGAATGCGGCCGGTGATTGCTTCCTGCGTCGTGCTGCTGATGTCCGAGGTGATCCGGGGTTACGATCTGGTCATCGCTATGACCAAGGGCGGGCCTGGCATCGCTACCGAAATGCCGGCGAAGTTCGCTGTCGATTTCTACTTCGCCCGCGTCAACCTGGGCCTCGCTTCAGCGGCGTCGATCGTCATGCTGCTGCTCTCGCTGCTGATGCTCTTGCCCTATTTCTACAGCGAATTCAGGAAGCGCACGTGAGCCACGGCATTCAGGTCAAAAGACCGGTGTTTGGGCCGCGCGTCGCGCGCATCGGCCTCTACGCGTTTCTCATCGTGTCGGCGGCGTTCTTCCTGCTGCCGTTGCTGCTGATCATCAGCAATTCGCTCAAGCCTCTGGAGGAGATCCGGCAAGGCAATCTGCTCGCCTTGCCAGTCAGGCCGACTTTCGATGCGTGGATCACGGCCTGGAAAAGCGCCTGTACCGGCCTCGAGTGCGGCGGGGTTCGTCCCGGACTGTGGAATTCGATCAAGATCGCGGTGCCGAGCGTGGCGATCTCCACCCTCGTCGGCGCGCTCAACGGTTACGCCCTGGCGCAATGGAAATCGCGCCGCGCCAATCTGATTATGCTGCTGGTCACCATAGGCTTGTTCATTCCCTATCAGGCCATGCTCTACCCGACGGTCAAGATTCTGAGCAGCATGGGGCTGTTCCGCACCTACGCGGGCATCGTCCTGGTGCACGTGATCTACGGCTTGCCTTACACGACACTGCTCTTCCGCAACTTCTATGTCGGGGTGCCCGACGAGATCAGCCGGGCGGCCCGCATGGAGGGGGCTAGCTTCCTGAGGACATTCTGGTCCGTCATCCTGCCGATTTCGACCAACATTCTCGTCGTCGTAGCGATCCTGCAATTCACCGGCATCTGGAACGACTATCTGCTGGGTTTGATCTTTGCCGGCAACGACAATCTGCCGATGACGGTGCAACTGACGAACATCGTCAACAACGCCCGCGGTTCTGTCTCGCCCAACGTCAACATGGCCGCGGCCGTCATCACGGCTATTCCGACGCTCGTGGTCTACTTTCTTTCAGGTCGCTATTTCGTGCGCGGCATCGCCGCCGGCGCGGTCAAGGGATAGAAATGTCAAGCGTATCCATCCGCCAGATCAGGAAATCCTTCGCCGGCCTTACAGTGCTGGACTCCGTCGATATGGAGATTGCGCCGGGCGAGTTCGTGGTCATTCTCGGCTCTTCCGGTTGCGGCAAATCCACTTTGCTCAACGTGATCGCAGGGCTGGACGATTGCGACTCCGGCCAGATCCTCATCAATGATGTCGATGTTAGCAGCCTGGAGCCAAGCCAGCGCGGCCTTGCGATGGTGTTCCAATCCTACGCACTGTTTCCGGCCATGACGGTCCGGCGCAACCTGTCCTTCGGCATGGAAATCGCCGGCACACCCAAAGCGAAGATCGCCGAAAAGGTCGCATGGGCTGCTAGGCTGCTCCAGATCGAGGCGCTGCTCGATCGTAAGCCAAGCCAGCTTTCGGGCGGCCAGCGTCAGCGTGTGGCGATAGGCCGGGCGTTGGTCCGCTCCTCCAGCATCTGCCTGTTCGACGAGCCGCTTTCCAATCTCGATGCCAAGCTGCGCGCGGAGACGCGGGTGGAACTCAAGCAACTTCACGCGACGCTAAAGTCGACGATGATCTATGTGACACATGATCAGATCGAAGCCATGACCATGGCCGACCGCGTGGCGATCATGCACAAGGGCAGGGTGGAGCAGTTCGCGGAGCCGCAGACGGTCTACGAGAAACCGGCCAGCCTGTTCGTCGCCGGCTTCATCGGCTCTCCGGCGATGAACTTCCTCAAGGGGCATCTTGAAAGGACGCGGCGGTTCAAGACGCATGATGTCTGCCTTGATGCGTCGTCCTATGGTTTCGCGACCGAGCCGACGGCGCCGGAGGCGATATTGGGAATCCGCTGCGAGGACGTGAACGTCGTCGAGCGCGGCACGCCCGACAGCATGCCAGCAACGCTCGCCTTCACCGAGCTTCTGGGCGCCGACGCGCTCGGCTGGTTCGACTGTCTCGGCCAGCGGTTCAGCGTCAAGCTGACCGTCGATGCCGCTCGGACGATGCAAAAGGACGTTGGGTTTCGTTTCAACATGTCCAAGGCCTCGTTCTTCTCGGCGGCGACGGAACGGAGGCTATGACGGCGTCGCCGCGGCCGCGCCGGAGCAACGCGCGACCCTGCCGATCTTGTTCCACGGTCATTCCCGGAGACTTCAAATGACGAATGAAAAGTTCATGGCCGGCGACTTCGCGGCCCTGGTGGCGCAGATGACGGACGAGGAGAAAGTCTCGCTGGTCGCCGGCCATCACATGTGGAAGACGCAAGAGATCGATCGGCTGGGTATCCCGCACATCGTGATGACCGACGGCACCTATGGGGTGCGCTACTCGATCCCGCAGATTGACGATGATCAGGCCGGCGGCGTGGATTTCGCTGCGTTTCTTTCCGTGGTGAACCAGCGGGCGGACCACGTACAGACCGCATGGGGGCAGATGAAACCCGCCACCTGCTTTCCGAACGGAACCAGCCTCGCATGTTCCTGGGACGTCGACCTCGCGCACCAACTGGGCAAAGCGCTGGCCCGGGAGTGTCAGGAATTCGGCGTGCACTTGCTGCTGGGTCCGGGGATCAACATCCGGCGCACGCCGTTGGGCGGACGCTCCTATGAGTACTACTCGGAAGACCCGGTATTGAGCGGGGATTTTGCCGCTGGTGTCATCAACGGCCTGCAAGAGAACGGTGTCGGTGCTTCCCTAAAGCACTTCGCCTGCAACAATTCGGAAGTCGAGCGAACCACGATGGATTCCGTCGTGGAGGAGAGGGCGCTTCGCGAAATCTACCTCAGGGGCTTCGAACGGACGATCCGCCAGAGCGAGCCGTGGACCGTCATGAGCTCCTACAACCGGCTCAACGGCGTTCAAGCCGCCGAGAATTCCTGGCTGCTCACCAAGGTGCTGCGCGAGGAATGGGGTTACGACGGTCTGGTCGTCTCCGACTGGCACGGCGTCAAGGACAGGCCCGCCTCCCTGATCGCCGGCAACGATCTGGATATGCCGGAAAGCGAAACCCGCAAGGCCGATCTCCTCGCGGCAATCAAAACGGGCGATGTCGGCCGGGCGCTGGTCGATCGCGCCTGCGCGCGGGTTCTCGAGCTGGTCCGCAAGGCCAAGCAGGGAGAGAACCGGACAGTGACGTTCGATCGGGCGGGACACCACGCACTTGCTCGCCGTCTGGCCGCGGACTCCATGGTACTGCTCAAGAACGAAGGCGGCCTCTTGCCGATCTCGACAGTCAAGGTGAAACGGATCGCAATTGTCGGAGAGGGCGCCGCGGCGCCCGTCATCCAGGGCTCGGGCTGCGCGACGACGACACCGACATCCAAGGACGTTCCGGTGGACGAAATCCGCAGGCTTGCGGGCAGCGGCGTATCAATCGATGTCTTCCAGGGAACGAGCGAGATCGCGTCCGAGCGCGAAGCACTGATCAGCGAGGCGGAGCAGGGCGTGGCCGGCGCCGATATCGTGCTGGTTTTCGTGAACACGGAAAATGGCTATGACGGCGAGGGGTCCGATCGCCGCTCGCTCGACCTCGCGCCAGGCCACGACGCGCTGGTGGAACGGCTTGTCCGTGCCAATCCGAACATTGTCGTCGTCATATCGAGCCCCGATGCGGTCGCCATGCCCTGGATGGGGAAGGTGCCGGCGGTCGTCGAGATGTTCTTTTCCGGTCAGGCGACCGGCGGCGCCGTCGCCGACATCCTGTTCGGCCGCGTGAACCCGTCGGGCAAGCTGACCACCACTTTCCCGAAACGCATGGAGGACATGCCGACCTATCTCACCTATCCCGGCGAAAACGGGCGGCACATTTATAGCGAGGGTATTTTCGTTGGCTATCGCTGGTACGATGCGCGCGGCATCGAGCCGCTTTTCCCGTTCGGCTTCGGGCTGAGCTACACCGAGTTCGCCTACTCGAATCTGGCGCTTGACCGAACGGTCCTGCAGTCCGGAGAAAAGGTCGCGGTCAGCTTTGCGGTGACGAACACCGGAAAGGTCGGCGGCAAGGAAATCTGCCAGGTCTACGCCCGCTATGGCAAGCCAAGGCTGAAGCGCCCGGTGCGCGAATTGAAAGGGTTTGCCAAGGTCGAATTGGAGCCGGGCGAGAGCAGGACCGTAATGGTGGAAATCGCGGCAGAAGACCTTTGCGTCTACGACACTGCGCTTCAGGCCTGGACACTCGACAATGACGCGATCGCCATCGAGGTGGCGGCGTCGTCACGCGACATCCGTCTAAGCGCCGAATTGCAGACAGTCTCCGCCGTCGCGGTTCACCGGCGCATCGAACGGGATACGCAACCGATCTTCATTTTGGAAAATCCGGCCGCTCGCGGTGAGTTCAATCGTTTCCTCCAGAAACAGCTCGGCATTTCTTCCGAAGATGCGGATCGCATGCTGGACCATTGCGCCAACTCGTTCGTCGGTATCTTCACCACCTTCGACCGGCGTTTCCGCCACACCTTCCCGAAGGCCGATGTCGAGGCGCTTCTAGCCGAGATCAATCGAGAAACATGCGGACAAGAGCGTCACGCCGCCTAGATTCCTGCAGCGTTGACCGTTGTGATGAATATCGTTGGCGCAAGCACTTCCGGCTGCCCTCGACGCCACAGGTGCGGGACCTTCGGTTCGCTCGGCGGCAACGACAGCCTGCGTCGCACCGAGCCACGGCCTGTCCCACGCCGTCGCCATCGGCTACAGCATCGTCGGCACGACAGCAAACACCACCGGGCAGTCGTTTGAAGCGCTGACCATCCTGACCACCATCTGTCTGGCAATCAACCTTTCGGTGTCAGCAGCCATGAATATCTACAACCGACGCGTGACGCTGCGGCATTTATCTTATGCCGATTGGCAACTTTGCGCCTCATGCCGGCTGTAGAACCCAGTCCTGCCAACCGCTGAAAGCAGACACTAGCGGCAACCACGTTGGAGGTCGCAGTTGCGCCTCATGTCAGCCGAAGAGGCTGGCGGTTGCTCGAACCGGCAGCCGCGGCCTTTGCCGCAACCAATGCCAGCGCAACCGAACTGAACGCGGTTCGCAAAGCGCATCAGAGGGTGAGCGACGCCAGGGACATGCCAGATTTCGAGCATTGGGACGCCGAATTCCATCACCGAATATTCGCGTGCTGCCGCAACGACTTCCTTAAAGAGATCCACAACCTCATGCGCGCCATTCGCAACCAGTCACCCTGGTTCGAAATGAAGAAGCGCTCGTTCTCGGAGGAACGCCGCCTGGGGTATCGCGACGAGCACCAGGCAATCTGGAGCGTCTGGTTCGCCGCGATGCGGAAGGTGTGAAAAATGCGATGCTGGCGCATCTTAGAACCGTCGAGCACAATCTTCTAGTCTAGGGCGGCAGGTCCGCGCATCACCGCAGAGCTGCAACAGAGGCCGCTACCCCGCACGCGGACGCCGCTCGACTCGCGCTGGTAGCAAGGCGGCTGGACGACCGCCCCCGGCCCCTCCGGGGTTCATCGGCAGGCGAGAGCGGTGCCGATTGTGGGGCCCGTATCAGGCGACAGCCGCAAACTTCGCGTAATCCTGCGCCCAGCCCCACTACCGAAGCTGCGCCTTACCTTCCGATTTGCGACGCTGCCGACATCAGCTCCTGAGTGTTCGGGGCGCCGAATAGGCCGCCATCAAGTACCTCATTGGAAGTCCAGCGAACGACACCATCGCGGTCCAGCAAGAACTGGCCGACGAGCTGCCCAATGCCGGTGGCCATCATCTGTTGATCCGCTTCCGTGATTTCGTAGCTGTCCTTCTTGTTCAGATATTCGAGCGCCGCAAACGGGTCCATCGGTTCCGGCATTTCGCCCGGCAAGTCGACCCGCATCGACTTCACATCGCTCATCGAAACCTTTTGCGGCCATGCGCTCTCGTCTTCGGTGATCTGCATATTCGGCAATCCAAAGGCGCGGTGTGAAGTCCGCTCCGGATCGGATGCAGCGAGCAGGCCGAGCATCGGATGGTATCGCAGATACAGGCGCGCCCGCTCGATGGGCGTGTTGACCACCGTCAGGCTTTCGATGCCCTTCTCCTTGAGGGCTGGGGTGAGTTGCGAAAGCAT
>NZ_JHQR01000053.1 GCF_014843825.1 Mesorhizobium silamurunense
GGACTCTTATGTCAGGCGAGAACCACTAGACTCAGACAATACTCGCGAATCCGAACGAAGTGCCAGGGAGACACCGTCATGCTGCACATCGCTTCAGCACGCGAAAAGGGCTAACTCAAAATCCGAGACGAACAACGCGGTCGCTATTGTGCCGTCGCACGAGCGTGCGCTTGCCGGCATCTTCGAAATATCGAAAGCACTCACCGCCCCCTCTCGGCTCGAAGTCACGTTGGCCAAGGTCGTCGATCTTCTGCGATCGTTTGTGCAGATGCGGCACGGCGTCATCTCTCTCTTCGACGGTGATGGCGAACTGGACATCACCGCCGGCTGGAGCGAGAGCTGCGATGAGCGCTGCCGGATGTACCTGCCGCGGAAGGCAATCGACCAGATTGTGACGGCGGACACGCCCCTCGTCGCCGAGAACATAGCGGTGCATTCGGCCTTCGGTGCCGCCGACATGGACGTGCTCGGGACCTCCGACGCCGTGTCGTTCATCGGCGTTCCCATTCGCGTCGATGCGAACGTGGTGGGCACGCTGACCATCGACCGCGTACTGGACAACAGGTCAAGATCTTGGCTCGATTACAACCTCCGTCTGCTACCGGTGATCGCCAACCTGGTGGGACAGACAGTGAAGTCGCATCGCTCATTCGCGTGCGACCGCGAGCAACCGATGGCGGAGAAGGAGCGGCTGCAAAAGCAGTTCGGCGAGCTCAAGCATCATGCGCGGGAGCGTAAGAAGGTTAACGTCAAGGGAGTCATTGGCGACAGTCCGGCGCTGCTCGGTCTGCTCGAGAAGGTCGCGGTGGTAGCCGGGGCGAAGATTACGGTTCTTTTGCGAGGCGAATCCGGTACCGGGAAGGAACTGATCGCCAAGGCCATTCACGAATTGTCGCCGCGCGCCAAGCGGCCCTTCATCAAGGTCAATTGCGCGGCGCTGCCTGAGACAGTCCTGGAATCCGAATTGTTCGGTCATGAGAAGGGTGCCTTCACCAGCGCGTTCAATTCGCGCAAGGGGCGCTTTGAGGTCGCCGACAAGGGGACATTGTTCCTGGACGAGATCGGCGAGATCTCGGCCTCGTTCCAGGCAAAATTACTGCGCGTGCTGCAAGAGCAGGAGTTCGAGCGCGTCGGCGGCAACCAGACCATTAAGGTCGATGTTCGCGTGATTGCTGCCACGAACAAGAACCTGGAAGAGGCGGTTGCAAGGAACGAGTTCCGCGCCGACCTCTATTACCGAATCAGCGTGGTGCCCTTGCTGGTGCCGGCGTTACGCGAAAGGCGCAGTGATATTCCGCTCCTCGCGGCTGAGTTTCTCAAGAATTTCAATGATGAGAACGGCCGTACGCTGACCTTCGATCCGAGTGCGATTGAGGTACTGAAGAACTGTGATTTTCCCGGCAACATTCGCGAGCTCGAAAATTGCGTGCACCGGACAGCGATCATGGCGGATGGACCATCAATCGGGAGAAACGACTTTTCCTGCTGCCAAGGCCAATGCTTTGCCGCGGCGCTGTGGAAGAACAGATCGGGCAAGAGCGCGCTGAAACCGGGACCGATCGTGCCGGCGCCAGTGAATCCGGCCACACCGCCGGCTGCGGCCGCTAGTTCTGCCGCCGTGGCGGTCCCGCCAGCGATCACTGGGCAGCCACCGCCAGCGCCTGCCGGCGCAGCCCAGTTAAATGGTTCGAGGATTATCGATCGCGAGGGTGTCACCGCGGCCATGGAAAGATGTGGCTGGGTGCAGGCAAAGGCGGCACGCCTGCTTGGACTGACGCCGCGCCAGATTGGCTATGTGTTGAGGAAATACGGCATCGAGATCAAGCGTCTGTGAAAGACGACTGAGGCGAATAGCTGGGACAAATCGAGCGTTGGTGGTTTGGCGGGCCTTTGCCCATGACGAGGGGTGCAGACCCCGCGTCGTCGCCAATTCGATCCGGCCTCACGGCAATCGGCGTCCCGACAAAGCTGGCGTGAAGCAGCGCTATGACGCCGGTTTGTCGGCCACATTTTCTCTCGACCATCAGCTGATGCCGGATGCCCTTCGCGACTGAAATGGAGAAAAATATGTCCGATGCAAAACTGCAAAGTGTGCTTTCGTCACTTTCGCAGGTGGCGAGACAGTTAGAGGCTCTGCCATCCGACCCAACAGCGCCGGATGCAAGTTGCGTCAAACTAAACACGAATGAGAACCCATTTCCGTTGCCGGCACTCATAATGCAAAGTGCGATTGCGGCCCTAGAACGACAGTATCTCTATCCAGAAGACGACAACATCAGCTTGAGGGAAGCAGCCTCCAAAGCCTACGGCGTCTCCAAGGATCAGGTGATCGCCGGTAACGGATCGTCTGAACTGCTCGGGCTCATTTACAGAGCTTTCCTTGCCGCGGGCGATAGCGTGGCTATGGTGTCGCCAGGTTTTTCGTTCAACCGCAAACTTGCCATGTTGCAGGATGCTCAATTTCTCGAAATCGGATGTGACGAGGCTCATTCCTTGCCGATAGAGCAATTGCTTTTCGGCCCTGCAAAAGACGCCAAGTTCATTCTGTTGGCCAATCCGAACAATCCGACCGGAACGTTTGTTCCGGTGGTCGACATCGAACGCCTCCTAGCACAATCGGACCGTTTGATCGTCCTGGATGAGGCCTACGTCGACTTTGCACCTGACAATGGTCTGCGCCTCATCGATCGTTATTCGAACCTTCTGGTCTTAAGAACGTTTTCGAAAAGCTATGCCGCCGCCGGCGTTCGCGTCGGTTTCGGTTTCGGTCACCCCGAAATTATTGGCAGGCTGCGCAACATCCAGAATGTCTTCAACATGAATGTGATTGGGCATGCGGTTGGTATCAGCATCCTTGCTCATCGCGACGCTTATGCAGACAACCACAAACACGTCAAGCGTGAACGACAGCGGGTCACCTTGGCGCTGTTGCAACTTGGATTTTCAGTAGCACCATCCCACGCAAATTTCGTGCTAGCCCGTGTGCCAGCGGGACAGGACGGCTCATGGTGGCAGGCAGCCTTGGAAAGGCAAAAGATACTTGTGGCCTTTTTTCCTGATAAAGGTTTGGAAAATTACATCCGCGTCAGCATCGGCACAAAAGAACAGATGGATGCATTCCTTACCGCTACGAGAGATATTTCTGCAAGCTTAAAGATGCCAAGATCCAGACGTTGGGCAGCATCAGGTTCTGCTTTCGCGCTACGCGGGCGATAATCCTACCGATCACACACCTCTATATCTTTGAATTGCTTGATCATCGCAAGCAAGAGAACGTCCCGCGTTGAACTTGGAGAAATCGAGTGAGAAACGCCTTTCCTTCAACCCTGACCTTCGGCATCTTCGATCACTTGGACGAGGACGGCCGCGATATCGCCCGGCAATACGCGGATCGCCTGATGTTGGCAGAGGCATGCGATCACCTCGGTTTCTATGCATATCATCTGGCAGAGCATCACTGTACCCCGCATGGCAGAGGTCCATCGCCGAATCTGTTCTTGTCGAGCGTCGCCCAGCGCACCCAGCGCCTTCGTGTCGGTCCGTTGGTAATGCTACTTGCCCTTTATCATCCGCTGCGTGCGTTCGAGGAGGTCTGTATGCTTGACCATTTGAGCGGTGGCAGGCTCGAACTCGGTATAGGACGCGGCTCTTTCCCCACCGAATTGGGTTACTTCGGGATTGGTGCGGACGCGGCGCCAAGCCAGTATGCGGAAGCCAGCGAGATCCTTATAAATGCGATGAAAGGCGGCACGCTGTCTTATCAAGGCCGCCATTTTGAATTGAATGGCGTTCCTTTGACGCTAAGACCTCATCAGCGGCCGCATCCGCCGACCTGGATCGCCACCAATCGACCCGAGCCGGCAAGCTGGGCCGCGGCTAATGGCGCAAATATCGCGTGCGTGGGACCTTCCTCTTCTGTTCGCAGAACTACTGATGCCTTCCGCGCCGGTCGAGAGCACAAAACTGAGGCGGACGAGCGAGCACCATTTCTTGGATTGCTCCGAATGGTTGTGATTGGGCCTTCTGAAGCAGATGCGTATTCGCTCGCGGCACCTGCTTACGAACGATGGCTTAAGAGCTTCAAATTCCTTTACGACCTCAATGCCATCCCGACTCCACCAAACCTGCCGCTGACCTTCGATGCAGCAATCGAGAGTGAATTGTGCGTAGTAGGATCGGCAGCTTCTGTGCGAAAAGCTCTGCTTGGTCAGTTGGAAGAGGCAGGTGCCAACTACCTTCTTTGTCAACTGGCATTTGGGGATCTGCCGCTAGATGCATCCCTGTACACCGCAACGACGATTCAATCCGAAATCATGGCTCAAGTCGGCTGACCATGAAATTTGCTGTCTGATTGGAGATCAAAATCGTTGTCGCAGCGCTCCATGACATTCCCCGTACAATCTGTGGGACGACCCTGCGTATAATGCCGGGATTGATATTCCGATATCATTTTGCCGATCGCCGATCCACGGGCACGGTCGGTGTCTGGTACTTGCGTGTCTCCGCCGAGGTGTGGCCAAGCTGCTTCTGAACATAGCGTTCATCAACCTCGGCTGAGGCGAGGCGGGCGCGCAGCGAGAGGCCAAAATTTTTGACCACGCTCGCCTTCGTTTTCACCGCGCACCCTGTCGGCCAACGCTGCAGGCTTCACCAGCCGCGCCACGAACGACGCCAGGCCGCCGAACGGTGGCGATAGACGCAAGGGCGGTTCGAGATCTCGGAAAAGCTTCCCCGGAGCCTGCAGAGTCCCAACTCATGATCGTGGATCTGTGAGCCGGCGTGCATGCCGCGGTTCCGCTGGCGCAGCCGGTCATGCGAGCCGTGCCGGTGGCTCATTCGTCGCCTGCGAGACCGTCGAACGCCTCAAGCAGTGCATCGACAATCGCCTGGCCGAGCGCCTGTGCTTTCTCACCGATTTGGGCTTCGCTTCCGTTGCGGGCGGCGGTGGCGAGTTCCGAACCCTGATCCGTCAGGATCGCATTGGCCCGATCGATCGCCCATTGCGCGAAATCGTCCCGGCTGTCGATGATCCTGGTTTCCATCAATGCGCGCTCCCGCGTTTAGGATTTGTTTAGCCTATCTGGGCTAAGATCAAGGTGCGCGATGGGTACTGCGTTCGCGCCACAACACGCCTCGATCCTTGCAGCGTCATCCCTGCTGAGCAAGTCCGCTTCGCCCGACCGGAAGTGCGATTTTGCGTTCCGTGGCCACTTGCAGCTCTCAACGATCGTTTTGGGCCGAACAGCGCGGCTTGGAGCAGTAGCGTGGGTCAGTCAGACGATCAGCCGCGCGGCGCGGCCTAATTGGCGCTCGGCGTCGTTGTAATAGCGCGACGCCTGTTGCACGGAGCGGTGCTGCGATTTCTGCATCGCTTCAGATAGCGGAATGCCGCAGCGGGCGGCTCGGTGAGATATCCGGAGCGCAGGCCGTGTGTGGAAAAGAGTGTTGGACCAAGCCCGGCCTCGGCAATGCGGCGTATCACGCGTCACCGGCTCGGAGGCCGGGAATGGTCGGCGGCCTCGACCCGGTTCATCCGTTCGCGCCTGCGGACCTCCGCTGGCAGATGGTTGAGATCCTATGGGGGTGAATAGCGGCCGCCACTCTGCGAGGGTGAAGTCGCCAAAAACCATCCAGGAGGCTCGCAATGAAAGTCGTAGACCGTTCCGATTCGCCGAGCGCTATTCAATTCGCGTTGAGCTGGCTGCAATCTTCGTTTCTTTCGAACTCTCTCGTTCGAAATGGCTGATCACGTCGCTATCGCCAGGTGTCGGCGAGCGCATGTCGAGGTTCGCGGTGACAGGCGGGGATGCTCCATTGCCTCACCGAACAGCAGCGCAAAGCGAAAGCACGTACCGGTCGTAGTTTTCGGATCATAATCGATCCAAGAAGCCGGTGTCTTTGGATTGCCGCACTGGGAGAAGAGTTGGCAATTCTCGACGCGAAAATGGAAAGCGAAGCGGCCGCCAACCGGCATCGGTTGAGCGTAAGACGGCTTGACGAATGCTCATTGCCACGCAGTCAAATTGCACGCATAGGCTTGGCATAGAGGACGCGGCCGAGGAGATGCTCGAACGAAGCTGGTCGCCGACGAGACTACCGCCCGGGTCTTAAGCCGGGGCGCGGCAAGACCAAGATACAAACGTTGCCCGAGGCCAATCCGCCATGCACTCGTACACCACACCACGAGACACGATCTGACGAGGAACCATGATACGCAGTCAAAAAGAGAAGATGCTCGCAGGCGAGCCGTATAGTGCGGCGGATCCGGAGATCCAAGCTGACCTGCTGGCCACCGGGGCTTGGCTGAAGAGGTACAATGACACGTTGGGCCAAACCGCCGAGCAGTGGCATGCGCTCCTGTCCGAGCGGCTAGGAGAGGTTGGGCTCGGAGCGGTCATCCGTCCGCCCTTCTATTGCGACTACGGCTTCAACATCCGCCTCGGAGCCCACGTATTCCTCAATTTCAACTGCGTCATCCTTGACGTGGCAGAGGTGACGATTGGCCAAGGAACGGCAATTGGGCCTGCCGTGCAAATCTACACCGCAGATCATCCGCATGATCCTGAGCAGCGGCAGAGTGGGCTGCAGCTCGGGCGTCCTGTCCGCATTGGCAGCAGTGTCTGGATCGGCGGTGGAGCAATCATTCTCCCGGGCGTCACGATTGGCGATGATGCGGTCGTGGGCGCTGGCAGCGTGGTCACTCGAGATGTCCCCGCAGGGGCAACAGTCGTGGGAAGTCCGGCTCGGGTGCAAGGGGTTCAAAGTCGTTGAACTTGGCTGCCAAGCTCCGCTATGCCGAGTGGCTGTGCAAAGCAACCCGTCAATTACGCGCAATTGCGGCCGGTTGGGCGGATGCCGCTCCGCTTATATTCGTCATAATCTCGGGTCTTACACCCCCTCGAGGAAGGCCAGGTCCTTAATCGCGCGCCGCCTGGAAAGTGCTGCGCATCGTTCTTTCCATCCTTTGCCGACATATCGCGCATGGCTCCGGTGTCGGCATGGACAGCATTCTTGTCGAGGCTGATAAGCTCGGAGACGCATCGCTACATCCGCGACGTGTGTGGCGAGGCAGACTCCGTGTCGCCGACAGACACGCCATCTACAACGATCTTGTTGGCCTCAACCGGATGGAACGGGTCACTCTAGACAATGGCCGACCAAACATCAGGTCCGGCACCCCGCTGTTGCGGTGGTATCGAGTTTCTCTTCGGGAATGTCGTCGAAGGACGCGTAGTTAAGATTGTAGAGTTTGGAATAGAGACCACCCATAGCCATCAGTTTGTCGTGGTTGCCGGTCTCAATGACCTGGCCATTCTGAAATACGATGATACGGTCGGCGCCGCGGATCGTTGCAAGGCGGTGGGCGATGACGAGGCCAGTGCGGCCTGCAAGCAGTTTTTTCAGAGCCTTCTGAATCAGCATTTCCGTGTAGCTGTCGATGTTGGCGGTGGCCTCGTCGAGGACGAGGATCTTGGCGTCGGCAACGAGAGCTCGGGCGAAACTGATAAGCTGGCGCTGGCCGAGAGAAAGGTTGCCGCCCCGTTCGCCGAGTTGGGCTTCATAGCCGTCGGCAAGGCTCATGATGAAGTCGTGGGCGCCGACCGCCTTGGCAGCCTCGATCACCTTGTCGCGCGTGGCTTCCGTCTTATGGTAGCGAATGTTCTCGAGGACCGTCCCGGTGAACAGGAACGGCTCCTGCAGCACCATGGCGACCTGGCGGCCGAGCGATTCCTGGGTGAGATCGCGCACATCCTGTCCGCCGACTAGCACTTGGCCCTGCTGAACATCATAGAAGCGGTGGACGAGGGCCATCGCGCTCGATTTACCAGAACCGGTCGGCCCGACCAGGGCGACCGTCTCGCCGGGATTGGCCCGGAAGGACACATTTTTCAGCACCGGATGGTTGGGATTGTAGCCAAAGGTGACATTCCTGAATTCGACCGAGCCGTTCATTTCGGCCGAAAGCGCCCGGGCATCCGGTTTGTCCTGGATATCGATCTTGACGTCGAGCACATCGGTCAGGCGCTTGCCGGAGGCCATGGCGCGCTGCATGATCGAATATTGCAGAGTGAGCGAGCGGATCGGATCAAAGAAGCGCTGGATGTAGAAAAGATAGGCGACCAATACGCCCACATCGATACGGCCGTTCATGATCATGGAGCCGCCGACCACGATGACGACGGCCATGGCGAGGCCGGTGAGCCCATCGACGATCGGCACCATGACCTGTGCATATTTGGCAGCAATCAAGTGAGTCCTGAGATTGGCACGGGCCTTGTCGCCGTAGAGAATGAAATTCACCTGCTGGCGGTCCATGGACTGAACTGTGCGCACGCCGTGAATGGCTTCAGCCAGCGCGCCATTGGTGACCGAATTGGTCTCGTGCGCAGCCATGAAGGCGTCGCGGGCACGCGGCAGCCAGAAGATGCGGACGATGAACAGGATCGACAAGACCGAGAGCGTCAGGAGGCCGAGGCGGAAGTCGAGCCACAGCATCACGAAGACGATGCCGAAGAGAAGCGCAACATCGCCTACGGAAAATAATGAGTTTGCGAGGAATTCCTGTATGGAGTTGACGTCGCCTTGCAGGCGGGACATCAGGCGTCCGACCTCGGTCTTGTCCATGAAGGAGAGCGAAACCCTCTGCAGATGGCCGAACATGGCGCGGCGGATGTCGAAGAGGACATTCTCGGCCGTTTTCCCAATCACGGCTTCCTGCGTGTAGCCAGCGGCGAAATTGACCAAAATCGCGAGAAGGAATGCTCCGGCGGCCGCAAGCAGGTAGGAGTGATCGATGCCTCCCGGAGCCATCCAGTGGTGGATCGCGCAGCGAATGATCAATGGGATGAGAAGCTGCGTGCCCGTGAAGATCAGCAATGCGGAAACCGAGATGAATAGCTCGGCCTTGTAGGGACGCGCGAAGGCCCAAATGCGCCGGATCACGTTCTGGTCGAAAGCCCGGCCGAACATCTCCTCTTCGATACGGTGCGAGCCGACAACCGCGCGGGGAGGGCGCTTGCCGTCGCCACGGACGTCATTGCGTTCGCCTTCGAGTTCGTCGCCGTCCTCTTGGGCCATCAGCGCCCGTTCCCATACTCGATCATCATGTCATCACTCGGAGCGCATCTGCAGATCGTAAAGGGCCTTATATCGTTCTCGCTTCGCCAAAAGCTCTTCATGGGTGCCACGCTCGACGATCTCGCCGTTGTCAATAAAAAGGATCTGGTCGGCGTGCATGAGCGAGCTCAGCCGGTGGGCGATGATGATTGTCACCCGCTCGTTAGCGAAGCGCCGTATCGCCGCGCGGATGCGCTGCTCGGTGGCGGCATCGATCGCCGCGGTCGAGTCGTCGAAAACGACGACCGATGGGCGCAGCATCATGGTGCGCGCAATCGTGAGACGCTGGCGCTGGCCGCCCGAGAGAGAGATGCCGCGTTCGCCCACGACCGTCTCGTAGCCTGCTGGTAGCCCTAGGATGTGGTTGTGCAGCTGGGCGGATTCGCTAGCGTGCTCAATCCGCTGTTCTTTCGCCCAGGGATCGCCATAAGCGACGTTGTTCTCGATCGTGGTGGTGAACAGGAATGCGTCCTGCTGTACGACCGCGACCGCTTTGCGAAGAGTTGCTAAGGTGACCTTGCGGATGTCCTGCCCGTCAAAGGTGATGGCGCCCCCGGTGACGTCGTAAAAGCGGGGGATCAGGTGAGCCATCGTCGATTTGCCCGAACCCGGCGGACCGACGATCGCGATTGTCTCACCCCTACGGGCCTCAAAGTTGATGTTCTTCACAATCGCGCGGTTTTCGGTGCTGGGATATGCAAAGGAGACATTGTCGAAGCGCAGAGTGCCTTCGCTGATCTCGAGCGGTCTGGCGTCGGGAGCATCCCTGATTGTGATATCTTGGTCGAGGAGACCGAAAAGACGCGACCCGCAAGTGGAAGCGCGAGCGAATGCATTGACTATCAGGCCAATCTGGCGCACGGGCATTTGCAGGATAGTCATGAATGTCAGGAATGTGGTGAGCTTTCCGACGGTGATCTCGTCGGTCATGACTTTGTTGCCACCGATCCAGAGGACCAAACCCATGGCGAAAAAGTAGGACAAGGTCATCGCCGACGTGTTGGGTGCGTGGATGTCAGCGAGCTCGTGGGCGAGGTCGAGCGCGTTCTTCGAGGCGCGATCGAACTTCAGCATCTCATAAGTCTGTGCCGCAAAAGCGCGGACGACGCGGATGCCTCCGAGATTTTCCTCCATCACGCGGCTTAGGACCGAAAACCGCTCCTGTAGGTCGAGCCAGGTGGCCCGCAGCCTAAGCTGCGTGACGGACGAGCGCCAGCCGACGAAAGGTACGAAGCTGAGCGCGAGAAGACCGAGCACCGGATCGGTGGAGATCAGCATGTAGGCCCCCATTCCAATCAGCATGGTGAGGTGGAGGGCGCGAACGAGGGCGGTGGAAAAATACGTCCGCACGCCTTCGAGATCGAGCATGCCTATGGTGATCAGATCGCCTGAATGCACCTGATCGTGAAAGGAAAAGCTGAGACGTTGGATCTTCTCGTAGCAGGCGAGGCGCAGTTCATACGCGACGTGATGCCCGACCGCTTCGGCAAAATAGTTCTGCACCATCGTGAAGAGGCCTCGCAGGGCGCTGACGGCGAGCAGCAGGAGAGCCGAAATCCAGAGCGCTCCTTCCGCCGCAGCCCCGGTGACACCGCCTCCGATAGCTATATGGCTCTGGTCGATCGCTCGGCCGAGAAGCTGCGGGATGAGCAACTGGAGGATTACCGCTACCAGTGTCGAGCCGATGGCGAAGGCGACCTGCCACCGGTGTCGCAAACTCATCCGGGTAATACGCAGCAACGTGCTCAAGTCCCGCCCGGCCGCTTCAAGATGCGTGACCGAATTCAGAGACTGCGTCGCGCCGCCAATAGCATCATTGCTCACGGGTGTGTTCCAGACTGAATTGAGCTTTCTGTACACGCCGGGTCGACTCACCATGAAACGCGACCGCCACGTTTAATGGCCACCATCTCCAGCAGTGCCTCCTCCGACGAGCCGAGCCGCGGCTACACCTGTCGGCATGTCAATGACCGTGATTGCGTTTTCTGCAAGGAAACGACGTTCGTTTTTGGTGAGCGTTGCCGCATCGATTACCGCAAAATGTGATCCTTCCGAGCGCTTCATGATCTGTCGGGCATAGGTGCGCAGCATCTGATCGTTGAAGCGGCAGCCGACGAAGAAGAAACCACGGTTGATGCGCCGTTCCTTCACCACGTCAGGGATCGGCGTCTGGATGTCGATTTCGGTTAGGACTTCGACATAGTCGGAATCCGCGACGAGGAAATTTGCGGCCGGCTTAACACTACCATGAGGCGTATAGAGAATCGTCTTTGCCACTGGCCCTGGATCGAGTTCGTTCCCGGACAAGTCGTAGGTTTTGGTCCAAATGTTACCGATTTCGTTCGCCCGCGTAACGCCCTGTATCTCGACGACGTCCACTCGGCCGGCCTCTGCAAGGGCGGCTCGCATGGCGCCGTCGTACCAGCTGTCGATGATGAGGGAGAGCGGCAGCTTTGCGAGCCAGGCGTGGAGGACGGTCGGTGCCGCCGGCGCTGCGAATATCTCGGCCATCCATGCTTGAAGCGTCCGGCGATGCCGGCGCTGTTCGATGAACTGTGCGACCGACCACATATTGGTGCGAATCCTGGAAGGGGCCGGCGCGCGCGCGTTGAGCGCCGCGGCGACGGCTTCCGGGCCATACGGTACAGGCCTTTTCGCGGAGCTGAGCCTGAGGAGACCCGGACCGAGATATGGGATCACCGCATCGGCCGCGAGCGCTTCATTCAGCAGGTCAAGCAGCTTTTCGGCAAAACTGTCGCGGAGGACGACGAGGTGGCGCGGGGTCAGGATCGTTTTCATGCTCGCTTCCTCTCGCAGCCCTGTTGTCAACTTGCCCACATCAATCCTGATCGGAAATCTTCCTGGCCTCGACGGTGATCGGCAGACGCGTATCCCGTGGAAGCTCGGGCAGGACGAACCGCCACCCGTTCCTGAGCGTTACGGCCCCGCCCCACAAGTCTTCGTTCTCGAGCTTGACGATCGGCTCTTCGAGGTCCTTCTTGGGCACATATGCCGACAAGCCAGCACCGGTCCTGCGGATCATTATTTTCATCTTGCTGCTCCTCGCTTTGCAGTGCTTTCGGCGCTGCAAGGAACCTCGACTTTGTCGAGGCTCATAAGTTCGCGCGCTCGCATGCCGACGATCGTGCCGCGATCGACCCATTCGACCGCATAGACGAAGAACTGCTGGAGAAAGGTGCCAATATCGCGCACATAACCCTCGTCGCCCTTCCTCACGAGGTTTTCGCCGATGTCCCTGCCAGGATAGGTGCCGTCATTCTTTATGTGGCGTGTGGCACGAACCCGCTCACCCGGCATAAATCGTGGAGGCTTGCGGATTTCGACCTCCTGTTCGCGTCCGAGCCACATGGCCGTTCCTTCTTTTCTCGAGGCTGCAGGTTGTCGGCAAAGGAGGTCCAGGTGCCCTCCGGAGGCGAACCCGGCCGTGTCGGTTACGAATTCAGGCAGGAACGCAAGTCTTCGGCACCGGACATACCGAGGCGCATTGCTGGGTATCGAAGGCCTCCTTGCATTCGGTGCACTTGTCCGGATCGATCACGTACCTTTCGCCCTTGAACTTGATCGCGACGGAGGGACATTCGAACTCGCAGGCGCCGCATTGGGTGCATTGGGATGCGATGATCTTGAAAGCCATTTTAACTCCCGGTTCGATTGGAATGAGACGGCTCAGGCCGTCGCCGCCAGCGGTTGGATCCCAAACTCGGCGGCGTAAAGCGCGCTGACCGCAGTCTCGATGTAGTCATGGCCATAAGCGTCGGTTGCTCGGATTCCAGCTTCCGCGAGCTGATCCTTAGGGCAATTTCCGATCTTGGCGCACAGCACGATGTCTATGCCTTCCAGCGCGGCGATAACGCCGTCGAGGGTGGCGTTATCGCAGCGGCCGCCAAGACAATACTGCTCGACTTTGCGATGCCCGACGGAGCTGATCCCTCTCGGCGAGACTTCATAAACCTGGAATTCCTTCGCATGGCCGAAGTGTTCGTTGACGCGGCCGCCGCCCCTTGTGGCCACGGCGACGAAAAGGGACTTGCCTGAACCCGCTGCCTTGACCATTCCGATCGCCTCGCTCCTGGCCGCCACATGATCACGGCGCTCGCTCGCGACCACCTCTTGATAGGCTTCGCGCTTGCTGGGATCGTAAGTGACCTCGCCGGGAATGCTGTCGAGCGCGAATTCCTGGCCACGATCCTCGCCGAGCAGGCCGACCGCATCAGCCCGGCACTGCCGGCAATGGCGCATCAATTTGACCCCGCCTTCGAGACGATCCTGAAGGGTCTTCATCTGCTTTGCATTTGGGCCGCGCTGCCCGGTCAGGCCGAAGTGGGTACCGTGCGCCGGGTCGGAAATCAGCGGCATGACGTTGTGTAGGAAAGCGCCGCGCTCCTTGACCCATTTGTTCACCTCGATCAGATGCTCGTCGTTCACGCCGGGGATCATCACCGAATTGATTTTGGTGAGGATGCCGCGCGCGGTCAGCATCTCCAGGCCCAGCATCTGCCGCTCGTGGAGGATCCGGGCGGCTTCAATGCCGACGTAGCGGCGATGGTCGTAAAAGATCCAAGGATAGATCTTTGCGCCGACTTCAGGGTCGACCATGTTGATAGTGATTGTCACGTGATCGACATTCATGTCGGCAAGCTCGGCGACATGGTCCGGTAGCGCCAGCCCATTGGTGGAGATGCACAGCTTGATGTCGGGGATTTCCCTGGCAACTCGTTCGAACGTTGCCTTTGTCTTTTTCCAGTCGTAACAGGCGTCGCCCGGTCCGGCGATGCCGAGTACGGAAAGCTGCGGCACCTCGTTGGCGACCGCGATCACCTTGCGTAGCGCCTGGTCGGGTGTCAGCTTTTCCGAAACGACCCCAGGCCGGCTTTCGTTGGCACAGTCATATTTGCGATTGCAGTAGTTGCACTGGACGTTGCAAGCCGGGGCGACCGCGACGTGCATGCGCGCGAAATAGTGATGCGCTTCTTCCGAAAAGCAGGGGTGATCCTTGATCTTCTCCCAGACAGCCGGATTCATGTCGCCCGACTTTCCCGACAAGCCGCAGGTTGAAGATGCGCAGCCACCGGATTTCGCGGTCGCCAGCAACTGGTCGAAGGATGTCGTGCTGGTCAGGCCCTCAAGCGAAATGATGGGTGCGGACATCGAACGGCTCCGTTGCTGGTAACGTCGCAGTTCAGGGCGCAAGAGCTATGCCAGCTCAAAGAGCGGTTTTAGTTCACCAATTGGCTTTCCGTGTCGGACTCTGTCGGTTTTCTCCGGCGCAATTTTGTCCGGCTTCCGACAGTGAACAAGCGAACCGGGTCGCCAAGGGTACGGCCTCTTGGGGCACGCGGAGTGTGAGGAAGACTATTTCGGCCTGACGTTTGACGTCATCAGGACGCCTAGAATTTCTTCACCTCGATACCATGCCGGCGCAGAGCGTAGCCGACCTGCCGGGGCGTGAGGCCGAGGATACGAGCCGCCTTGGCCTGAACCCAGCCGGCCTTCTCCATCGCGTCGGTCAGGCGGTCGCGTTCCGTCAGATGCGGGCCCATTGCGGCACAAGCGGGATCGTTCGGGTGGACGACCTTGACCGGCGATACCTCGCCTTCCGAGGCACCGATGCGCCGAACCTGCATCGTGTCACGCTGGGAGAGCTCGTCGATGGCATTGCCGCCATGCGAACGGTCGGGTCCTTTCCAAAGGAGCGACGAAAGGCATTGGCTGTTCTTGCAGGCGAAATCCGATGGAGTGATCGTCCTCGAACGCGCAAGGGTAGCCGTCCTTTGCACGCAGTTTTCCAGCTCGCGGACATTGCCAGGGAAATAGCATTGCGAGATCAGATCAAGCGCCGATGGCGCGAAGGCGAGCTCGCGATGGTTCTCCTTGTTGAATCGGTCGAGGAAGGCATTCGCAAGGCGTGGAATATCGCCGGCTCGCTCTCTGAGCGGGGGCAGGATAATTGGCACAACATTGATGCGGTAATATAGGTCGGCCCTGAACTCCCCTTTTACGACGGCCGTCTCGAGATCCTTGTTGGTGGCGCATATGAGCCGGACATCGACCTGAAGCGTTCTCGTGCCGCCCACTCGCTCCAGTTCGCCTTCCTGCAGGACGCGCAACAGCTTGGCTTGAAAGGCGGGCGAAATCTCGCCGATTTCATCTAGTAGCAGCGTTCCGCCATTTGCCAATTCGAATCGACCGGCACGCTGGGAGATAGCCCCGGTGAAGGCGCCCTTTTCGTGTCCAAACAGCTCCGATTCCAGAACGCTTTCAGACAGTGCGGCGCAGTTTAATTTGACGAAAGCCTTCTTGCCCCGAGGTGAAAGCTTATGGATGGCCTGGGCAAAGAATTCCTTGCCGGTGCCGCTTTCGCCCCGCAGAAGCACGGTGGAATTAGTCCTTGCCACGACCTCTACGGTTTCGAGCACCTGCTTGAGTGTGGGACTTTCCCCGATGATCCCGTCGATTTTGACATGCCGATGTCGGGCTGGGTCGGTCCTCTCCTCGTCGAGCCATTTCTCCGGTCTCCGTTGCTCCTCGATGAACCGCTGACGATCCATACTCAGGATGTGATGGAGACGAATGGTGCGGCCGACAAGGTTGGCGACCATGGTTAGGAAGCGTACATCCTCGTCGCAGGGGGGGCTGGTCTCGCCGTCAACGACACGGTCGATCGACAATGTCCCAAGGATCTCGTGCTCAGCCTTTACCGGGATACCGATGAAGGCAATTGGGATCGTGCCGCCGCTCGCCGACGGTTGAAAGTCAGCCTGAAATAGGTCGGACTTGCTAACATCCGGTATGACGAGCGGCGCCCCCGTAGCGACGATCTGGTCTATCGCGGCTTGCGGTATGACGCGGCCAACTCCTGATTGAAGTGGGTAGGAGCTGTCGGCGGTTGCGGTGATCTCCGGCTCCATTTTAGCGTCCAGGACGACGATTGTTCCATGACGCATTTGCACAAATGAGGAGAGGGTATTCACGACATTCGCAATCGTGATCTCAAGCCGGGTGGGGGCGGTCAGGATCTTCGATACCTCGTAGATTCCTCTGAGCGAGATATCCACTTCGTGAATGGAGTTGATCCGTGGTTCAGGCAGGATGTTCCGAGGTCCTACTTCATCGACCCGATTTCGCAGTACGTGAGCCATGCAAAAACCTCAGGGGTTGTCGTCCAGGGTGTGCTCCTCCCAAGCGCCGTTTTGTATTCGAATTCCGAAACCCACACTTTTCACTAGCTTCGTTTTAATGTGAGAGGTCATTCTAGCAGCGGCTGACGTGCCGAAACTTCAGGTCCAGTACGATTCACGCTTTTGAAACGATGGGTGCGCCGGTCATCCGAACTTGAAGAGGACACCGAAACCGCCGCGTGGATAGTTCCACTCGATCTCGCCACTGGTCTCGCACAATATCCGGCAGGTCCCGCACTCCATGCAGCCGTCTGGGGTGATCTCCACTTGACCCTTGTCGTTCAGCTCATAGCATTTCGCCGGGCAGACGTGGGTCAGCGCGAGCAAGTTCGCGCTTGGCCTCTCGTGCGGTCGCACTTTGATATGCGGTCGGCCAGGATCGACCAGGTAGCGGTTCTGGAAAAGCTTGTCCTCGACACGTGACTTCGTCAATGGGATCGTCATCTCGTCTCCCCCTTAGCGCCACGCGAATGCCAGGCGGACCGCGTCGCTGACCAGCCCCCAGCGCGAGCGCGCCTTGATGAAGGCGGCCGTGGTCGCCTTTTCCTTCTCGATCTTCGGCGTGCCGTCGACACGCATGAAATTCTGCGCGGCTTGCGACATCAACCGGGGATAGGTCGTGAAGAAATTGCAGGAATTGGTGTGGAGCAAGGCCGGCATGTCTTTGTATTTCCTCAGGTCCTTGACCACGAAGGACTTGTCCAGCATGGCTTTGTAGAGGGCGAGGTTGCGTTTGGTCATAGGACCGTTGCGGCTCTTGACCTTGACGATTGCCTCAGCCGCGATGCGGCCGGAGGTCATGGCGAGGTTCGAACCCTCGCGGTGAACGGCGTTATTCAGTTGCGCGGCATCGCCCACCACGACCCAACCATCGCCGAAGAGCTGCGGAATCGCCTTGTAGCCGCCTTCGGGAATGAGATGCGCGGCATATTCTTTCACCTCCGAGCCAGCGATCAGCGGCCGGATCGAAGGATGGTTTTTTAAGGCATCGAGCAGGACGTAAGGGCTCTCCATCATCACGGCCAAATCGGAGACGAGGCAGCCAATGCCCAGTGAGATCGACTCCTTGTTCGTGTAGAGGAAGCCGAGCCCGGCCATGCCGCGGGAAGTCGTGCCAACCGCCTCGATCACGCAGCCTTCATCGCCCTTGAGGCCGAACCGCTGCTCAATGACCTCTTCGGGCAGGAAATGCATTTCCTTGACAGCGAGCGCCAAGGTTTGCGGCTTCGGCATCTCGCGCAGGCCGGCCCGCGTGCCAAGCAGCCCGGACACACCTTCTGCGAGAACGACCACGTCGGCGAAGATCGCTCCGCCGGCCCGGTCTGTGCGGACACCGACCACCTTGTCCTTGGCATCACGGACGAGTTCCGTCACGGTCGTCTCGCACAGAACCGTCCCGCCGGCCTCGCGCACCTTGCGCGAAAACCATTTATCGAACTGGGCACGGATGATCGTATAGCGGTTGGGCTTCGCCTCATTGAAGTCGTCTGACCGATATTGAATCCCGGTGTGGGACGTATCGTCCATCACCCAAAGCCGCTGTTCAACCAAATGCCGCTCGAGCGGTGCATCATCCCGGAAATCCGGGATGATCTTCTCCAGCATGTTCGCGTACATGATGGCACCCTGGACATTCTTGGAGCCCGGATATTCACCGCGCTCCAACTGCAGCACCTTCAGGCCTTGGCTTGCCATGGTGTAAGCAGCAGCGTTCCCGGACATGCCGGCCCCGATGACAATGGCGTCGAATTTTTCTTCGATCATGTCCATCTCCCTTAGCTCGCAAGCTTATCGCGATTGTGCGGCGACAGCCGCCGCGTGAAGGCTTCCGTCAGTGCGGGCAGGAACCGGATCGCATCAGTGACGATCCCGAGGTGGGCGAAATCGAAAATCGGCGCGTTCGGGTCGGCGTTGATGGCCACGATGAGATCGGCCCCCTCGACGCCAACCCGGTGCTGGATCGCACCGGAAATCCCCGCCGCTATGTAAAGCTTCGGCCGGATGGTCTTGCCAGTTTGGCCGATCTGCCGATCAGCCGCCACCCAGCCCTTCTGGACCATCGGGCGCGAACAGCCATATTCGGCGCCGAGCGCTCGCGCGAGATTCTTCACAAGCTGCAAGTTCTCCGCCGCGCCGAGACCCAGACCTCCCGCGACCACGACGTCGGCATAGGCGAGATTGGCCTTTGCCGACTGGCTATCCGACAGGAAACCGAGGACTTTGGTGACGATCTCGTCCTCGGTGATCGACAGCTTGTGCTGGATGACACGCCCGACCGGCTTATCCGCCCGCTGCGGCATGGGCATGACCCTCGGTCGCACCGTCGCCATCTGCGGCCGATAGTTGAGCGTATAGATCGTGCATAACAAGGAACCGCCGAAAGTCGGACGGGTCGCGGCGAGCGAACCGTCGGTATCCACGTCGAGCTCGGTGCAGTCGGCCGTGAGCCCTGTCTGCAAAGTCGTCGCCACGGAGCCGGCAAGATCCCTGCCGAGTGTGGTCGCACCGAGAAGAAGAATCTCGGGTTTGTGGGTAGCGACCAGATCCGTCATCGCCTTGGTGAAAGGCTCGTTCCGATAGTCGGCGAGCAGTGGCGCCTCGACGATGTAGACAAGGTCGGCGCCATAAGCGAAGGCTTCGGCAATGGCGTTCCCGATGGCCTCTCCGGGCGGGCCGAGCACGACGCCAGCAAGCTGGACCTCAAGCTTGTCGGCCAGCTTGCGGCCTTCGCCGAGCAGCTCGAATGATACCGGATGGACTTGGCCGCGTTCGAGCTCGATGAACACCCAGACGTGCCGGTAGTCCTTGAAATGGTCGGGCAGTTCCTTCTTTATGCCGGCACGGCCGGCGGCAGGGCGAGGGGTTTCTCGGTTCACGGTCGACATTGTCTGCTCCTGGTCCTCACGCGCCGCTGTTGAAGGCGAGCTCATGTTCCAGCGCCGGCTGGCGGGTGAAGATTGCTGCGATGAGTTCGTCAGCGGTATCGCGCAACGTCTTCTCCGCGGTGTCGATTTGCACCGCCTTTTCCGCCCGCGCAGCAGGAGCGAAAACGCGCTTGACGACCGTCGGCGAGCCGCGCAGGCCGCATCTGGTGAGGTCCTCAATGCCGGCGTCGGCGGCACTCCACTTCATGACCTTACTGCGCGCGGCGCACAGGGCGTCCTCGATCGAGCCCCGGCGGATCTCGTTTGTGCCTTCCAGCATGGTGATGAGGCAAGGGAGCCTGCTCTTCAGCATCTGCGTGCCGCCTTCGGAGCGGCGCTCGACCTTGATCTCGCGCGCAGCGAGATCGATAGAGGCGATCTTCGCGACATAGGTGAGTTGCAAGAGATCAAGGCGCGTGGCTATGCCGGGCCCGACTTGGGCGGTGTCGCCATCGATCGTCTGCTTGCCGGTGAAGACGATGTCTGGCGCGCCGAATGTCTCGCCAACCTTCGCGATTGCCTGAGAAAGAGCGAATGAAGTCGCCAGCGTGTCGGAGCCGGCAAAATAGCGGTCGGTCAAGAGCACCGCACGGTCGGCGCCGTAACCGAGCGCCTTGCGTAGCGCGTCCTCTGCCATGGGCGGACCCATAGTGAGCACAGTGACCTCGCCGCCATAGGCGTCGCGCAGTCTGAGTGCTTCTTCGAGGGCGAACAGGTCGTAAGGGTTGATGATGGTCGGCACACCCTGGCGCATGATCGTGTTCGTCACCGGATGGACCCGTATCTGTGCCGAGTCCGGCACCTGCTTGATGCAGATTACGATGTGCATTGGCCGTTTCTCTAGGCTCCCATCCGGATGCGGGCTTGGCGGTTCATCTTCTCGGCCGCATCATTTGTGCCAACTGTTTTGCGTGCCCCTTTTTCCAGAAATTCGATTGGTTGCTTCTGATGGCGCCGTCGTGATGTTCGGATTTGTCGGCTTCTCGACATTGTCGCGTCGCAACCGTGTCGCGCTCATTCCTTTCCGAACCGCTTCAGGACGGAGTCGAACGGGACGAAGGTGCGGCCCGGCGTGGCGGGTTTGTTCGGATCGTGATCTTTGAGCACCTTGAAGACCCGGTGCGTGAGCGGCGAGGAAATCGCGAAGTCCTCGTAGGCGCGTTCCAGCGTGGCGCGCACCCGCGCGGCGATTACCTGGTCAGGCAGACCGGAGAAATCTTCTTCGGCAAGGTATTGGCCCACGCGCTTCATGATATGGAGCCGTGAGACATTCAGCACTTTCGGGTCATAGGAGACGCCAAGGACTGCGAAGAATTCCTCCGCAGCCGACAGGCCCTTCAGTCGTGCGAGGATGTCAGTGGCATCGATGGGGCGGCTGTCAGCGGAACAATTCATTGCATTCTCCCTGGTCGGAAAACTGTGGTGTCGGTGCGTTCGTCGCAGGGCTGACCTGCGCGCAATCCGCGGTTGGAGCAATGAAATGGGCTGAACCAGCGAGGCATGCCTGGCTGGTCATTTTATCGTAGAGCTCGACCAATTGAGTTGCGGTGACGGTCGATTTTGTTTCGGCCGCCTTCCGGCGGACGCGGGACACCATAGCGGCTGCCAGATCCGGGTCGAGATCGCGGCCGTTTTCGCTCAGCACATGGGCAATCGCCGTGACGCCGGAATGCCTGCCGATGACGATACGCCGGCGGCGGCCCACGAGAGCCGGGTCGAGCCCCTGATAGCTACGCGAGTCCTTCAGCAGCCCTGCGACGTGGATGCCGGATTCGTGGGTGAAAACATCGGCGCCGACGACCGGCTTGATGGCTGCTGTCGGCCGGCGAGCGGCCCGCGCCACATGGGCGGCGAGGTCGGGCAATGCGCTCAGGTCGATGCCGGTATCTGTGCCGTCGAGGACGGTCAACGCGGTGGCTACTTCTTCCAGCGCGGCATTGCCGGCGCGCTCGCCGAGCCCGAGGACGGTGACGGACGCGTGGCGCGCACCGGCGCGGATGGCGGCCAGCGTGTTGGCGGTAGCGAGGCCGAGATCGTTGTGGCCATGAAATTCGAGGTCGATGGGAGACTGCGCCGCGACCCGGGCGACAATTTCGAAGGTCGAAAAGGGGTCGAGAGCGCTGACCGTGTCAGCCAGCCTGACGCGGCTTGCGCCGGCGCGCGCGGCCGTCTCGATGACTCGCGCGAGATGATCCCGATCGGCGCGCGAGGCATCCTCGCAACCCACGGCAACGAAAAGGCCGCGGGCGGCTGCGCACCCGACCATATGCTCGATGATCTGGAGCGCTGCCGTCTGATCGAGGCCGAGCTTGGCGGCGAGTTGGATGTCCGACGCAGGCAGCGACAGATTGACGGCTGTGACGCCGCTCTCGATTGCCGCCTCGAGATCCTGCGATCTCATCCGGCACCAGGCGGTGAGCCGAACCGGGAGACGCCTCGCGACCACGGCGCGAATTGTTTCGATCTCGTCGCCGCCCATGGCCGGGGTGCCGATCTCGATCTCTGGGACGCCGGCCGCGGCAAGAGACTCTGCGAGCTCCAGCTTTTCCGCCGTCGCAAAGGCGACGCCGGGTGCCTGCTCGCCATCGCGCAAGGTCGTATCGTTGAGAAAGACCTGACGGTTCATGAGCGACTACCGGTTCCTCCGGCGCCGGGGCATAGACCCGATTGAAGGTCTTCGGCACTTCGCTTGCCCGGCCCAGAATTGCGAACGCCACGCAGCCTCTCCACGATTGCGGGCATGACCTCAAGCACCCGGTCGACGTCCTCTTCGCCGTTGTCGCGCGCGAAGGAAAAGCGGACGACCCCGTGTGGCATGTTCATGGCCCTCAAGACATGGCTCGGCTCCAGGCAGCCGGAGCTACAGGCGGAGCCGGCCGAACAGGCGATGCCCACGCGGCTGAGGAGAATTGGGATTGCATCGCCTTGGATATATTCGAAGGCGATGTTTGCGGTGTTCGGCAACCGCTCCAGCGGATCGCCAGTGACGAAGGTGTTCGGGATGCGCTGGACAACCCCGTTCTCAAGGCGGTCGCGGAGCGACTTTACCCGTGTGGTCTCGTCATCCATGAATTTCGAGGCGAGTTCTGCCGCCACGCCGAGCCCGACTATGCCGGGCGTGTTCTCGGTGCCCGCGCGCCGGTCGTACTCTTGGTGACCCCCCTTGATCAGCGAGCAGAAGCGCACGCCACGCTTTAGATAGAGTGCTCCGATCCCTTTCGGGCCATGCAGCTTGTGGCCGGAGAGCGACAGCATGTCGACTGCGGTCGATTTCAAGTCCATCGGAAGCTTGCCGACCGCCTGTACGGCATCGGTATGGAAAAGGGCGCCAACTTCCTTGGCCATCTCAGCAAGCTGGGCCACGGGGAAGATCGTACCGGTCTCGTTGTTCGCCCACATGATCGAGACGATTGCCACCCGTGGGGTGAGGGTGGCCCTGTAGGCGTCGAGGTCGAGCCGGCCGTGGCGATCCACTGGAATTCTGTGCACCTTGACGCCGCGCGTCTTCTCAAGATGCGCGCAGAGCGCCAGCACGGCCGGATGCTCGACGGCGGAAGTCACGATCTCTGTTCGGTTAGGCATCTCCTCGAGCGCCGAAAGAATCGCTGCATTGTCGCTTTCCGTCCCGCCCGAGGTGAAGGTGATCTCATCGTCGAATTCCGCGCCGATCAGCGCTTGCAACTGCTGTCGCGCCTTTCTCACCGCTGCACCAACTGAGGCGCCAAAACCGTGCGTCGACGAAGGGTTGCCGAACTGATTCGTAAAGAACGGCAACATCGCTTGAACGACCTCCGGATCGACCCGTGTCGTCGCGTTGTTGTCAAGATAGACAGTCCTCATGTGTGCGATCCTCAGTTGGCCGGAACGATGCGAAGCGCCAGGCCGCTCGCATTGAGCCTCCGGCACTTGCCGTTGCTGGTGACGCAGGCGCCCTGGCAGACGCCGACGGTTTGACGTAGGCCCGGTCGCCGCCGACATTCACAGTGCCCGCGCCAGCGTCTTCGATCAGTCAAATTTGCTGCAGCGTCGCCGCGGCCGAAGGTCTGGAATTCTGCGGCTTTGAACGTTTCCGTCACCGGATCGGTGCTGATCATTTCAAGCGCATTGCCGCAGGCGATCGCGCCGACCGCACAGGCTGCATTGGCCGTTTCCAGAACGCCAGCATTCTTCGGCCTGAAGGAGTATTCCTTGACCTTGTCCCGCTATAGTCCAACATGGCCTTCTCGAAATCTGAGGCGATCAACTGAAAGACTTGCCGCAGTCGCACTTCCCCCGCGCGTTGGGGTTGTCGAAGACAAAGCCGGAGGATTCGAGTCCGGTTACGAAATCGACGGTCGTGCCGGCGACATGGGGTTGAGAGCCTGCGTCCACGAACAGTTTGACCCCGTCGGTCTCGATGATCGCGTCGCCCTCGCGCGAGACGCTCTCCAGGCCCATTGAGTATTTGAAGCCGGCGCAGCCGCCGGCCTGGACCATGATGCGAAAGCCTTCCGCCGGCTCGCTGGCGCGGGAAAGAGCGGTCTTGACGGCGGCAACAGCGTTGTCGGTGAGCGTAATCATGGTTCGATTTCTCCTCAGTCCGTGACGGTTTGCAGATCACCCCGCATGGACCGTGCCAATGGAAAAAACCGTTTCAAAACAGCGCGATCTCTCTAACACTGCGATGAATCTTTGTGCGCCATTGCTGGGAAGACGTCGGGCAGCCGACACGTACTGTCGCGTTTGTCGAGTCCGCGACATGGGACTGCTCGGCCTGAGTTCCTGCTCCACTCTGACGTAAACCATTGAATAGCATGCAGAGATTTTTTCTGAGCTTGCTTCGGCGCAATTGGCACGACTTTTGAAGCTCCCTTGGGCGAGGCGGCAACAACCGCCGGCCGATAATCGTCTCGCGGGCGTCCCCTCGCGACGGATGGAACGAAGGAAGGAAAGCAACATGTCAGGTCTGGATCAGATCCGCTTTCTATGGGAAAGCAGCATCGCCCGCGAAATCCGAATGCCCCATCGGCCGATTGGCGTCGACACCCACAATCGCTCATCACCGCCTGGTGGCCATTGACCGGCTTGAGATCGCATTCGACCGGCATTTGCCGGTCAGTGTCATTGCGTTTCGCCATTCAGGCGGCACGCCCGGTTTCAAGGGGATGCCGACGGCGATGCGCACGCTCTCCAGCAACACTCTGTTCCTGGGCGAGCACGTGATCGGGATCGAGCATTACGGCGCGCTCTGTCGGCTGAAGATCACCCGGCAGGGCAGCTGATCCTCAACAAGCGGGCGGATCAGCGACGCAAGTGTGCAGACAGAAGGCAGACAGGTGGACGACATGGACCAGCGCGTGAAACGCTCGCCGGCCGAAATCCGGCGGGCGCGGGAAGACATGCCGAATATACGCGAGCACGATCTCGCCGCCCAGTTGGGCATTTCGGAAGCGGAACTGGTTGCGGCGCATTGCGGTTTCGGCGCGGTGCGCATCGAGCCCCGCGTCAATGATCTGCTGACCGGCCTTGAAGCGGTCGGCGAGGTGATGGCGCTGACCCGCAATGAAAGTGCCGTGCACGAGAAGATCGGCGTCTACGACAACGTGGTCACCGGCAACCAGCATGCCATGGTGCTCGGCGACGACATCGACCTGCGCATCTTCCCGGAAGCGTGGGCTTATGGCTTCGCCGTCGAGAAGCGCGATGGCGGCAACATCCGCCGCAGCCTGCAGTTCTTCGATTCCACCGGCGAGGCGGTGCACAGGGTGCATCTCAGGCCCGCCTCAAACCTCTATGCCTACCAGAAGCTGGTGGCGGAATTCGAATCCTCAAACCAGGAGCCGATCGTGTCGGCTCGGGCGAGCGGAATCGATGAGGACGCAGGGGTTCCGGACCAAGCGGCCACGGTCGAGGACCTGCGCGAGCACTGGAGCCGGCTGACGGACGTGCATCAGTTCTTCGGCATGTTGAAGACGCTGGAGCTCAGCCGCTGCCAGGCGATGCGCATGGTCGGCCAGGACTACGCCTGGCTGCTCGACAACGATGCCGTTGGCGCCATGTTCGAACACGCGGCCGATGGCGAGATGCCGATCATGTGCTTTGTCGGCAATCGTGGCTGCATCCAGATCCATTCCGGCCCGATCAAGTCGGTCAAGCCGATAGGGTTCAGGATCAATGTCCTCGACGAGACCTTCCACCTGCATCTCAGGACCAACCACATCCGCGAGGTCTGGGCCGTGCGCAAGCCGACCAGGGACGGCCACGTCACGTCACTCGAAGCCTATGGCGCCGACGGCAAGATGATCATCCAGTTCTTCGGCACGCGCCAGGAAGGCGAACGCGAGCGCGGCGACTGGCGGTTCCTGGTCGAGAACCTGCCGCGCATTCCCAACCCGTCCGCCGCGTGAGGTAAGACCAATGCGTATTGCTTTTCATTTCCACTCAGTGCTCGCGCCGATGCTCGGCGTTCTGCTGTCCGCCGCTTCGTCCGCCGAGGCCAATGAGGGCGTAGCTGTTTTTTCCGATCCGTCACGGATCGCTGGATCGGGGGCTCCATCACCGAGATCGTCTACGCTTGGCGAGGAAAGTCATCTCATCGCTCGCAATTCGACGAGCTACTATCTGAAAGCCGCGCTGAAGGTGACCGATGTCGCCTACATGCGTCAGCTGTCGGCGGAGGGTGTTCTGTCGGTCAATCCGTCCAACATGTTGGCCTTGCACGGCAGCGGCGCGAAGGAAGCGGTCGATCTGTTGGCGAAATCGAACGGGCCCTTCATCGAGCTGCCGGGGCACCACCGCCATAAAGGCATCCTTGAAAGATCCGCGTCGGAGGAAGGCAAAAGCGCCTCACACGGATCAGGAACGGGATCGACTTGGATCAAGAGTGGATTCGCCACCGATACAAGGCCGCAAGGCTAGGGCTATGCTTCGCTCAAGCAGCGCCCCCAAAGTACTGAACTCTTCGTTGGGCCATTCCTTGCTTGTGAAGGTCTGGAGGCCACACAGAGACGTCAGAGGCCACCTATCCGGCGATGGTGCTGTCGCTAGATCAAGAGCTGTTCTCACAGACAGGTCAAGTGCGAACAGAGGATGACGAAAAGGAGACTTTTATGACTGAAGCAACACTCGTTACAGGCAGCCGTGACGTGTCAAGCATCGCGGCTGTCCAGCAATCGCCATCAATTGACGACAAACCCGCCACAGGTGCTCCGCACGGACCCAAGAGGACGGGTTCATCCAAGACGCCTTGCGTTACCTGAAGCGAAACTTTTTAGAAGGAGCGCGTCGAATTGCTCGACCCCAGATCGGCGGAGCCGTTCGGCCGAGTACTCAGCTGAGAACGAGGGGCACGGGCCACGCATACCTCGCTTTCCTGGAGGACTACAGAACAGTCTACGGGGAAGAGCCGCCCCCACCGTATTGGCCCAAGCCGAAGCGCTTACCATGCCGGAAGCGACCTGGGTCGATTGAGGAAGGTTGCCGATTTAGGGCCACTCTATGACCTTAGCGTCGGCAAGCCGTGTGATGGCGAGCAAAAAGCAGGATGCGGTGCAGATTGTCTTGGATGCGGGCGTCAGACGCGCCTCAAGCTGCCGAATCTCAAGCTTTCCCGCGAAGCCAGCAACCGTCGCATCTATGCTGGAGGCCGATCCCATTTGCCGAAATCCGTAGCCCATACTGTTGGCGTTCGAGATGAAGGTTACCGTATGGCCAGCGGTCACAAGATCGGTTGCCGCTATCCAAGTTGCCTTGGAAACGCCCCCCTGGATAGGAGGCATCTTTCCGAACATCAAAATATGCGCGAAAGTCTGGTCCAAGCTCGCGGCAGGAGGCTCGATGATTCCTTCTGGGAGCCTACTCGATTTGACTTTGAGGCACTTGTCGAAGAGGCGGAGGCTTTCTTCAGCAACTACGGTTTCGAACGCGACTTCCTGAAGATGCTGACCGATTGGAATAGGGAAGGGTTGAGGTGCTCAGATCCGATTGTCGGCAGTTACGGGAAGATCGGGATAGTCCTCCTAATTGATGCGCTGGACCTCCTCGCGGATTCGAAACCTCCCGGTCGCCTATCGTGCGCTGTGGAGTGCCGTGCCTGATCGCTTTGCTCATGCATTCAACCACCTTGCGTCAAAGAAACGACTGCGGGGTCGAACGATCATTCTGCCACCGCTTCCTCCGTGGGAAGTTTCGGCTTTCATAAGGTCCTGCTCGGTGATCACGTTCCTGGAAAACAATTTTCCAATCGCGTTTCATGGGCCTCAGATTCCGCGTGAGGTGCTGGCATGTGGCACACCGCTGATATTGAGCGGTGAGATTTGTTCGAAGGTGTCTTTCGCCGCCGAGCTGGCGGATCGGACAAACGTCCTGCGCGCCCAAGACCCCAACAATGTGGCCGAGTTGGCGTCGGTCTTAGAGCTGGCAATTACAGATCGCGAAATGCGAGCGAGCCTCTCACATCACGGAAAGACTCTTTCGCGCACAATAGAATCGACCGCCCTTCCGCATGATCCACTGATTGATGTGATAAGATCCATGTAAATTCTCGATTAGACACTATCCAAACATACCTGACGCAGACGTTGATGCCTTCGACTGCAGTTTGTGCATGGACCGCGTCAGAGATGCATCTCGATGTTCTTGCTTCCCTTCCTGGAGCGATGAAGCTGCGATTTGCCTCCAAGACTGTCGAGCGGATAGCCCGAGGACAAGGATGGAGCGCCCGAGCTTTTTGAAGGCCTCGCATTTAAGAACCTTTTATTCCGGCCGATGGACGGGCCTGAACGCGAGGCGAATACCGCGGCCGCAGTCGCCTTGCCCACCCACGCTGGAACACCGGCTTTCACATTCGAGGCAGCGTAATGTTTTCGCGGGTACCCGAAACCCATCGCTGCCGTCGGGCGCACGGCCACTCATACCGTGTGGAACTTTGTCTAGTGGTGTGGGTCGTTTTCTAAAGTGTCATGGTGGGAGCGGGCATCCCTTTGCGATGAGCTTGGCTCATTCCAGGTGAAGTCGGTGACGGCGCGAAGGCTGAGGATGAGCATCGAGCGTGCTTTCCACCGTCATCGGCATGACATCACGTTCTGCGATGGTTGCTGAAGCGGCCTTCTCAGAATATTGAGCCGTTCAAAAAATTCGAGGGATTTGATGAACGCCACCACATTCAGCAGCCCCGTTTTCGTCAAGGACGGGAATTGCATTGTGCGAGAAATTGTCAGCATCGATGGCGCCATTGATTTTCTCGAAGAATGGCCCGAAAGCCGTCGAGATTTGATCCACAAGACTGCACTCAAAGCGTGCTACGATGCGCACGACGGCTACAAGCCGGTCAGCGTGGTCCGTCAGGCGTTCATCAGCTTCGCCAAGCGGGCTTGCATACTGGAAGACCCGGCTGCTGTAATGCCTTGGATCTCACCCTCTAAATCGGGCAGTGAAACGGAAGCGGTATAGGCTCATTAAGATCAGCGGTGCCGCACCAGGTCGAAAATCCGCGAAACAGGGCAACCGCGGCGGGCAGACTGTCCCGATCTATATCCGACGCCGGCAAACTTGGCCGAGAGGCGTTTTTTGGCGCCGGGAGTTGGGTGGAGGAAAAGGGATCGCGTGAAGGAAGTGCACGGCGTTGCCGATTGGCATCAAATAGGCATCTATGCCGGATGCAGTGCCCGCTCGACGCCGTTCGCGCTTGGGCCACCCAGGGCGACCAAGGCCTAAGTCGAGGAACTCATCGGAAAGCAACCTAAGCTACTCGTCGTCTCCGCCTTTCACCGCGATGAGACCCGCGACCTTCAGCCTGTCTTTGGGCTAGCCGAGCAGCAGACCGAGGATCGAGCCAATAAGGATGGCGAAGGGCTAGCTGCTAGCTGGACATACTGGCGTCGTTGCTGGGTCGCGTGATGCCAACCCTTCCAGGCGTGTAAGGGGCCGACCACACTGTTCGTCGGTGGCTACGTGTCGGACATGCAGTGACCGGCTGACCGGTTACGCGCTAGTCATTGGCAAAAACTCTTCTCCTCCTTGGCAGCCGCCGCGAATGCCTTACGGGCGAGAGTGGCCATACAAACGCGCACCGCGTAATCCCACCTAGGCTCCTTGTTGCTCCACTTTAAAAGCTGGTCGGCGGCACCCTCGACGTGGCTGACCCCAAACCGAACTCCGGGGCGGTGGGTCCTAACGTAGACGGGAGGGTTGAACCAATGGAGAGCCATGAGGCTCTCGGCTGTCAAAGGCAACGAACAGGCCGCGGACGGTTGCCTCCGTCACGACAACCTCGGTTAGTTCTTCGTCGCTTTCCACCAGATATGGTGCAGCATCGCGAGCTCCTTTCATTGTAGCTTTGATCGATACAATGTCCCCATGATCCGACCGGTCGAGAAGTAAGGCAACCACCTGCTCTGCCGTAGAAATTGGGCGGACTTTACGGATGACGTTCATTCTGCCCTCGTACCCAAAGACGCCAACGAAATTCGATATTGCGCGTCCCGCGACGAGACATCAATGGATGATTGAAACCGTACGAAACCGGCCAAGCGGACAGCTCACATATAGGGGGGCGTGGTCGGAATTTTGAGCGACCGGAGCCTAAGAGTCCGACCGCTGTTCCCTGTCGCGGCAATTGAGAAGGTGGACCAGATCGTCGGCTTCGTCGATGGACATGTCGATCAAAGGGACGCCTACCTCGACAACCGGCTGCCCGGTGAACACGTCGATAATGTCCCACGAGCCTTCGGGCGTCTTCTCAATGTCGTATCGTCGGGTCATGGGTGATTTCGAGTGCAGGACTTAGTGCGGTAGCCGCTTAGCGTTCGAGTTTGGGACTGGCGCTGCTGGTCTGATCTAAGTAGTGAACTGAGAGGGCTCTGCATGTCGGGGCGCCTCCCTTTTGAAGTCGACAGATGATCTTCCAACACGAACTACCCTCCTCCCAGCAACCTTGTGTGTCCAGCCCGATAGCGAGAAATCTGCACCCTTTGTATGATCCATCCGACCGAGGTGAAGTCGACCCGATCGCGGCAATCGCTGGCGCTGTCCTGGGCGTTACATGCCAGGACGCCTCGTTTACCGCCGGGCCACCGACCATCGTCACCCACCAGCTCTTCGATCGAACGCGTCGACGCCGGTGCCAACGCGCTGTCCAGTGCCTCCGGCGTGTCGACCTCGATCTTGACCAATCTGTCCATGCAATAGCCGCCTGCGGTCCATAGGCATATTGGTCCTTGGAAATAATGGAAACGGTGCCCTACTCCCCTTCGCCAATTGGGCGTATTTGAATGGAGATGGCGCCGCGTTCAGGCACGGATGTGATCAACGCACCGACAATGATGGCCAATGCCGCGAGCATTCCTGGACCCGTCAGCCATTCGCCGAAGAACACGGCTGCGAAGAGGGCGGAAAAGAATGGCTCACTCGATTCGATGACCTGCGTCTTGTAAGCCTCGACATGCTGAAGGGCGAGGATCGTGCAGTAGAAACCGCAGAACGAGGGGATAATCCCCAGCGCTAACAAAGCTGGAACGGTGTTCACTGACGGGATTGGCGCGCCGCTCCAAGCGTAGGGAACGGCGAGCATGGCAAAGCCATAAGCCAGGAACCACCAGAAAGTTTCTAGGGTCGAGCGAAGCTTGAAGAATTTCCAAGCGAAAATAAAGCTGGCGTAGCCTAGCCCTGCGATAAGGGCGAGGCAAATGCCGATAATGCTTGCAGCCATCATGCCGTCGCCGGCAATCAGGAAGTAGCCTCCAAGGAAAACCATCGTCATGGCGAACGCCTTTCGCGTGGTCACCCTTTCCTTAAGTATGAGGATGTCGAGCGCGATTGCACCAAGGCCGCCAGTGAAAACAAGGATGGCAACAAGTGGAATCGGCGTGTAGGCGAAAGCTTGGGTTTCGAAATGATAAAGCGTGAAGATGCCAAGCGTAGAGCAGACGGCGATCTTCCACGATCCCGTGAAAGCGGCGCGGAGTCGAGCCAAGCCTCCAGACCTCAAAAGGATGACGATCGAAAGTAGCGAAAGCGCAATGCCGCAACGCCAGAATGCGACCGCGGTGGGGTCGAGCCCTTCATTAAAGGCGGACCGGGAAAGCACCCCGACGGTTCCATTGGACAGAGCTGCGAGAAGGGCGAAACCGGCCCCAAGGATCGACGACCAATAAGCATTCTTCATGGCTGTGACTTCATTGCTATCATGTGGGAGCGGCAGGCTTCGCCGAATGCACGGAAGATTTCGACGCTAAGTGGATCCTCTGCGTGAAACCATTCAGGATGCCATTGCACGGCGGCGGCAAACGTTGCCGCGCCCTTTACGGAGACAGCTTCGATGACGCCGTCCATGCATCGCGCATCGACCTCAAGGCCATCAGCCAAACGCGCGATCCCCTGCCGATGCAGGGTGTTGACCAGGACCGGTTTCTTTTGCGAGCGACGGATGCACTGGGCAATGTAACCTCGGCCTTCGGCTTGAATTGCATGCGAGCAGGCGTATTGAAGGTCGCGCGGGAGTGTGAGGTCTTCCACATGAGTGATCCGACCTTGACCTTCCGAAAGGTCACTTGAGAGGGTACCACCAAGCGCGACGTTGAGTTCCTGCAACCCACGGCAGATTCCGAACAGCGGAATGCCGGACGACAGAGCAATCTTGATCGCAGCAATACTTGTCCGATCCCGGTCGAGATCGAGCGTCTCTGGACAAGCTTCTGGCCCCCCATAAAACGAGGGCGAGACATTCGACTCCGCCCCGGTCAGCAGCACCCCGTTGAGGACCGAAAAGCAGGTCTGCAAACTCTCTTCCTCAAGTCCGGCCGGGATGACGAGCGGCAAAACACGCGCAGTTGAACGCAGGGCTTCGAGATAACGGATGCGCACCGTCTCATAGCCGACGCTGTCCACTGTCTGGCGGTTAGAAAGGACACCGACGATCACCGGACTTCTGTCTGCAATCGCGGTCAAATCAGGCGCCCCCAAGGGCTTGCCCGATATCGGCGATGATATCATCGATATGCTCAAGTCCGACGGAGATGCGGACTGTTCCATCGCAAACCCCGGCAGCAAGGCGCGCCTCGCGGGGAACCGAAGCATGAGTCGTCGAGGCTGGATGCGTGGCGAGCGTTCTCGCGTCGCCAATATTTGAGACGTGGTAGGCGAGTCGCAGGCTCTCGATAAAACGCCCCCCGCCTCGATGCCTCCAGCGATATCGAAAACGATCATGGGGCCGCCATGATCGCCCATGTTCTGCACGGCGCGATGCCGTTCGACGGTTCCGCCAAAAGCCGGATACTTCACGTCGACAACACCAGGATGCGCCTTAAGATAGTCGGCCAGCTGCCGGGCATTGGAGCAATGTCGCGGCATTCGCAAAGGCAGCGTTTCCAACCCTTGGATGCAGAGAAAAGATGAGAACGGGGACGGGCAGGGTCCAAAGTCGCGCATGAGCGTGTTGCGCATCTTGAGCAGGAACGGGCTGGCCCCATATGGGCCGGGCAGACCGCGCGCAGCATCAAGCCAGAGTATGTTGCCATGGGAGATATCAGGACGTGTCATCAACGGAAAGCGCTCGGGATAAGCAGCCCAGTCGAAGGTGCCGCCGTCGACGATAATGCCGCCAATCGTGGTGCCGTGGCCGCAAATATATTTGGAAGTGGACTGCACGGTTAGATGGGCGCCAAGCTTGAGAGGGCGTGAAATGAGGGGGGTCATCGTGTTGTCGATGATCAGCGGAATTCCGACTTCATGCGCGATCGCCCCCACTTCGACGATTGGGAAGGGGCTGAGCTTCGGGTTGGGAAGCCCTTCCGCAAACCAACAGCGAGTGCGGTGGTCCGAGGCTTCGCGGAAGCGCTCGGGATCACTCGGATCGACGAAGCGCGTTTCGATCCCGAGCCGCTGAAACGTGCTGGCGAGCAGATTGATTGTCCCGCCATACAGGTGCGCGGAGCTCACGATATTGTCCCCGGTAACAGCAATGTTCAGGATCGCAAGCATTATCGCGGCCTGTCCCGAGGAGGTTGCCAAGGCGGCGACGCCACCCTCGAGAGCCGCGACACGTTGTTCGAATATATCCGTCGTCGGGTTCATCAACGGCGAATAGGTACGCCCCTGCCGGCGGAGATCGAAGACGTCCGATGCATGGTCAATGGATTCGAACGCATAGGCGTTCGAGAGATAGATCGGTACAGTCGTCGCCAGGGTCGCCGGATCACAGCGATAGCCCCCATGCAGAACCGTCGTTTCCGCATGAAGAGCCGGCGTCGCCTCCAATCGTGTTGCAGGGCCATCTTTTTGGAGTTTGGTCAACTTCGAGTGCTCCGGAGACACATTGTTCTCGATGGATAGTGTTCAGGCCCGCGATCCCGCTCTTGCGGCAAAGCGCTTCCGGTTCTGGTCGCGGATCAGCTTCAGGATCGAAGGCTCGCCATTTGGGCCAGATTGGAAGATCCCGCCCGCTTCGGAACAGTGCGCCGCATAGGCGGGGTCCCTCAGGCGGATGGCGTGAGCTTCGGGCAAGCGCCAGAGCGGGGTCGCTGGATCGAGATGATGATCGAGATGATAGTTGTCGCCGTTGATCGCGGTCAGCCACTTCTCGATATGACGGCTGCGGCGATTCCGGGTCATTTCCAGATCTACGGTTCGGCGGTCGATGGAGCTGCAATGCTCGGACATCTCGATGAACCAGCCGATGATGTGAAACGAGGTCAGGTAGGGAACTACCCAGAGAAGGACAAGCTCCTGGAAGGAGCCGTAGGCTAGAGCGAGCGTTACGACACAAGCCCAGAACGCGTAGAAGCCCCAGCGATCGAACACGTAAAGCCATGTCTCTTCGCGCTTCACTCGCGTTGAGCTCTCCTTGCGAGAGAAGGTGTCCAGGATCATCCGGTATCTGTTGCGGAGCAGATACTTCAGATATCCGTAGGTTTTCGATCCAAGCAGCGGCAAGATGATGATCTTCCAAACGAAGGAGCGATCCGTTTGGGGTGTGAAGACACCTTCCGCGATGAAAAACCTCAGGTCAGGATCGGCATCGGCTCTCCCGAGGTAGGGGTGATGGCTGTGGACGTGGGACTCCTTGTAGGCGAAGTGGCGTTGAAACAGGGGCCAAGCCGTCAGCAACGTGCCGAGCAGGAAGTTCAGCACACGATTTTTTGTCAGCACACCGTGCGCACAATCGTGCAAGATGGTGGAGATGCCTCGCTGACGGGCTCCGATGACAATCACACTCAGGGGATAGAACCACCAGCTTACTCCAATGACCAGCCACGCGAAGGCGGCGATCACCGCATAGTCCTTTGTGATGTAAAGAGGCCCATGCCAATTGTCGGTCTCAAGGGCCTTGATCTCGCGAGTGATGGATCGATCGAAGCGGTAGTGGTTGTAGCGCCGTGGTGCTTCGATGCCGTGATACTGGGGCTGTACATGAGCGTTCATGAAAACACCCTCTGCCGAGAATTGCAGGGCCACTCGGCGGTATAGTCGCCGACGAAGCGGTCAATGAGATCAGCTTTGACGTTTGGCATGACAATGGCATGGGCGTAGTTGCCATGACATGCGAGTTGGTATTCGTTAACGAGCCTCTCGGATGGTTTCGGAAACACAACCGTCAAGGAGCACGGATTGAGCAGTACCGGGACACTGGCTGAGCGTAGTGCTCCGGCAAAGCCATCCGCGCGCTCGATGCAGGTTCGGGCAAAATGACGGAAACCGCCGATACCGAGGCGCGTCAGCCGGTTCCATATCGCCAGAACGGCGTGGCCGTTTCGCGATCCCATTAAGGTAGTATCATCAGAGCGCAAGTAGCTCACGGCGGAGGCCACTCGACGGACATGTTCGCGTTGGACTACGAGGATGCCGCAGGGCATCGGCGTGCCGATCATCTTGTGGCCCGAGGTTGACATACTGTCGATCCCGTGCCGGAACGAGGGACGGATACCACTCGGTAAGCCATCGACGAAGGGAAGGACCATTGCATTTAGGGCGCCATCGACGTGGACGAAGCGCCGACTCGGATCGATCCCGACTTGGTCCAGAACGCTGATGCAGGACGCAATATCATCGTGCGCCCCTTTCATGGTCGTTCCACAGGTCAATGCGAGAATGACGCAGCGATGGCGATTTGCCTGAACGACTTCCCGCAGAGCATCCGGACAGATGGCGCCGGTATGGTCGGCCTCGCACGTCAAGGCCTCGATCCGGAGGATTTTCGCCGCCTTTGGGACCGAATAATGCGCCTCTGTGGAGTGTATCAGAACCGGATTACCAAGAGTCTCTCGCGCAAGGTATAGGGCCCACAAATTGCCCTCAGTTCCGCTCGCGCCCACCACTCCCCAGTATTCTTCTGGATCGGCACATTCCCAGATCCGAGTGAACCAGTCGACCACCTCGCGCTCTACGCCACAAACCTCAGTCGCATAGTGTGAACCGACATAGGGGTCGCCCAAGTTATTGATAAAAAATTTGCAGAACTGAGAGATTGGCCAGGCATCAAAGTCGAGATTGTATGGGTATCCCAAGTGTTTTGCGCGCCTATCGGCGAATTTATCGTTGAGTTTATCCAGTGTCGCATTGATCACGGCCGGTGTACTGACACGAGTGTTAAATATATCGCACGTAAGCTTCACTCATATGCTCCGCTATGGCCGCCCAGGGAAACGGCAGGCAGTCGAGACCCGCTCTAGCCCGCCGCCACCCTGCCTCCGGCTCAGCGTCACTGATCCGGTAGGCCGGGTGGCGACTTCGGCGAGATAGCTGTCCACGGCCCTTGGGGCATCGGTGCGCCGGGAACGACGGAATTGTCACACGACGAGAATATCGGTTCGGCAACTCCTGACCCCTCGCGCCGAGGAAGCCTCAAAAATCATGCCGACATCGTACTAAGGGGCTCAAAAAGAGCCTTCCATATAATATTCAATGACTTAACCAGGTACAGGAGGTCGATCAGTCCTGCGTCGCGGACCCGACAAAGCGACCGTCAATGTCGGTTGTCAGACATTGTCCGGGAGTGCTGAACAGGCAGTCTTCCAGTCGGTCAAGGGGCGACCCAGACCCCCACCTTGATCGCGACAGCACCCTTCGATTTCCACAATTGCGGCGGCACCAACCGCGATGGTTATTGGTTCTGCGCGAAGAACGCGATCTCGCCTCCCGCCTCCGTGGGGTGTCTACCGCACCTACTTGTGTCCGAAGCTGAACAAGAATGTCGCAAGCCCGGCCAAAAGGTCGCCAGGGCCGGGCCACCGCTTTACCGAGCAAGCTGTGTAACGCAGATCGAGCGCCGAGTCGGCACGCAACTTGCTTCGATGATTTCGACGCGCGAGAACCGCCTCGCCGTCGTTACGCTCGGCGGCGGCGCATGGCCGGAAGACAGCGTCGACCATTGGTCGGCATCAACCCGGGTGCTCCCCTGTCGGCGCGGAGGCGGCGCACTGACGGCCAGCGCCGCGAAGCCGCCTATGGTAAGCATCCCTGCATTCCCTTGCGCGTGATCGTAGAGGTCTTCCGAGTATTGCTGGCTTCGAAGCCAAGATGCAACGGCGCAGGGCACTCCGACGCGCCCTGTCCAAACGACAAGCTTAGAAGGTGGCTTCGCTGCGACTAGCCGCCGAGGAGGATGCAGCATGACAAAGATCGCCTTCATCGGACTCGGTTCGATGGGCGGGCCCATGGCCCGAAATCTTCTCAAGCGCAGCTTTGAAGTTCAGGGCTTCCATATCGCCGCAAAGAGCCTCGCGGATCTACAAGCTCCGGGAGGCACGCCGGCCGTCTCGGCTGCCGGAGCCTGCGCGGGCGCGAATTTTGTCTTGCTTATGGTGGTCGATGCGGCGCAGGCGCAAGCGGTGCTCTTCACCGATGGAGCGCTTGCGGCAGCGCCTTCTGACGCGACCGTCTGTCTGATGGCGACCGGTCCGCCGAAATCGGTCGAATCTATCGCCGCGCGCGTTACCGCGACCGGGCGAGGATTCATCGACGCGCCGGTCTCGGGCGGCACTGCTGGGGCAACAGCCGGGACGCTGACGATCTTGGCGGCTGCGCCGCGGAGCAGCGCCGGTGCTGGGTCATGCCCGATCGGAAAGCCGCCGCGCAAGAGACAGTAGCCGCGATCCAGGCGGCTATGCGATTGGCGAGACGAAGCCTGCAACCGCCAGAGTAATCGTGCGCAGGATCGCGCCGCGCGGCCTGATGCGATACCATCTCTCGCCGCACCGCGCTGAGGGCTTCGTCTGTCAGGCGGTCTAGGTTTCGCGTTTTGGGCCGAGCACGAACACTGTCGGGACGGCGAGGAACGTGGCAACCGCGCTGTAGGCAACGACGCTAGCAACGCCGGCATTATCCACCAGTAGTCCGCCGAAAATCGCGCCGGCTGCGATGGCCAACTGGAACGTTGCGGTCATTAGCGCACCGGCGCTTTCGGCCTGCTCGGGAGCAGCGCGCAGCACCATCCACGTCTGTAGCCCCACCGGCACCGCGCCGAAGGCAAAACCCCATACGACAACCGCAATCGCCGAGACCAAGGCCGATGCTCCCACCGTCAGCAGCGAGACAGCGGCTATCGCTATGAGCAGGGGCGGAAGAGCCGCGACTGCCTTGAGGCTGTGCTTGCCCACGAATGCGCCGGCCAAATTACCGAAGAAACCGCCGATGCCAGAAGCGAGCAAGACTAGCGAGATCGTCTCGATATCGAGCGCAGGAATCTTCTCGAGAAAGGGACGGATGTAGATGAAGCTGGCGAAGTGCCCAGAAGCGACCAGCAGGACAACCAAATACGCGACCCTGGTCGTTGGATTCTTGGCCGCATCTAGCAGACTGCGGAATGTAGCCACTTCAATCGGAGGCAGCGTCGGAATGGTTATGAGTTGGACCAGCAATGTTATGGCATTAACGAATACGGCGATCATGAAGGCGGCTCGCCATCCCCAGATCTCTCCGACATAAGCGCCGGCAGGAGGCGCGCAAACGGTAGCGACGGAAACGCCGGTGATGATGATCGACATGGCGCGCGGCAGGAAGTGACTTGGAACGAGCCGCATCGCCAGCGCTGCCGAAATCGACCAGAAGCCTCCGAGCGCTATGCCGAGCACGACACGTGCCGTCAGGAAAACTGGCAGTGACCAGGCGACCTCCGCCAGAACGTTGGACAGGATCTGCAGCAGCGTCATCGCCCACATAACGATTTTGCGGTCCAGGCGCCTTGTAATAATGGCCATCGTCGGCGCCGAGATCGTCCCGGCGATTGCGGTCGCTGTCAGCGCCTGACCAGCCGCACCCTTGGTGATACCGAGATCATGCGCGAGTGGCGTCAACACGCTTGCAGGTAGAAACTCTGCCGTCACCAGTCCGAAGGTGCCCAAGGCAAGCGAAATGACCGCACCCCATGCGGGACAAGACCGTTGATCGGGCTTTTCTGGCTCGTGCAGAGCAGCGTCCGTGAAGCCTGTCGCCGATTCGGCCATGAATAAGCTCTTCAGTTTGAATGCGCTGCAACATGGGGTGGATGGGTCGACCCATCAAAGCCAGAAGCGCCGCCTTTTCCGGCGGCACTCAGCGACATGTTGTGACCGTGCGGCGTGCAATATCGATGCCGTTTCCTTGAGTCGGAGACGCTGTCGTCGAGGACGGGACAATGCCCCGAGGTTCGGCGGGAACGCTCGGTCACCAGAACGAGAGATGTCCGAAGCTGAACAAGAATGTCGCAAGCCCGACCAAAAGGCCGCCAAGGCTCGGCCGCCGTTACCGGGCAAGTGGTGCAACACAAACGGTGCGCTAACCGGCACGCAACTTGCTCTCTGACAGTTTTGTAGGGTGGCGTCAGCAGTGCGTGATGGAGTTCAGCGTCATTGACCAATCTGTACGGCGCCTGATCCGGGGCGTGTCCCGTGCTGGCAATCGACCTTGTGACCAGCCGTGCGATCCAATCTAGCGCAAGAACGCCTGACGTTCAGGAGAGACCAAATGACGATTAATGCGGTTCCAGATCATGTCCCGCCCGAAATGGTGAGGGACTTCAGTCTGTTTACGTCGCCTGGCATGGCGTCGACGCCCAACGGAGATCCGCACGCAGCTGTCGCTTGCGTCCATGCCGGGCCGCCGATCTTTTATTCGCCCTACAACACGCGCGATGGCCGGGGTACCTGGGTCATCACTCGCGCCGCAGACCAACGCCGTGTGCTGCAGGACGCCGAAACCTTTTCCAGCCATCGCAGCATCTTCTCATCCGCGCTGGGCGAAAACTGGCCGATGATCCCGCTTGAACTCGATCCACCGGCCCATGGCGTCTTTCGCTCACTGCTCAATCCGCTGCTTTCGCCAAAGCGGGTGGTGGTATTGGAGCCGAAGGTCCGCGAGCGAGCAATCACGCTGATCCTTAGGATCGCCGCATCGGGCACAAGCTGCGACGTCATGAAGGATTTTGCCTTTCCTTTCACGGTCAGCATCTTTCTTCGCCTTCTGGGGCTTCCGGATCACCGACTCGATACATTTGTCGGCTGGGCGAAAGATCTGCTCCACGGCGACGATGTGAAGCGACCGGCGGCGGCCCGGACGATTGTGGCCTTCATCGACGAACTTGCAACCAAGCGCCGCAAGGAACCGGTCGACGATTTCATGACTTTCATCATCCAGGCACAGGTCGAGGGCCGCCGGCTGACCGAGGAGGAAGTCCGTGGGATCGGCGTGCTCGTGTTCATTGCGGGCCTCGACACGGTCGCGGCAGCTATAGGCTTTGGCTTGGCTTATCTCGCGCGCAACATCAAAGATCAAGATTTGCTCCGGCGCGAACCGGACCGAATCGTGCTCGCAGCCGAAGAATTGCTGCGCGCCTATCCAAGCGTTCAGATAATCCGAGTGGCAACCAAAGATATAGACTTCGAAGGCGCGCCGATCCGCAAGGGGGACTATGTTTCCTGCGCCGCGATGATTGCCAATCGTGACCCAGCGGAATTCGAATGCCCCAACACGGTCGATCTGGCGCGAGAGGACAACCGCCACGCCGCCTTTGGCTATGGTCCCCATCGTTGCCTTGGCTCACACCTTGCCCGGCGGGAGATTGTCATTGGCCTGGAGGAGTGGCTGGCGCGTATCCCGGCTTTCCGGATCCAGAACGCTACGGCACCCATTACCTCCGGCGGCCATCTATTCGGGATCGAAAATCTGATCCTGGACTGGTCCTGACCAAGCCCGTCTCGAGCCGGGGCACAGACATTGGAGGTGGCGCTATGCGCATTATTGTTCACAAAACCAAATGCCAGGGTCACGCGCGATGCTCGGCGCAAGCGCCGGACGTCTTCAAGCTTGATGACGAGGGCTACATCCTGCCCGGTGACATTGAGGTTGCGGAGGGGCAGCAACTGCTTGCGTCACGCGGTGCGCGATCCTGCCCCGAACGTGCGCTGGAACTCGACCCTACACCCGCTGCGCGAGTTGTACCGGACGCCATTGAACCGAGAGTCTGGCGGGCTTGAATGGGGATCGACCCTGTGGCCGCATTCTGAAAGACGGCAGGCGGCCGCTGTCCCACCCTCCTCCTCCCTATCACCGAACTTGCGGTAGAGACGATGGACCAGGCAAATATTAACGAATTACACGACCGTGAGGCAATCCGCGACTGCCTCTATCGATACTGCCGGGGGATAGATCGCGCGGATGAGGCGGCGTTGCGCAGCGCCTACTGGCCCGATGCGCATGACAAACACGGGGCCTATTGCGGCTCGGCAGAGGGCTTCATCCGGTTTGCGCTCGGTGTCTTCAAGACCGAGCCTCGCAACATCCATCAGATCACGAACGTCCTGATCGAATTCATCAGCCGGGCAGAGGCCGCGGTCGAGAGCTATTTCACCGCGCTGCAACACGGACCTGACAAATACGGAGAAGTACGCCAGACGCTCCTCTGCGGCCGCTACTGCGATCTGTTTCAGAAGAGGGAAGGGGAGTGGCGGATTGCCGAACGGACGGTGGTCTACGATTGGCTCGAGGAGCAGATCCCACCAGCGGTCCTTGACGCAGAACGGTTCGGCCCGCGACAGCCGATTGGAGCACCTCATCCGCACGATCCGGTCTACGCGCTCGGGAAGCGTCGCATTCCTTTTTCGCCATGATGCCTTCAGAGATTTCGAACGGGAGATTCGCGTTGGCCGAGGGGACAAGAGACTATGCAACTTTGCAATGTTACAGCGCGCCCGGCGAAAGCCTGCCCGGTGAAGATGCGGCCGGTAGGATTGCCTTTCCGCCCGCGAAGGCTTGACCGTGACAGCGATCAGCCCTGTCGCCACGAGCCTGCTGACGATGCTTGTGCAGCGATTTTGCGGGATTCCGGCAGAGCCTTTCATCAAGGTAAGCGCCTGTCCTCGGTGGCCCTCACCAGCTTCGACTGCCAAATCGAGAGTTGGACCGCTGGCGAAACGCAAGACGTCTATCTGGGGCCGCAACTGTCTGTCACCCGGGCGGGCTGCTTAACGTCATTCCGCTGCCCAACGGGTGATGGGCTGAGATCGCTGAGGTCGTCCCGGAGAAGCTCATGAAGCAGGCAGGACGCATCGTCATCATTACAGGCGCCGCAGGCGGGATCGGCCGAGCCCTGGTCGATATTCTTGCCGGGGACGGAGACACTGTTGTTGCGGTGGACCTTCCGGGCAGCGGCGTCGTTGATTTAGCTCGTGGTCTCGGCTACCCGCATCTCGGCCTCGAGTGCGATGTCTCGAAAGAGGAGGATATTCTCGCGCTTTACGGCCGGGTCGAAGCACAGTTCGCTGAGATCGGCGTCCTCATCAACAACGCAGCGGTGGGACCCACCATGGCTGCGACTGTCGACACCGGCGTCGACGCCTTCCGACGCGGCCTGGCAGTAAACCTAATTGGGCCGTTCGTCATGGCTCGCGAAGCGGCGAGACGCATGAGGCGAGGCGGTGCCATCGTCAACGTCGCTTCCATGGCAGGCATGGTCGGCAATCCCAAACGCAATGCCTACGCAGCCTCGAAAGCAGGCCTGATCTCGTTGACGAGGTCGCTTGCATGCGAGTGGGCGTCTTGTGGCATCCGCGTGACGGCGGTAGCGCCGGGCTACGTGCGCACGCCGATGGTCGCAGAACTGGAACGCGCGGGCAAAGTGGACCTCGCCGCCGTGCGCCGCCGTGTGCCGATGGGGCGCTTGGCGCGGTCCGACGAGATCGCCCGCGCCGTGCGTTTTCTGGCCAGCACGCAGGCGCGCTACATCACCGGATCGGTGCTCGCGGTTGACGGCGGCTGGATGTCGTTCAACCAGCCGGGGGATGCGCACCCACCGGTGGATGGGACGCCCCGAGCCGAACTCTCCCGTCCGGACGAACGCACCGACGCACGAATCGTGCTCGTCACGGGCGGCGCGAACGGCATAGGCGCGGCCATCGTTCGCCGCTTTGCCGCCAGCGGCGATACCGTCGTGATTGCTGATAGAGATGGCGCTGCAGCGGCAGAGCTCGCTGGATTGCTCGGCGGCAAGACCCCGGCCAAATCCGTGGACGTGGCCGTTGAGAGCGAGGTGGTGGCCCTATTCGAGGAGCTGCGGGGACGGTTCGGGCGCATTGATGTCCTCGTCAACGGTGCCTCCGTCGCCGAGACCTTGTTGTCGGGGATCGAACAAGCACCGGAACAGATCGAACACGTCCTGGAGGTCAATCTCACCGGAGCCTTCACCTGCGCGCGCGAGGCGCTCAAGGCGATGGGCCCCGGCGGCGTGATCCTCAACCTCGGATCGATCAACAACTATCTGCCGTTCGCGCCGCGCCATGCCTACGGCGCCTCCAAGGCGGGGATGGACATTCTGACCCGATGCATGGCGGCCGAACTCGGACCGGTGGGGATACGAACAGCCACCGTCGCTCCCGGCTACATCCGCACGCCTGCACTTGCTCAGTTGGCGAAGGCCGGCCGCATCGACTCGACAGCAATCGGACGACGCATCCCCACAGGCACGACGGGACGGCCAGAAGACGTCGCAGATGCGGCGTTCTTCCTTGCGTCGTCTGACGCCTCATACATCAACGGCTCGATCCTCTACGTGGACGGCGGCTGGACCTCGTTCGGTGATCCGGGAAACGCCTGTGAACTCTATGACGAATGTTTTGCGGAGACCGTGGGTTGACTATCGACCATTCGCCAGCCGACGGGTTGCTGCTCATCGAAGCCGAAGACGTCCAGGGCTTCTGGCTTCGGCTGCGCGCGCCTCCGCAGCGTTTCCTGCAATCGAGCATGTCATCTTCGGCCATGACGAAAACGTCCTCATCGCGGTCGCGGTTCCAACCGCTCGGGGCGCGCCCGCAACCGCCGAATGGCGAGCGGTTTGCCGCAAGAATACGCCGGCGCCAAGGGCTGGAGCGACGCTGCGGCCAATGCCTTCTGTGCGCATGCCGGGCGCTGCCCCTGACCGGCAAACTCCCTCTGTAAACAAGGAAGCACCATGGAATTCGCGACCTTCATCCTTGCCGCCCAGCGCGGCTATCATCAATCGTCCGATAGCGTCATCCGCAACTCCATTGAACAGGCTGTCGTATCCGAGCAGGCTGGCTTCGATACTGCGTGGTTCGCGGAGCACCACTTCAACAATTACAGCCTGATTCCCTCGCCCTTGATGATGGTGGCGCACTGCGCCGGCGTGACGAGCACCATTCGCCTTGGCACCGCCGTCTGCGTGCTGCCGCTTTATCAACCTCAGCGCCTGCTTTCCGAGATCGGCTTCGCCGACATCGTTGCGAACGGCCGTCTCGAGCTCGGCGTCGGCTTGGGGTACCAGCAATTCGAGTTCGAGCGCTTCGGTGTAAATGTCGATGAGGCTCCGGCCGTCTTCTCGGAATACTTGGACATCCTTCTGAAGGGCCTCAATCAAAACATCTTCGAGCACGACGGCCAGTATGAGAGCATACCCCCGACAGCGATTTCGGTACGCACCGTGCAGAAGCCGACACCGCCGATCTGGATCGCCGGCGGGTCCGCGCGCATGCGCAGGGCCTATCGTGAGGGACACAATTTCTTTGTCACAGCATTCCACAATGGCTTAGCGACTTTGAGCACGCTGCGCGAATCCATCAAGAGGGCGGCGGCTTCCGCAGGTAAGAATGTCACGGACGCCAAGATATCGCTGCTGCGCTGCTGCTATGCCAGCGACGATGAGGCAGAGATCAACAGCTATCTCGACAATGCCCGCTTCCAGCGCCGGCTGTCTGAAGCACTACATCAACGACGCCAGCAGAGCCTGGACGGCTATCTGCTGCAGGAAACGCCGACGCAGCAGGACCTGTCATTCGAGACGATGCGCGAGAACCTGCCGATCGGCAGCGTGAATCGCGTGATTGATCGCCTATTGGAAGAGGTGGATATCTTGAAACCAGACCAGATCGCAATTCAGACCCAGTTGGGGGATTTCGACCAAAAGACTATGCTGCGCCAGATCGAGCTCTGGGGAGACAAGATCATCCCGGCGGTCAACAAGTCGCTCGCTCATGCCAGGGTTTGAAATCCGCAACGGCTTGAACTCTCACCTCGGCTGGTTAGTCGTTTCGAAAGGCAGAAGCGCGCGGTCAACAGCAGGCAGGCAGCCGAGGTCGCTCGCAGCGACAGGTTCAGGGGACCTATATCGAAGGTCTGTCAACGAATGCCTTGCCCCGGCTTCCATCGCGTTGCTACGGCCTCCGGCCGGAACGCAGCGTTCACCGTGCGCACGGCATCGATGGCGCGGGTGAAATCCTCGGCGCCTGCGACGGCGAGGACGATGACTTCGACGGCGAGCTCGATCGCATGATCATGGTCGTCGACCATGCCGGTCGCTGCGCTGGCTGCAGAGCCTGCGCCTCCGTCTGCTCGAAGACCTGCCAGCCCCATGTTGCGACCGACAAGGTCGCCGCATGCTGGAGGATAAACCAGGAGAACGCCACCATGTTCGCCCATCACAATTGCCGGCTCAGCGCCCGCCAAAAGAGGAGATTCGACCAGCATGTGCTTGCGTGTGTGCTTTCGCGTGCGCTCGAGGAGGTCGAGGCCGGCGAGGCGACGGCGACGGGGGCGACCGGTCTTTCGCGCGCCGAGCTGCGCGACGTCCTGCCCCGCGGTTTCCCCGCTGTTGCTGTCAACGCCTTCGCCTTGAAAGAGGTGAGCGACCCCGAGCCCGACATGGAGGAAGAACTTCTGCGCGGCCTGCTGCTGGCCCATGCCCGGCCGGACGACCCGGCGAGCACCCGCTTCGCCAAGATCATCGCGCGACGTGCCATGCGCGATGATCATCTGTGGCAGGACCTTGGCCTTTCCAATCGGGCCGATCTCAGCCGCCTGCTTGCCACGCATTTTCCGACGCTGGCAGCCGGCAACACCCAGAACATGAAATGGAAGAGGTACTTTTACCGCAAGCTTTGCGAGGCGGAAGGTTTTTCGCTGTGCACCGCGCCCAGTTGCCGGGAATGCAACGATTTCGAAAACTGCTTCGGCCTGGAGGAAGGCGAAAGCCGCCTCGCACGCATAAAGAACGGGATCGCTCTGGATTAAGCGCCGCTTTCGTCAGCGGTGCGAGGCCGACGTTCGCCATTTAGCCATAAGCGCTTTTCCCGCCGCCGTTGTACAGAGGAGGGGATGTTCATCGCTTCGCGATATTTCGTGACGGTGCGGCGTGCTACTTCGATGCCGGTTTCCTTGAGCCGGCCGACGATGTCATCGTCGGAAAGCACGTCGTGGGGCGATTCTGAGGCGACTATCTCCTTGATCCGATGGCGGACAGCTTCGGCGGAATGCGCGTCGCCGCCTTGGCAGGAGGCGATCGGGACAGTGAAAAAATACTTCATTTCGAACACCCCGCGTGGGGTAAGCATGTACTTGTTCGATGTCACTCGGCTTACAGTCGACTCATGCACGTTAATCGCGTCAGCGACAGTCCTGAGATTGAGAGGCCTCAGGTGGGCGACGCCATGTTCCAAAAATGCCTCCTGTTGGCGCACGATTTCGGTCGCAACCTTAAGGATCGTCTTGGCGCGCTGATCGAGGCTGCGGATTAGCCAGTTCGCGTTTTGCAAGCATTCGTTGAGAAACGCCTGATCTTTCGAATTCTGGACCGCGTGGCGCGAGACTTCGGCGAAATAGGTTTGGTTGATCAGCAGCTTGGGTAGCGTGTCTGGATCAAGTTCGATTTGCCATCCACCGCCCGGCGAGGGCATGACCAAGACGTCGGGTATGATGCATTCCGACGCTCCGGATTGGAATCGGTTTCCAGGCTTGGGATCGAGGGCACGGATTTCCTGCAACATGTCGAGAAGGTCTTCTTCATCGACACCACAACGCTGCTTCAATGCCTGAAAATCACGTCGCGCAAGCATTTCAAGATTGGCAACCAAAGTTGCCATCGCCGGGTCGAACCGGTCTCGCTGGCGCAACTGGATCTCAAGGCATTCGCTGAGCGTCCGCGCGAAGATTCCAGGTGGATCAAAGTGCTGCAAGGTTCCCAGAACCCGTTCCACATCAGCCGCCCGGATGTTTAGGCTCTCCGCAAGCTCCAAAAGATTTGCCCGAAGATAGCCAGTGTCTTCCAGTTGCGCGGCAAGCTGGCCAGCAATCCGCCGCTCCTGTGGTGTGAGCGCAGTGAGAGCGATCTGGCGAGCGACATGGTCGTGCAATGTTTCGGTGAGGGCGACAAATTCGTCGAAGGCAGGGCGATTGCCCGGTGAGTTGTTGGCCGTGTTGCGAAGTGTTTTCCTTTCCCCGAGCCGTTCGCGGGATTCGGCCATGGTCGGCCTGGCAACGTCGTTTTCGCCTGCGCCGATGTACTGATCCTCCCCCGGCAAAACGTCGCCAAGAGCCTCGGCATCGTTTGAAGCAGGCTCCAAAAGCGGATTCTTCTCGAGTTCCTGCTCCACGAACTGATGCAGTTCGGCATGCGCCAGTTGCAGCAATCGTATCGACTCAATGAGTTGAGGCGAGGCAACTATAGATTGCTTCTGGCGCTGAAGCAGGCTTGCTGATGATTGCATGGTGAGCGCGATAATCCTATCGAGGAGGCTTTTGGCCGTGAGTAATGTGATCGGTGAGACGACCTCTAGGTCATGCGGCGGCCTTCAGCGCTTCAAGAACGTTCTGCGGGGACGATACGCCATAGGGGTCGGTCTCGCAGTTGTCGGAGAAACCTTCCTCCTCGAACCACTGCTCCACCACGCCGTTGTCGATCAGGGCGGCGTAGCGCCAGGAGCGCATGCCGAAGCCGAGATTATCCTTTGCGACCAGCATGCCCATTTTGCGCGTGAACTCGCCTGAGCCGTCGGGGATGAGCCCGACCTTCTGCAGGCCCAGGGACTTCCCCCATGCATTCATGACGAAGGCATCGTTGACGGAGACGCAGTAGATCGCGTCAATTCCCTCCTTCTCAAACTCGTCATAGAGATCTTCGAAATTGGGCAATTGGTAGGTCGAGCAGGTCGGGGTGAAGGCGCCAGGCAGCGAGAACAGGATGACGCGCTTGCCGGCAAAGTAGTCGTCAGATGTTCTTTCTTCCCAGCGATATGGATTTGGCCCCTGGACTGACTCGTCGCGAACACGCGTGAGAAAGGTAACGAAGGGAACCTTCTTTTGAACGGTCATCAACTTGCTCCTCTGGAAAAAACTGGTGTACTGGATTTCAGCTGGGACTGGCGCAATAGCCAGCTAGGGCCCGCGTGCCGGGGATAAGATGAGGCCCTCGCGGCTCTCGACCTCCTTTTTCCGTCTGGATGTATGGGAATGTCCTGGCTCCTGGTGTTCGTTACCCGAGCGCCATCGATATGACTGAGCTGGAGGCCTCCGAGTCGCTTGGGCAATTTTTCCACGGCTATGGCGCCAGACGCGGCATCGATCACCCGCTGCTCGTACCCGGGAAAAAGTGATGGCAACCGAAAGTAGTCAGTATCGAAATAAGCGTGGGCGACCCTTTGATGGGACTCTTGGGCACTCACATGCTGATCAGAACCGGCAAACAGCAATTGCGCGAGCGCCATGTGTTGGCGTGCCGGTATCGGATCTGCCATGCGCAAACCAGCTACCAGGCAAGGCCCTCCGAAGCGGACGATTTCCCGATCTCCAGCGGGAGTGGGCACCGTCGCCTCGGACGATCGTATAGAGGTTCGCCTCTCAGCCATGGTTCGGTAGTCGCTTTCTTCGTGCTTTGATGGGCTCTAACCACGAGGAGCAAGCGGCATGCCATTTCAATTGAAGATGCCTTTGCAGCGACCCTTTTGGCTTGAAAGCCCAATACCCACACGGGCGGCACTGCAGCTATTGCACAGTGTCTGCCGCTAGCGTGTTCTTGCATGCGCAGAGGCACGGCTAACCCCGAGCACCCGCCTTTAGCAGCAACCGTGAACGCGCGCTCTTCAGCAAGCGCCCTGGGCCGGACTCGGCGAGGATCGAATTCGGCTCGGGTGCGACATTACATGCTTGAGGTTCCATTTGGTCTCCCCGAGCGTGTCTATCGGCAACCTTCTTGTGTCCGAAACTGGACAAGAATGTCGCAAGCCCGACCGAAAGGCCCACAAGGCCGGGCCACCGTTAGCGGGCAAACGATGTAGCGCAAACGGAGTGCCAATCCGGCACGCAAATTGCTCCGATGATCTTGTCGGGGGACGCCAGCAATGCGTCGCAGAGCTCAGCGGCGCCGTGACGACACATGATGCAGGATCGCATTGATCTTCCGCTCAAATCAACTCGCAATGGGATGTTGCTATGACCGATATCGATCCCTTTGCCTGGCTGGCACTGTGTCGGCATTTCAAAAACGATGATTTGACGCGTCTCGCTAGCTCGCGCCGAAAGTTTGCTCCATATCTCCTGCCTGACCTTCAAACGGTGATTGAAGAGCAGATTGCAGCTCTGTCTCCCAAGCTCGTCGGCGTCCACCAGCGGCACGAGTTCAATGCCATGAAGCTGTCGGACATGGTCATTCGCGAGGGAGAAGCCGTCGTTGCGCTGACACCCTTGGAATATCAGGACATCGATATCGGCGAAGATCTGCCTTATCCGTCTCTGCACAATGGCCTATGGTTATTCCATATCGGCGAAGAGCCTGTCGCGATCTTGCAATCGCAGTTTTTTGACTACTTTGGCGGGCGAACGGTTCAAGTGGAAATTGCCTATCTGCCTGGCGAGCAGGCATCCGCCTTCTCGCGCGAATTTCTTCGCAAGATCCAGGCGGCAGGCGAAAGCTCGCGATACTACCGCAACAAGGTTCTCTCTTTCGAACCCGATGCACGAAACTCCGGGATGCCGGGAACGATGCGGGTTCATCGCCTTCCTGCCGTACCCAGGAATGACGTGGTGCTTTCCGAGGCAACTATGGCCCGTCTTGACACCCACATCTTCGACTTTGATCGACACCGAGAGGGGCTGAAGCGCCTCGGCCAATCGACGCAAAAGGGCATTCTGCTTTACGGACCACCTGGCACAGGCAAGACGCACGTCATCCGTTATGTTTCTGCCAACCTGGTCGGGCGCACCACCGTTCTGGTCACGGCTGGGCAGATGAAGCAGATTGCCTCCTACATCGCACTGGCTCGTACCCTGCAGCCGAGCATCGTCGTGCTGGAGGACGTCGATCTGGTGGGCCAGTTGCGAGAAGACATTTATGGTCAGAAGGCCGAAAGCCTACTCAGCCGTCTGTTGAACGAGATGGATGGTCTCGCACCAGATGCAGATATCCTCTTCATCCTGACGACAAACCGACCGGAGGACATCGAGGACGCGCTCGCCTCGCGCCCAGGCCGAGTGGACGAAGCAATTGAGATCCCGCTTCCCGACGCCGGTTGCCGCGAGCGGCTGATCGGGCTGTATGGTCGGACGCTCGTCTTCGAGGACGGAGCGGTGGCCGATGCCGCCGCACGATCAGAGGGCAGCAGCGCGGCCTATGTCAAGGAAATGGTCCGCCGTCTCGCTCAACGGAGCCTTGCGCGGGATGGCGGTAATTTCGTCTCGTTCGAGGATGTGGAGGTGGTCTTCGGCGACTGCGCAGTATTGTCCAGCCGTCTCAACAGGCGCATTGTCGGCCTCAACGAGAAAACCTCAAGAAGGCAAAACGCCGAAGAAGATGAATGTAACTGCCGCGACTAAGGTTCTGCGGCACGAGTTCGCGTTGCGCTGACTTTTGCTTTGCTCTAATCAGCGCGTGTAACACCAAGGGCGTCCCTCTGCGATGCCTGGTTCGCTTTATGCGGGCCGGAACGCATGATGTGTGGACGAAAAGTGCGCCTGGCCGTTTGGATGGTGCGAGCACTTCGATCCGCCGCACCCATTCTTCCGATCAACGGGCTTGAGCCGACATGTCGCTTTTGTATGTCATCTTTCGTCTCGCGCCCTTGCCGGCGACAGCCCCTTTGCGCTGCTTGCGTATTTCGAACCCATGTTCCGCCGCGTGCTGGCGGCCACCGCCGTCTTCATAATGGCGGTCGAAGGAATCAACTCGCGGTAATCTGGGGTATCTCGGGTCATCGTGGACGGGATGAGCGCGGAGGGTGCGGGGGCTTCGGTGCACGCTCGCCTGCTACTGCTTGCCAAGGCAAGCGGCCAGAGTTTCGAACTGGTGCTGACCCGCTTCGCCCTTGAGCGGCCATTGTTCCGTTCAGCCGGTCACGCCATGCCGACCGCTTCGTGCTGAGGGGGGCGATTCTGATTGATGAGCTGGATTGGTGATCCGCATCGCGGCACGCGCGACCTTGACCTGTTGGGCTTCGGTGACCCGAGCCCGAAACCGATGCTCGCGACGTTTCGAGAAATCCCTGGCACAGGCCGCAGACGATGGCGTGGAATTCGATGTTGATGCACTTCGCGTCGATCGTATTCGCGAAGAGCTGGAATATGGCGGGCTGCGGCTGCGGACCATAGCCTGTCTCAGCGGTGCCCGGATCAGCCTGACGATCGACATTGGTGAGGGCCATGATTATGCCAGAAGTTGCGTCGGCACGCCGAGCGCCGGACCGGCCTCAGCAAGACGCTGGTCCAGAGTGTGGACCGTGGCGCCGTGTTCCGACGCGGTCGCGAGATGCAGCGCGTCGCCGGCGCGCAGCCTGAGCATGTGCTGATCGAGGAATCTCGCTGCCGCCCGGAAATGCCCGCCCGTGACCAGCAGCACGGTGAAGCTCTCGGCGACCAGATTGTTGAACATCGCGAGCGCCGCGGCACGCTGCTCCAGGTTAATCTGCCCAGTCCGTAGCTTGATCGCCATGGCAGAGGACATCTCGGTGATCGTCCAGTCGCTGATATGAAGCTGCGCGGGATCCTGGTCCGCGAGCCACACCTGCGCGCGCGGGGTCATCGCTTCATTGGAGAGTGCCGCGACGATCAGCGACGTGTCGAGATAGAGCATCAGTAGCGATCGCCATCTCGCATCGACCGTACCAGATTGGCGGCATCCTCCGCCTGCGGTGGCATGGTTGCCGTTAGGGATCGGAGCTGGGCCGCATCGATCCGTTTGCGGGGCCTAGTCACCGCTGTGAGGCGCGCGACCGGCTTGCCACGCCGGGTGATCTCGATCGAATCCCCAGCCTCAACTCGGTCGACGAGTTCGCTCAGATGTGCCTTGGCGTCCGCCAGATTGATCGCGTCCATGTCACGGCTCCTGACCATGTAGATGGTCATATAGCATAGGGGGTTTCAAAACCCAACGGGAGGCTCGATAAGGCTGGATTTTTTCCGAGACGACTTGGAGGGGAACATTCTTCTCTCGGATCAAATACAGCAGCGCTGCCAGCTCAGCATCTTCAACGGAAGACAAGAATACAATTTGGGGCATACGGCGCAGAATTGCCCTCGTGGCTTCCGCGTTTCCTGGGTTGATCCGATTAAATTCAGCAATTCGATCGATTGCCTCCCGCGATCGTCTCTGATGGCTTGAGCGGTCGTTATCCGTCCACTGCGCGATATCGTTATTTTGGTCTAACGCGGTGACGGTGGCCGGCGCTGGAAGACAAGATCGTCCAAAGCGCGGTGGCCGAGGTGTTGAGTGCTATCTCCGAGGCCGACTTCCGGGGGGTTCTCCTACGGCTTCCGGCCGGGACGGAGAGCCCCCACATGGCGTTGGATACCCTGCATGATCGCTGATCCTCGTATCCTACGGCTCATTGGGCTGTGGTTGCGGGCTGGCGTCCTTGAGAGCGGCGAGAAGCAAGAGACGGACAGGGGCACCCCGCAAGGGGCGGGCATCAGTCCGCTCCTCGCCAATATCGTCCTGCATTACATCCTCGATCTCTGGGCCCACCAACGGCGTCGTCGCCATGCACACGGTTGCGTTGTGATCGTGCGTCACGCTGACGACTTCGCCATGGGCTTTGAGAAGAAGGCCGATGATCCCGGCTCGCCGGCGACGCACTGGTCGGAGAATACGAGAACTCATCACTGAAAGCCGTCGATATCCCCTCTCCGCATTGTGAGAGAGGAGATTCCGGCCACTGCGTATTGCGGTCAAGGTGCTGAACAAATTTGACCGCAGTATAATCTCTCGACATGAGCGAGACCGCGGTCATTTGCCTCAATGACTCCGTCCGGCGCGAGCTTGCCGTTGCAGGGCGAAGCACGGCAGCAACTAGGAAGTCCAGTCGATCGCCAACAACTGGGGCGACATCATGGATGATCGTGAGACATTGGAGGGCATTCGACTTGTTCAACCGCACAGGCTCGATGTTTGCCGGTGTTATCTGCTCTATACACTTATGCCGCCTCCCAAGAAATCCGAACGGCCAGGACAGCTTCCAGTCAATGTTTGCGCAACTTGGTGCGCCGTGCCGGAACGTCCGTGGTGAACACGCGCGTGCACCGCCGGCGAAGCCTGCGGCGGGACGCCGAAGGAGCAGAACCATGAAGGAGATGGCGCCATAGGCCATCCGGAGTGCGCCCTCGCGGGCGAGAAAGCCGTTATGGCGAACAGAATGAATTCAGTTCATTGGTGTCCGCCATGAAAGTGCCGCCGCATGTAGGCTTATGGGCCGGCAACTGGCTTGGATCGGCGCCAGAGAAAAGGACGGCATCGCGGCCGTCCTTCCGTAGTCTGTAAGCTTTCTTGCCGGATCAGAAATCCATCCCGCCCATGCCGCCGCCGGGCATACTGCCCGGCACGCCGCCAGCGGCTTCCTTCTTCGGAGCCTCGGCGACCATGGCTTCGGTGGTGACGAGCAGGCCGGCGACCGAGGCCGCGTCCTGCAGAGCCCTGCGAACGACCTTGACCGGGTCGACGACGCCCATGGCGATCATGTCGCCATACTCGCCGGTCTGGGCGTTGAAGCCAAAATTCGCATCCCCGTTGTCGAGGATCTTGCCGGCGACGATCGCAGCTTCGGCACCGGCGTTGGCCGCGATCTGGCGGGCCGGAGCCTGCAGTGCACGACGCACGATGTTGATGCCGGCGGTCTGGTCGGAGTTGGCGCCGGTTGCCTTGATGGTCAGCGAAGCGCGCAGCAGGGCAACGCCGCCGCCGGGGACGATGCCTTCTTCCACGGCCGCGCGGGTCGCGTTGAGGGCGTCATCGACGCGGTCCTTCTTTTCCTTGACTTCGACTTCCGTCGCGCCGCCGACGCGGATCACCGCAACGCCGCCGGCGAGCTTCGCCAGACGTTCCTGCAGCTTCTCCTTGTCGTAGTCCGACGTGGTCTCTTCGATCTGCTGCTTGATCTGGGCAACGCGGCCCTGGATCTCGGCCTTCTTGCCGGCGCCGTCGACGATGGTGGTGTTCTCCTTGGAGATCGACACCTTCTTGGCGCGGCCGAGCATGTTGAGGCCGACGTTCTCGAGCTTGATGCCGAGGTCTTCCGAGATGACCTGGCCACCGGTGAGGATGGCGATGTCTTCCAGCATGGCCTTGCGGCGATCACCGAAGCCCGGCGCCTTGACGGCGGCGATCTTCAGGCCACCGCGCAGCTTGTTGACGACCAGCGTGGCCAGGGCCTCGCCTTCGACGTCTTCCGAGATGATGAGCAGCGGCTTGGGAGTCTGCACGACGGCTTCGAGAACCGGCAGCATGGCCTGCAGGTTGGAGAGCTTCTTCTCGTGCAGGAGGATGTAGACGTCCTCGAGCTCGGCAACCATCTTGTCGGCGTTGGTGACGAAGTA
>NZ_JHQR01000002.1 GCF_014843825.1 Mesorhizobium silamurunense
CTGGCACAGAAAACCGGTCGCCTGCGGCGCAACTCGCTGGGTTACTCAGCCGACACCTGCAAAACCCTGATCGGTTTCGGCGCGTCGGCTATCGGCCGTATCGGCGAGGGTTACGTCCAAAACGAGGTTACGCGCGATTCCTACACCCGGCACATCGCAGCCGGCCGTCTGGCGACGTCGAAGGGCTACCGTCTCGCTGACGAAGACCGCGTGCGAGCCGCAATCATCGAGCGGCTAATGTGCGATCTCGAGGCCGATGTGCCGGCAATCTGTTCCGCCCACGGATTTGATCCGATCCGTTTTCTCGATTCAGCTGAAGGCTTGGCGATGCTGGCCGAGGACGGGATAGTGGACATCGAAAAGGGTTTCATTCGCGTGCGGCAGGAGCATCGCTTTGTGGTTCGCTCAGTTGCTGCCGCATTCGATGCTTTTCTAGACCGGGTAGTCCCGTAAGCACGGCGAATCGGCGTGAGCGAAGGCCAAGTCGACGCCGAAGCGGAATTCGACGCCCCATGGCCGAAAGCCTGTCATGAATGCCGCCATTACCTGGCGCTGGTCGAGATTGACCTCGCCGCGGAAGAGCAAACCGCGGCGGAAGCGGCGGGCGAGGTCGGGCTCAAGGAGCGTAATTTCCTCTCCATCGTCGACACGCCCCGAGATGCGGCTGGCGAACCGGTCAAGATCACCCAGCGCGGCGCGGCCACGTCCGGATCGCGTTACCTGGCCGGGCGTTGCCGCATCACACCAGTCGGCGGGGTCACATCCGAGATCCAGCACCGGCTGCTCGGCGCTTTCACGCGCGCACCACGGCGTCAACATGCGCCGGCGACCCATTGCCACCAAGTCAAGGCCTCCGCAACGGTCACTGCCGCGCCGCGTATGGCGAGCTCGAAGGCGGCGGTGAGGCGGGCGACGCCGGCGCATTAGACCAGGACATTCATGATCGCTCATGCGCCTCGGTCGGGATCGGTGCGCCAGGCTCGTCCGCCGGGACGCAGAGATCTGTCGTGCAGGCCATAGGGGACGCGCTTATAATCAGTGCAGGAGAAGTTGACGGCCCAACCATGAGTGAGATGGCCGCCACCGGGGAGGGGCAACCCCATCACTTTATCGCCCCGGCTCAAAAGCGCGCGATAGACAGCCTGATTGCCGGCGAGCCGGAATAAGGCTGGACGTTGGCGTGTTCGCTGCCAAATAGTGTTTTCAAGCGCTCAATGGCGAGGTTCTCAAGCTGATCGACGATACCCTCGGCGTACTTGTTCGGGAAAATCGAACCGGTCGCTTCCAGCACGGCCGAAGAGGCGAAGTTGTCGGAAGCGATCAGTTTGAGCGTGGTCCGCTCGTGCCGCTCCTGCCGTAGAAGCAGTTCGTGAACGCGGCAATCGACTGAGGCCAAGGGAGACCGTCCTTAGGTGTCGGGCTGCGCGATGGCACCGTCGGCGGAGTTGTCCATGACAGTTTCGCTCCCATTGGATTGATCTATTTCACGACAAGCACGCGGGCCCTTTCACCGCGGGTCGTGTATTTTGCAGCTTCTCGAAAACAAACCCTTTGCCTTTGCGCACGCTGTCTTCAAGCGGGCTTGCCTTTGCCAGATGCGCCGCAATCGCGCTGGCCAGCATGCATCCCGTACCGCGCATCGACGTAGCAAGGCGCGGTGTGTCGAAGCGGACTGGTTCGTGATCGCAGCGCAACAGAATATCGGTCGATCGGGGTCCCGATCCATGACCGCCTTTGATCAGAATGGCCTGCGCATCCGCGGCCAGCAGTTCCTGGCCCTGCCTGACTGCGCCGTCCTCGTCGACCGCGTGTTCCGCCCCGATAAGAAGCGCAAGTTCGATGAGATTGGGTGTGACGAGACGGCAAAGCGGCATCAGATTGCGCTTCATGACGGCGATGGCACCTGCTTCCAGCAGCGCCAGGCCTGAGGTCGAGGCGAGCACGGGGTCGAGGATTGCCGGCACCTGCGGATTTTCGCGCAGCACTGCGGCAACGGTAACGATGATCTCGGCCGTTGCGAGCATGCCGATCTTGATGGCCGCCACCTTGTTGGCCTGCAGCGCGGCGCGCATCTGATCGGCCACCAGGCTTGGTGACGAACGACGGATTTCCATGACGGCTTCGTGGGTCTGCACCGTCAGCGCGGTGACGGCGAGGCAGGTTCGCACGCCAATCGAAGAGATCGTCTCGATATCGCGCGCAATTCCGGCACCCCCGCTGGAGTCCGAGCCACCGACGACAAGCACATACGGGTCTCGCTTCAGCGCCATTGATCCGTCTTTTCGATCCATTCCCGCGTGCGCGCTTCGGGGTCGTCGTTCAGGGTGATGTCGGTCACCACTGCTGCGCTGTCCGCGCCAGCCGCAAAGACGCCATCGAGCCGTTCCGGGTTGAGGCCGCCAATGGCGACCAATGGAATCGGAGCAACGCATGCCCGCCATTCGGCGATCCGTTCGAGCCCTTGCGGCGTCCATTTCATCTTCTTCAGGATGGTCGGGTAGATGGGGCCGAGCGCGATGTAGTCGGGCTCGGCGGCCATGGCCGTCTCCAGTTCGAGATGATCATGGGTGCTCAGTCCGAGCCTGGTGCCGGCTGCCCGAATCCGCGAACGATCGGCGGTCTGCAAATCCTCCTGGCCGAGATGCACGAAGTCGCAGCCTTCCTCGATCGCTAGCCGCCAATGATCGTTGACGATGAGCTGGCACCGGTGTCGAGCACACAAGGCCTTCGCCTTGCGGATTTCGGTGCGCAACCCGGCCTGATCCATGGTCTTGATGCGGAGCTGAACCAGCTTGACGCCGAGTGGCACCAGCCGCTCGATCCAGGCAGCGCTGTCGACGATCAGGTAGAAGGGATCGAGCTTCATGAAAAAACTGCCCTGCCGATCGTCGGTGTCGACGGCACGGCGACGTCGCGCGGTTCGAGCATTCCCGAACTGAAAGCTTCACGGCCGGCCTCGACCGCCTTGCCGAACGCACGCGCCATGCCGACCGGATCGGCCGCCCTGGCGACCGCCGTGTTCAGGAGCACGGCGTCAAAGCCGAGTTCCATGACGGTTGCCGCGTGCGACGGTCGTCCGAGCCCCGCATCTACAATCAGCGGGACGCCAGGGAAATGTCCGCGCATCGAGCGCAGCGCCATGATGTTGACCGGCCCAAGCGCGGAACCGATCGGTGCGCACCACGGCATCAAGACGTTGCAGCCTGCCTCCAGCAGCCGCTCGGCGACAACAAGGTCGTCGGTGGTGTAGGGAAGTACCGCAAAACCGTCCTCGCACAGGATGCGGGCGGCTTCGACCAGACCGAACACATCTGGTTGTAGCGTGTCGTGGTTGCCGATCACTTCGAGCTTGATCCAGTTGGTACCGAAGACTTCGCGCGCCATTTTCGCGGTCGTGACCGCTTCCTGGACGGAGTGGCAGCCGGCGGTGTTGGGCAGGATTCTGACGCCGAGCGATCGGATCAACGACCAGAATTTTTCGCCAGCCCTGCCGCCCGCCATTTCACGGCGCAACGAGACGGTCACCACCGACGTGCCCGAGGCCTTGACCGCATCTGCAAGGATGGCAGGCGAAGGATGTTGAGCCGTGCCGAGAAGCAGCCGGGAGGCAAGCGTCGTCCCGAAAAGTTCGAACATGCTAGCCTCCCTGCATGGGCGAGAGGATTTCGATCCGGTCGCCGTCGCTCAACTGGAACTCCGCCCGCCCGGCTTTGTGCACGAGGTCGCTATTGACGGCCGTTGCCAGCCAATCGCCCTCATAGTCGAGCGCGGCAAGCAGCTCCGCCAGCGTGGTGGCGGCAACCTCATGCGCTTCGCCGTTGACCATCAGCTTCATGAGTAAGTTCCTTGGTTCCGTCTTGATTGAAAACCAGGTCGGCCGCCTGGCGCGCCATGGCGGGGGCGAGGAGAAAACCATGGCGATAGAGCCCGTTGATCGCGACGGTGCTTCCACATGCCTCGACACGCGGCAGGTTGTCGGGAAAGGCCGGACGGACGCCGGCGCCGGTCTCAATGATGCCAGCCTCACCGAAGGCCGGATGGAGAGCATAGGCCGCGCCCAAAAGCTCCATCATCGAACGCGCCGTGACCGGTCCTGTGGACTGGCTTTCGATCATCGTCGCGCCAACCATGAAACGGTGGTCGGTGCGCGGTACCACATAGAGCGGAAAGCGCGGATGTAGCAGCCGGACCGGGCGCGACAGCGAAATGTCCGGCGTGCGCAGGATCAGCATCTCGCCGCGAACGCCGCGCAGCCCGTCGTCTTCTGCCGCCATCCCCGTGCAATCGATCCGGCGATCGAAGCCGGAAACATGCCGGGCGTGGGTGCCGAAGCGGAACTCGACACCCATGGCTGCGAGCCTGTCATGAAGTGCCACCATCGCCTGACGCGGGTCGAGATGAGCCTCATCGGGGAAGAGCAATCCGCGCCGGAAGCGGCCGGCGAGGTCGGTTTCCAGGAGCGCAATTTCGTCCTCATTGACACGCCGATGGCCCGACGTGCGACTTGCGAACCGGTCAAGCTCGCCCGCATCGCGCGGTGCAGCAACAACCAGCGTTCCGGCCCGTGTCACCTGACCCGGCAGCACCGCATCCCACCAGCCGGCGGCGTCGCGTCCGAGATCCAGCACTGGCTGCTCAGCGCTTTCACGCTCGCACCATGGCGCCAGCATGCCGCCGGCGAACCACGATGCGTTGCCACCGATGCCATGCCGGGTCTCGGCGACTGTGACCGTCGCGCCGCGGGCGGCGAGCTCGAAGGCGGCGGTGAGGCCGGCGACGCCGGCCCCTTTGACCAGCACTCTCATGACGGTTCCGGCGCCTCTGGCATGAGCGGTGCGTCGGTCTCGCCAACTGGCATGTAGAGATCGCCGCCCTCGCGGTATTTCGCCGCCATCGCCGCCATGCCCTCCTTTTGGGCCTCGGCGCGGATGTCGTGAGAAATGCGCATGGAGCAGAATTTCGGCCCGCACATCGAGCAGAAATGCGCCAGCTTGTGGGCCTCCTTGGGCAAGGTCTGGTCGTGGAAGGACCGCGCCGTTTCGGGATCAAGCGACAAGTTGAACTGGTCCTCCCAGCGGAACTCGAAGCGTGCGCGGGAAAGGGCATCATCCCTGGCTTTCGCTGCCGGATGGCCCTTCGCCAGGTCGGCGGCATGGGCGGCTATCCTGTAGGTGATCACGCCAATCTTGACGTCGTTGCGATCGGGAAGGCCGAGATGCTCCTTGGGCGTGACGTAGCAGAGCATGGCGGTGCCGAACCAGCCGATCATGGCGGCACCGATGCCTGAGGTGATATGGTCATAGCCCGGCGCGATGTCGGTCGTCAGCGGTCCAAGCGTATAGAACGGCGCCTCGCCGCAGACGGCGAGCTGCTTGTCCATGTTCTCCTTGATCTTGTGCATCGGCACGTGGCCGGGCCCCTCGATCATCACCTGGCAATCTTTCGCCCAGGCGATCTGTGTCAATTCGCCGAGCGTTTCCAGCTCGGCGAATTGCGCCGCGTCGTTGGCATCGGCAATCGAGCCGGGACGAAGGCCGTCGCCGAGTGAAAACGACACGTCATAGGCACGACAGATGTCGCAGATTTCCGCGAAATGCTCGTAGAGAAAACTCTCCCGGTGATGGTGCAGGCACCATTTGGCCATGATCGAGCCGCCGCGAGAGACGATGCCCGTGACCCGGTCGACGGTCAGCGGGATATAGTGCAGCCGCACGCCGGCGTGGATCGTAAAATAGTCGACTCCCTGTTCGGCCTGCTCGATCAGGGTGTCGCGATACACCTCCCAGGTCAGGTCCTCGGCGATGCCGCCGACCTTTTCCAGCGCCTGGTAAAGCGGCACCGTGCCAATCGGCACCGGCGCATTGCGTACGATCCATTCGCGGATGTTGTGGATGTTGCGGCCCGTCGACAGGTCCATCACCGTGTCGGCGCCCCAGCGGATCGCCCAGACCATTTTTTCGACCTCTTCGGCCATCGACGAGGTGACCGCCGAGTTGCCGATATTGGCGTTGATCTTCACCAGGAAATTGCGACCGATGATCATCGGCTCGCTCTCGGGATGGTTGATGTTTGCCGGAATTATGGCCCGTCCACGCGCCACCTCATCGCGCACGAATTCCGGGGTGACGAAGTCGGGGATCACCGCGCCGAAGGCTTCGCCGTCGCGGGGCAGCTTGCCGCGGGCGATCTCGCGGCCGAGGTTCTCGCGGATGGCGACGAACTCCATCTCGGGCGTGATGATGCCGGCGCGCGCATAGGCAAGCTGGGTCACCGCCTTGCCTGCCTTGGCCCTGAGTGGCCGGTTGCGAGCAGGAAATTCCGGCGTCAGGCGCTCGCCCGTCGCAAAGCCATTGTCTTCCGGCTGCACATGGCGGCCGTCATAGGCCTCGACGTCACCTCGCGCCGTAATCCATTCGTGGCGAAGCCGTGCGAGGCCCTTTTCGATGCTGGTTTCGACAGTCGGGTCTGTATAGGGGCCGGACGGATCGTAGACGGTGACGGGCGGTTCGCCGGCCGTTGGATGGACGGAGATTTCGCGCATAGGCACCCTGATCTGCGGGTGGATGGCACCGGGCTTGTGGATTTTTCGTGAGGCGGGCAGCGGTCCCGTCGACACGGCGGGGGTGAGGGCATTCATCGTGAGGCTCCTTTGCTCATGCATTGGAGACCCAGTTCTGTGCCGGAAGGATGAAAAGACGCTTTGGCCGCCCTGCTTGCGACAGGCCTCGGGCGTAAACTCCCGCAAAGCGCTTGCACCGTCCCTACGCCAGTATGAACTGGATCAGGTTCAACGGGTCACTGCGCCGCGAAAGCCAGCAGTATCTCAGCCCCTTGCCGGGACTCCCCTGGTGAATGCCCTAGGTTGAACGGGCTTGCGCTAGCTTGTCAAGCGGCTTCGGGCCGCGGCGACGATCTGCGGCCCGTCAGACCCGGGAGGAAGGCTCGTGCATGTGTCGGGCGCACGCCCAGGAGACCAGGCAGGGATAAGGGGATCGCCGAACCGTCGGACTAAAGATCGATCCTTATGATGATCACGCCTTCAATCGGCACCAAAGTTTTGCGCGTAGATCGCCTCGATCCGCCCTGCCTCGTCATTGGTCAGCGCGCCGAATTCCTTTTCGCGGGCCGTTCGACAGGTGGCCACCATTTGGTGAAGGAAACGGGAGGGCAGATTGGCCAGCCACTCGGGCATGTCGATCAAGTCGTCAACCTGCTGCCGGAATTGAGCTGCAGAAAGGCGGTTTCTTAAGGAAGGTCCCGTTCGAAAGGATTGCTACTACCACGCTGTCACGGAACGCTCGTCGAAAACATCGCCAAGCTGCCCAAGGCCACTGCTGTGACTTGATGGAGCATGCCGTTAGCGACGGGCGGTGATCTCTTTGGCCTCCGCTCATGCCGATTTGCTGTGCTTACGGGACTACCCGGTCTAGAAAAGCATCGAATGCGGCAGCAACTGAGCGAACCACAAAGCGATGCTCCTGCCGCACGCGAATGAAACCCTTTTCGATGTCCAATATCCCGTCCTCGGCCAGCATCGCCAAGTCTGAATCGAGAAAACGGATCGGATCAGATCCGTGGGCGGCACAGATTGCCGGCACATCCGCCTCGAGATCGCACATTAATCGCTCGATGATTGTGGCTCGCACGCGGTCTTCGTCGGTGAGACGGTAGCCCTTTGACGTCGCCAGACGGCCAGCAGCCGAGTGTAAGAATCCCGTGTAACCTCGTTCTGGACGTACCCCTCGCCGACGCGGCCGTAGCTGACGCGCCGAAACCGATCAGGGTTTTGCAGGTGTCTGCCGAGTACCCCAGCGAGTTACGCCGCAGGCGACCGGTTTTCTGTGCCAGCGCGAGCTCGTCGTCCGGCAAGGCGAAATGGTCGAGCCCGATCTCTCGGTACCCGGCGGCAACCAGCGTCTCGGCCACGGCCGCAGCCTGTTCGGCGCGGGCAGCGCTATCCGGCAGTGCTGTCTCCTCGATCTGGCGCTGATTCTTGATAAGTGACGGAATGTGCGCATAGCCGAATACCGCAAGCCGGTTGGGGCGCATGGCGAC
>NZ_JHQR01000061.1 GCF_014843825.1 Mesorhizobium silamurunense
CACCAAGTGTTAGATTCCATCCACTAGCATGTCATCCTCCATGTCATCCTCGATCTCGCGCCGCGAAATCAATGCTCGCGGCATTTGCGCCTGCGACGTCGTCGGGCGCGTAAACGCTCTCGGCAAATAGCATTGTCGCCCGAGCCGTCGTTGACCAGGACCAGCGTCTTCTCCCCGCAGGCCGCGGCGTAATCGGCGAGCTGGCCTGCGCGCGGGAGGCCACGCATTGAAGCGCTGCAAGGCGTTGACAGAGATAATCGAGACGCCGACCTCGGTGGCGGCAGACCGGACTTCCGCAGCCGGCATGCCGCTTGCTATAGGATTGCTGAAAAGGCCTTGGTCACGGGCAAGCGCAAAAAAGGTCCGAACATCAAGTCGTGGCGCCGCCATGTAGTTGAATGCAAAGCGAGGCGATACCTGACGCATGGCTTGGCTCTCCTTCGTTGAAGTGTGGCCCCGTTCTAGGCTTCTGCCGGGCGCAACCGCACGTTGATTCAGCAGACCGGAATGAGGGTTGCCAGTCAACCGAGCTTTCTTTCATTTGTGACAGGAAACTCAACGCCCATGATAGAATTCCCTCAGAGCTATCTGTCGTCGAGCAGATAGAAGTCGAACAACACCCATGTCGCCCCAGCGTCTCCGCGGTGTTTGGCGCAATGACCGTGCAGAGGTGTTGCGTGGCTGTGCCGTTCGCCATCACCGTGAAGTGATCGGAAGCGGCATCCGGACCCGACGACACGGTCGGCTCGCCGGCGTTGCTCGCGACAACCGTCATTGGGTCAATGTGAAGATGTGGACGAGGCGATGTCGCAAAGCTTGTCGCAAGCGCGGCTTCCTTGGCAGTGCCTCGGACTATAAGCATCTCTTGAACCGCACCGTCGCGGTCAGGCCCACCGGAAGCCATCTGTGCCTTTCGACGTCTCCTTTCAAACTGTCGATTGCGGGGATGGCAAGAGCACGCTCGCGTAGAGAATACTACGCTCTGGTGCCGGCAACGCGGCCCGTCCCAAAGACGACAAAACCGAGGGGGCCACCAAGAAGTGTGAGCAAAACCGCACGCCAGAGAGGTCGACCGGCGGCCGATCTGCCAGGGAACATCAAAAGGCGAGCTGCTGTAAGGCGCCGTTGTCACTCCCGTCATGTGCCACCGCATTCTTCAGACCCGACCGCTATGGCGAACCTTAGTGTGGAATTCCGCCCCGAGTGAAGGCAGCCGGTGCGGAAATCCGCACATGGCCACTGGCGCGAGATGACCGAAACCGGGAAAGGGCGTGACTGGCGCAGGTCCTCATTTTGGCACGGCACTTGCGGCCGGCATGGCAGCAGCGTTCGACCGGAGCGCCGCGATGGGAGAAGCCTGGGATGGGAAGAAGAGCCCGGCCCCTATCCGGTTGGGGAGAGAAATGGTGTTAGCTCCACATGTCCGCAGCGCGGGCGCCGCGCCTCGCAAGGCCTTCTACGCCAAGCCTTACGTGCAGGTGCTTGCCGCCATCGCCCTTGGCGTCGCCCTCGGCCATTTCTATCCGGGGATCGGCGAAAGCGTGAAGCCGCTCGGTGATGCCTTCATCAAGCTTGTCAAGATGATCATCGCGCCTGTCATCTTCCTGACAATTGCGACCGGCATCGCCGGCATGAACGATCTCCAGAAGGTTGGCCGAGTTGCCGGCAAGGCGATGGTCTATTTCCTCACCTTCTCGACGCTGGCACTGATCGTGGGCCTTGTCGTCGCCAATGTCGTTCAGCCTGGCGCCGGCCTCAACATCGATCCGGCCTCGCTCGATGTCCAGGCCGTGAATAGCTATGCCGCAAAGGCCCACGAGCAGTCCCTCACCGGCTTCCTGATGAACATCATCCCGCCAACGATCGTCGGTGCCTTTGCGCAAGGCGACATCCTGCAGGTCCTGTTCTTCTCGGTTCTGTTCGGTATCGCCCTGGCCATGGTCGGAGAGACGGGCAAGCCTGTCGTTTCCTTCCTTCAGGCGCTGATCGCCCCCATTTTCAAGCTCGTCAGCCTGCTGATGAAGGCCGCCCCGATCGGCGCTTTCGGCGCCATGGCCTTCACGACCGGCAAATATGGCATCGGGTCGATCGTCAACCTCGCGATGCTGGTCGCGACGTTCTATTTCACCGCCTTCCTCTTCGTGTTCGGCGTTCTCGGCGCAGTCTGTCGTTACAACGGCTTCTCGATCTTTTCTCTCATCCGCTACATCAAGGAAGAGCTGCTGCTTGTGCTCGCAACGTCCTCCTCGGAGGCCGCGCTGCCCTCGCTCATGGAGAAGATGGAGAAGGCCGGCGCCAAGCGTTCGGTCGTGGGTCTCGTCATCCCGACCGGATATTCCTTCAATCTGGACGGCACCAATATCTACATGACGCTGGCGGCCCTCTTCATCGCCCAGGCGACGAACACCGATCTGTCGATTGGCGATCAGGTCCTCCTGCTGCTCGTTGCGATGCTTTCCTCGAAGGGTGCAGCAGGTGTAACAGGTGCGGGATTCATCACGCTGGCCGCTACGCTCGCCGTAGTACCCAGCGTTCCCGTTGCTGGCATGGCGCTGATCCTTGGCGTCGACCGCTTCATGTCCGAATGCCGGGCGCTGACGAATGTCGTCGGCAACGCGGTGGCATCGCTCGTCGTCGCCCGCTGGGAAGGCGAATTGGATCAAGCGCAGATGAAAGCCACCTTCTGCGGTCATCGAGTTTGATGGGCATTAAATCGGCCACGCCCGCCGAGTAAGTCACAGCTTCGCGACCTATTAAGTCGCCGGGCTGGTCACAAGCACCGAACGATCGGCTCGCAGGCTTGAAACAGCACCTCACGGGGCGATGAAATCAGAAGCGCTAAATGCGGTAAGTGCAAAATTAGGGGCTCTCTAAGCAAACGACCTGTACATCGATACGCGCCCGGCTACGCTTGGATTGCTGTTCGTCGCATACGCCGTCGATCATGGAGTATGCGGACATCTTCACTCTGCCGCCCGGAACCTTCGCCGAGACGCGCTGGATGACAGAGGGTCACCTGGCGTTGAAACAAATCAGAATTGGACCCATGACCAAGCGCCCCACAATTACCGATATCGCCCGCGAAGCCGGAGTCAGCGTGGCAACGGTCGATCGCGTTCTGAACGCTCGTCATCCGGTGCGGGACGAGACTGCGCGGCGGGTCCACGAGGCCGCCCACGCCATCGGCTATCATGCTGCCGGTCTCATCAAGCAGCGCTTGCAGCGGGACCTGCCGCGCTATCGGCTGGGCTTCATCTTGAGAAAACCGGCCCAGCATTTCTACCAAGACTTCGCGCGCGAGGTCGAAGCGTCGGTTAGTTTGGCCCAGTCCTTCCACGGCATTCCGCTCATCGAATTCGCGCCGTCAAATGTCCCGGGTGACCTGATTGCGCTGCTTGAGGATTTGGGCGCGCGCTGCCACGCTATTGCCATGGTGGCACCGGACCACCCGAAGATTACAGCAGCGGTAGAGGAGCTCAAGGCCAAAGGCATTCCGGTTTTCTCGCTGCTTTCGGACTTCGCCGCCGGCGTGCGTCAGGGCTATATCGGCCTTAACAACCGCAAGGTGGGGCGAACGGCCGCTTGGATGCTTTCCAAGATCGCAAAACGGCCCGGAAAGGTGGCGGTGTTTGTCGGCAGCCACCGTTTCCAAGGGCACGAGCTCCGGGACCTCGGCTTTCGTTCCTATTGCCGTGAGAACGCGCCGACATTCGAGGTGCTCGATCCGCTCGTGAACCTAGAGAAACGGCAGATCACCTACGAATCGACACTCGATCTCATGCAGAGGGAACCCGAGCTCGTCGGCTTCTATGTGGCCGGCGGGGGCATGGAGGGCGCCATCACTGCGCTCCGGGAAGAGGGTAAAGGTCAGAATCTCGTCGCGATCGTGAATGAAATCACGCCGGAGTCACGGGCGGCGCTCGCAGATAATATCATCACGATGGCTGTCGCCACGCCACTGCATCGGCTTTGCCAGGAGCTGATGACGCTGATGGCGCGGGCCATCGAGACCGGCACGGTGGAGACGCCGGGGCAGACATTTCTGCCGTTCGACATCCATCTGCCGGAAAATATATGAAGACTGATGGATTCTATCATAGGCGTCGAGTTTCCTTTCACAAATGAAAGAAAGCTCGATTGACTATCATTCCGGTCTGTTGAATCAACGAGCGCCTCGCGGCAGGAGCCGAACAGCTGAGAACGGCGGTCGCACTTCATGAAAGGAAAACCCAAGCCATGCGCCAGGCATCGCCCCGCTTTGCGCTCGACCACTTGGCGGGCTCCCGACTTGATGTTCGGGCATTTTTCGCGCTTGCCCGCGACCAGGGTCTGACCGACGTTCTGTTCAGCAATTCTTTTGCTACTGGCATGCCGGCTGCGGACGTCCGGTCTGCCGCCGCTGAGGCGGGCGTTACGATTATCTCTGTCAACGCCTTGCAGCGCTTCAATGAGTGGACTCCCGCGCGTCAGGCCGAGGCGAGCAATCTCGCCGATTATGCAGCTGACTGCGGGGCGAAGGCGCTCGTGCTGGTGCCGGTCAATGACGGTTCGTGTTTCGCGAACGGCGAGCGCCCCGGGAACCTGCCCGTCGCCTTAAGCGCGCTCAAGCCGATCCTCCAGTCGCGCGGTTTGATCGGTCTTGTCGAGCCGCTGGGCTTCCGGACCTGCTCGCTGCGATCGAAGGAGGAAGCGGCTAAGGCCATTACCGCGGTTGATGGCAAGTCCGCCTTCCGCCTCGTGCACGACACCTTTCACCACACACTCGCCGGGGAGACTTTCTTCTCCTGCGAGTTGACCGGTCTCGTGCACATTTCAGGTGTGAACGATCCGACCTTCTGGGTTTACCCGGATCGCGTCCTGGGAGGTTCCGACAATGGCAGCCAAATCCGGGCGCTGCTTGATGGCGGCTATGCCGGTCCCTTCTCGTTCGAGCTAGTCGAGGAAGTCCACGCGCTGGACGACCTCGCAGGCACACTTGCCGCCAGCATCGATCTCATCCGACACGAGCTATTGACGCGAGTGCCGGTGTGAGGCGCTGGGCAGATTTAGGAGCGGCCGCGACGTCCCGGGGTCTTGCTTGGAGTAGCCATGCGGGACGCCTCCTGCAACAGTATCTCCCGCATCCAGATGCTTGCCGGATCACTGTTGTGAAGGGCCGGCCATTGGACGGCTTCGGTAAATGCGGGAAGTGGCAGCGGAAGGTCGACGATCCGCAGGGGGAACGTTTTTTCGAAATGCTTGACCAGCCGGAAGGGCATGGTCGCTATACGAGCTGTGCCTGAGACCATAGGCGGTATCATGCTGAAGCCTTGGACGGCGACCTCGACACGTCGCTTAAGACCATGCTCAATCAAAAACCATTCCTCGATGGAGGGCTTCTGCATACGCCCGAACTTAACCGCAACGTGCCTCATCGACATGTATCTCTCGAATGTAAGCTGCCGTGGCAGCTGCTTGTTCGTAGGGCAGCCCACGCACACGAGCGTCTCGTCGAACAGCGCCATTCTTGGATGCGCGCTCGACATGAACAATTCCGGAAGAATTAGAAAATCGACATCACCACGCCGGAGAAGCTCATCTGGGCTGTCGTCGAGAGGCAGCAATTCGAAGCTGACGCCGGGTGCTTCCCGTGCAACACGCTCCACGACCTTTTCAAAAAACACGAGTGTGACGAAATCGGAAACAATGATCCTGAAGCGGCGATCGGATTGAGCCGGGTTAAACGGATCCCAAGAAATAATCGAGCACTGGATGTGCAGCAGTGCGTCGCGAACTGCGGGGGCGAGTGCTTCCGCACGCGGTGTCAGAATGCGTTCACGGCCGCTCATCGAAAATAGTTCATCGTGGAAAAAGTCACGCAGCCGGGCGACGGCCGCACTCATGGCCGGCTGACTTAGGTTGATGCGGCGTGCCGCCGCCGTGAGGCCGCGCTCGCTCAGCAGCGCGTCGAGCACGACGAGAAGGTTCAGATCAAGCCCTTTGAAACGCATGTCTTAGGTATCCATAGCGTGAATGCGTTTCATCGAAACAAACGATTTTATCAATCTTCCTAAATCCTACATTGACAACAGCATCTGACGCGCACCGATCACCCACTGCCTCTATCGCGTGACGAGTGCGTTAAAAAGAGCCCGAAAGGAGAAATCTTTCCATGCGCTCCGACGCGCGGTGGCGGTGGAGGTTGTGCTGGGAAAACGAGTTGCAACTGGCCGACCATGTCGAACTCTCCGATTTCTTCCGAAAGACCTATGGACGGACTGGCGCCTTCGACGCGAAGCCGTTCGAAGGCGGCCGCAGTTGGGCCGGTGCGAGGCCGGAATTCCGTACAATCGGCTACGACGCGCACGGCATAGCGCCCACATTGGCATGCTGCGCCGCTTCATCATGATTGGCTAGATCGGACACGGTCCCAATCAACTTTGCACACCGGAGATGCTCGATGTGCTGGCGCAACATCGGGTGCCCGCGGCGTTCTTCGTCATCGTGCCTACGCCGCAGACCAGCCCAAACTCATCCGGTCTCCCTAAGCAGTTGGTCTTGGTGAGCCGCACAAGCTGGTGAGGGGCAATTTTCGCAACACGGCGCGGCTCAGGCATTGAGCCAGGTCGAAAACGCAAGCTGGAAAGGAACAAGATGGCTGATCAACTGACCAACGAAATAATCGCAATGATCAAGAAGCGCGCCGCATCGGAGGGCGGCAACATAGCGCCTGCCTCGGGCGGCGAGATAACGGCTGCCACGGGACTGACTTCGCTCGGTATCGATTCACTGGGATTGGCGGACGTTCTCTGGGACCTCGAGCAGGCCTACGGCATCAAGATCGAGATGAATACGTCCGAGGCCTGGTCGGATCTCCAGAATGTCGGCGACATGGTGGAAGCCGTGCGCGGCTTGCTCGCCAAGGGGGCGTGAATGGACAGGCGCGTCGTGATTACTGGGATCGGCGGGCTTTGCGGGCTTGGGACCGACGCCGCCGCCATTTGGAGAGAGATGCGCGAAGGCCGCTCCGCCATCGGCCCAATCGTCAACTCCGAGCTCCATGAATTGCGGGTCAGGATCGGCGCCGAGATCAAGGCGTTGCCGGAGCACGACATCGACCGCGGGCGGCTCGTCTCCATGGACCGCTTCAGCTTGCTCGCCGTGCTTGCAGCGCACGAAGCCATGCAACAGGCCGGACTTTCCTGCGATGAAGGAAATCCCTATCGCTTCGGTGCGACGGTGGGCGTTGGCGGCTGCGGCTGGGATACGATCGAGCAAACCTACCGCGCCATGCTTCTCGGCGGTAAGCGTGCCGCCCTCTTGACTGTACCCAAGACGATGCCGGGCGCCGCCGCCAGCCAGGTCAGCATGAATCTCGGCCTGCGCGGGCCGGTCTTCGGCGTCACGTCCGCCTGTGCATCGTCCAACCATGCGATTGCCTCCGCGGTGGACCAGATCAGGCTCGGCCGGGCCGACGTGATGCTTGCCGGCGGCAGCGAAGCGCCGCTCATATGGGGTGTGCTGAAGGCATGGGAATCGATCCGCGTGCTTTCGCCCGATACTTGCCGGCCCTTCTCCGCCGACAGACAGGGACTGGTGCTCGCCGAGGGTTCGGGCATGGCCGTGCTGGAAAGCTATGAGCATGCCGCCGGGCGTGGTGCCACGATCCTTGCCGAGATCGCCGGCATCGGCCTTTCCGCCGATGCCTCCGACATCGTCGCGCCGACTGTCGAGGGGCCGGAGGCAGCAATGCGCGCCTGCCTTGCCGAGGCCGGCCTCAATGCCGAGGATGTCGACTATCTCAACGCCCACGGCACCGGCACCAAGGCCAACGATCAGATCGAGACGGCGGCGATCAAGCGCGTCTTCGGTCAGCACGCCTATTCAATGTCCATCTCTTCTACCAAGTCCATGCACGCGCATTGCCTCGGCGCGTCCGGCGCGATCGAAATGATCGCCTGCGTGATGGCGATCCGCGAGGGCGTCGTGCCGCCGACGGCCAATTATCGTGAGCTGGACCCCGATTGCGATCTCGACGTCACGCCCAATGTGCCACGCGAGCGCAAGGTGCGCGTGGCACTGAGCAACTCCTTCGCGTTTGGCGGCACGAACGCGGTTCTGGCATTCAGGCAGGTGTAGCCATGCGAGATGCCTCCTCCAACATCTCGGATCCAGATGCTTGTGCTCGGACGTGCTGCTACCCCTCAAGGTAAGCGAGCCCTGCGGGTTTGGCTCGAGGGTCCAAACTTAACGCGACTTATGTCGGGACGGCCCAGGGCCGGCCCTAGGATAGCTATAGGCGCGCCAAGAAGCCACCGATGGTCCTGGCCCGAGATCGTGCATGAGATGGCCCCTCATTGTGGGCCATCGGGCGAGGGCCTCGCCATCAAAGCGGTCTCGGGCCAACATGCGACCCAGCGCCGAGGGCGGAGCCACGGTGGGGAACTCCCGTCGGTGATTATGTGCCGAGCCAGTCCGCCCGGCGCCCGTTCCGCATAACTCCGCTCCTAGACCAAGGCCAGAGCTGAAGACACGGAAGGCGGTACCCAACCCACGGATGAGAGTCTGATCAACCGTCGTTCTGAGCTCCACTTCTCGCCGCGTGCAGCTTCAGCCGATCCGACCGCTCGCAACACCTGCCGAGCAGCCGATCTCTCGACCTCAGTCTTGATAGGGAACATGAGAGTCGGCGTGAGGCGCTGAGTAAATCTAGGAGCGCGTACGACGTCCCGGGGTCTTGCTTGGAGTAGCCATGCGGGACGCCTCCTGCAACATTATCTCCCGCATCCAGATGCTTGCCGGATCGCTGTTGTGAAGGGCCGGCCATTGGAGGGTCTCGGTAAATCCGGGAAGTGGCAGCGGAAGGTCGACGATCTGCAGGGGGAACGTTTTTTCGAAATGCTTGACCAGCCGCAAGGGCATGGTCGCTATACGATCTGTGCCTGACACCATCGGCGGGATCATGCTGAAGCCTTGGACGGCGACCTCGACACGTCTCTTAAGACCATGCTCAAGCAAAAACCATTCCTCGATGGAGGGCTTCAGCATACGCCCGAACTTGACCACGACGTGCTTCATCGACATGTATCTCTCGAACGTAAGCTGCCGCGGCAGCTGTTTGTTCGCGGCGCAGCCCACGCACACGAGCGTTTCGTCGAACAGCGGCATTCTTGGATGCGCGCTCGACATGAACAATTCCGGAAGAATTAGAAAATCGACATCACCGCGCCGGAGAAGCTCATCGGGGCTGTCGTCGAGAGGCAGCAATTCGAAGCTGACGGCGGGCGCTTCCCGTGCAACCCGCTCGACGACCTTTTCAAGAAACACGAGTGTGACGAAATCGGAAACAATGATCCTGAAGCGGCGATCGGATTGAGCCGGGTTAAACGGATCCCAAGAAATAATCGAGCTCTGGATGCGCTGGAGTGCGTCGCGAACGGCGGGGGCGAGTGCTTCCGCACGCGGTGTCAGAATGCGTTCGCGGCCGCTCATCGAAAATAGTTCATCGTGGAAAAAGTCACGCAGCCGGGCGACGGCCGCACTCATGGCCGGCTGACTTAGGTTGATGCGGCGCGCCGCCGCCGTGAGGCCGCGCTCGCTCAGCAGCGCGTCGAGCACGACGAGAAGGTTCAGATCGAGCCCTTTGAAACGCATGTCTTAGCTATCCATAGCGTGGATGCATTTCATTGAAACAAACGATTTTACCGATATTTCAGAACGTCGCATAGGGAGAATTCAAGGAAGCCCTAAAGGAAGTTTTTCAATGTTTGCGTTGGCTCCGAGGAGCATTTTCTGGCGCACGCCCTCAGGCGTGCGCCGAACATCAACCGAGATCGCATGTCCATTGCGACTAGGTTCTTCGGTGATCCGCGCAAGCTACATCGCGTCGGCTCGACGCGAGAAGCTCCTCGATGCGTAGGCGCTTACCTCAAAAGATTCCAACAAACACGAGGTCTTTCTATGCGCTCTGACGTGCGGTGGAGGTTGTGCTGGGAAAACGAGTTGCAACTGGCTGACCATGTCGAACTCTCCGACTTCTTCCGAAAGAACTATGGACGGACTGGGGCCTCCAACGCAACGCCGTTCGAAGGCGGCCGTAGTTGGGCCGGTGCGAGGCCAGAACTCCGCACAATCGGCTACGACGCGCACGGCATAGCGGCTCACATTGGCATACTGCGCCGCTTCATCAAGGTTGGCGAGGTCGATCTGTTAGTGGCCGAACTGGGGTTGTACGGGGTGCGTTCGGATCTTGAAGGACTCGGAATCAGCTTTTCAATGCAGTTTGTGTATCCAGTGCTGCAGCAGCTTGGGGTTCCATTCGCTTTCGGCACGGTCCGGCACGCACTGCGGAACCATGTTGAGAGGTTCTGCCGAGGCGGTCTGGCGACCATTTTGTCGGGCATTCCCGTGCGTTCGACCCATCCAGAAGTGTATCCCGACCTGCCGCCCACCCGCCTGGAGGACGTGCTCGTCCTGGTTACGCCGATTGGACGCTCGATGAGCGAGTGGCCGTCCGGCACCCTGATTGATCGGAACGGTCCGGAGCTATGATACATCTGGACTACATTAGCGAAGTGCCGAGTGAATGGGCTAGCACCGGCCGTCGCACCGTTTATCTCACGTTTGACGACGGTCCCAATCCATTTTTCACACCGCAGATCCTCGATGTTCTGGCGCAAAATCGGGTGCCGGCGACGTTCTTCGTCATCGGCACCTACGCCGTAGAGCACCCGGATCTAGTCCAACGAATGATCGCAGAAGGGCACGAGGTGGGTAACCACACGATGACTCATCCGGATCTGTGCAAATGCGGCTTCGGCGAAGTGCGCCGTGAAATCTTTGAAGCGAACGGCGCCATCAGCATGGCGTGTCCACAGGCCTCGGTACGCTTCCTTCGCGCGCCCTACGGCGCCTGGAGCGAAGAAGTATTCACAGCGTCAGAGATCGCCGGGCTGGCGGCACTTCATTGGTCTGTAGACCCGCGAGACTGGTCTCGCCCCGGCACCGACGCGATTGTCGACGCAGTGCTCGCCTCTGTCCGGCCGGGTGCAATCGTGCTCCTGCACGACGGTTGCCCGCCCGACGAGTTGAGACCCAGCACTCAAGCCAGTCTGCGCGACCAGACCGCCAAGGCGCTGTCCCAGCTGATTCCGGCATTAAACGCCCGCGGATACGAAATTCGCGCCCTTCCACAACATCATTGAAAATTGCGAGATCCTATGGACCTGCTTGCCACAGCCAGTACTGTCGCCGTCTCGTGCTATGCACTGCTCTCGGCTGCCTACAAAAGCATGCAGATGGCTTATGCTTTGCCGATGGACCGTTCTCCGATGTCGGATGAATTGGTCGGTTTCGACCCTCTGCCGAGCGTGGATGTCATCGTTCCCTCCTTCAACGAGGATCCGCGCGCGCTCTCGGCGTGCCTGGCGTCCATTGCAAGCCAACAATACGCCGGAAAACTGCGGGTCTATGTGGTTGATGACGGTTCTGCAAATCGCGACGTTGTCGTACCGGTACACGGTGCCTTTGCCGGCGACCCAAGATTCAGCTTCATTTTACTCGAGAAGAATGTTGGCAAACGCAAAGCGCAGATCGTCGCGATACGCCGCTCATCTGGAGATTTGGTGCTCAACGTGGACTCGGATACGATACTCGCGTCCGACGTCGTAGCAAAGCTTGCACTCAAGATGCAGGATCCAGCCGTCGGCGCGGCAATGGGCCAGTTGGCGGCCAGCAACCGGAGCGACACCTGGCTGACCCGGTTGATCGATATGGAGTACTGGCTGGCCTGCAATGAGGAGCGAGCGGCACAGGCTCGCTTTGGTGCCGTTATGTGCTGCTGCGGCCCATGTGCGATGTACCGTCGCTCCGCACTCGTTTTGCTGTTGGATCAGTACGAGACGCAACTGTTTCGGGGGAAGCCAAGCGACTTCGGTGAGGATCGCCATCTCACAATCCTCATGCTGAAAGCAGGCCTTCGAACCGAATACGTTCCCGACGCCATCGCCGCAACGATCGTTCCGGATCGGCTAGGGCCGTATCTGCGCCAACAACTTCGCTGGGCGCGGAGCACATTTCGGGACACGTTGCTTGCGCTGCGTCTATTGCCAAGCCTCGATCGTTATCTAACGCTGGATGTGGTCGGACAGAATCTCGGCCCGCTGTTGCTCGCCCTGTCGGTACTGGCTGGCCTCGCGCAGTTCGCACTGAAAGGCACAGTGCCTTGGTCGGCAGTCCTGATGATTGCATCCATGACCATCATTCGGTGCAGCGTGGCAGCGTTTCGTGCCCGCCAACTTCGATTTCTCGGTTTTTCTCTACACACATTCATCAACGTCTTTCTCTTACTCCCTCTGAAAGCCTATGCGTTGTGCACATTGAGCAACAGCGATTGGCTGTCGCGCAAGGCGGCCACCCTACCCAATGGAGGAGAAAGGCAGATCCTCATCAAAGATCCGATCGCCAGACCAAACGCTACAGGAGGCTCGGAAGTTGCTCACTCAACTCGCAGGACGGATGCGCGGTTCTTCAAGGTTGGTGGAGTCTGAGAGCGTTTTCAGTGGCGAGTGATGGTGTACTGCGTAGGACACAAGTCGTGACCTGGACAATATTTCAATTGTTAGAGCGGGAAGTGGCCGCAGACGATCCGTGGCGGCTCGACGGCAATCCGTAGAGCGGGAGCGTCTCACACAAATGCTCGGGCTGTCGCCCTTCCCAAGGCCGCCACAGCGAAGGCCTCCTCTCCAGAACGCTCGCAAGTGAGCTCCCGCCGGCTGAACGGCTCCTCTCAGCAGAGATGAACGCATGTCCAACGTAGCAATCGACCTTAACGGCGTGACGAAGTCATTTGGCAATAAGGTCATTGTGAACGGGCTGTCGCTCACCGTTGCGTCGGGAGAGTGCTTCGGCCTGCTGGGGCCGAACGGTGCGGGCAAAAGCACGATTGCGCGTATGGTCCTCGGCATGACGCGGCCTGACGCGGGTAAGATCACGGTGCTCGGAGTGCCAGTGCCGGCACAGGCTCGCTTGGCACGCAGGGGCATCGGCGTGGTTCCACAGTTCGACAATCTTGACCTGGAATTCACGGTCCGCGAAAACCTGTTGGTATTCGGGCGCTACTTCGGCATGAGCACACGCGCGATTAAAGCGGTCATCCCATCACTGCTCGAGTTCGCCCGCCTTGAGAGCAAGGCGGATGCACGGGTCGGCGAACTATCCGGCGGCATGAAGCGGCGCCTGACTCTGGCACGCGCGTTGATCAACGACCCGCAGCTACTCGTAATGGACGAACCGACGACCGGCCTCGACCCGCACGCGCGCCACCTGATCTGGGAGCGTCTGCGTTTCCTGCTGGCGCGCGGCAAGACGATCATTTTGACCACCCACTTTATGGAAGAGGCTGAGCGGCTGTGCGATCGGCTGTGCGTACTCGAGCATGGGTGCAACATCGCCGAGGGCAGCCCTCATGCCCTGATTGAGGAGCATATCGGAAGCAACGTCATCGAGATCTTTGGTGGCAATCCGCAGGAGCTGAGTTCGCTGATCAGGCCATACGTTCAGCGCATCGAGGTGAGCGGCGAGACGCTCTTTTGCTATACGCCCGATCCGGAGCAGGTGCGCGTCCAACTACGCGGGCGCGCGGGGCTGCGGCTTCTAGAGCGTCCACCTAATCTGGAGGACGTTTTCTTGCGGCTGACCGGACGCGAGATGGAGAAGTGAGCGATGAGTGAAGGTTATGCAGCGGCTCTACCCGCCAACGCGTGGAACTGGGTTGCGGTGTGGCGCCGCAACTATCTGTCGTGGAAGAAGATCGCACTTGCGTCAATGCTCGGTAACCTCGCCGATCCTATGATCTATCTTTTCGGACTTGGTACTGGCCTCGGAATGATGGTAGGTCGCGTGGAAGATGCGTCCTACGTTGCTTTTTTGGCAGCCGGTATGGTCGCGACGAGCGCGATGACCGCGTCGACCTTCGAAACAATTTATGCGGCTTACCCTCGCATGCACCATCAGCGCATCTGGGAAGCAATCCTGTACACACAACTTACTCTCGGCGATATCGTTCTCGGTGAATTGGCGTGGGCAGCCACCAAGGCCTTTTTGGCCGGCACGGCAATTGCGATCGTCGCCGCCGTGGTGGGCTATGCGGCGTGGCCGTCCCTGCTATATGTGCTACCAGCCGTAGCGCTCACTGGGTTCGCCTTTGCGAGCCTGGCGATGGTCGTCACCGCGCTTGCGCCCAGTTACCACTATTTTGTATTCTACCAGTCGCTCGTCCTCACACCCATGCTGTTCCTGTCAGGCGCGGTCTTCCCGGTCACCCAATTGTCAGGTCCCTTTCAGCAGGCAGCGCACTTTTTGCCGCTGGCACATTCGATCGACCTTATTCGTCCGGAAATGCTTGATCGCCCGGCTGGCGGCATTGCCCTGCATATCAGTGCGCTTTGCCTGTACGCGGTGTTGCCGTTCTTCCTCTCGATGGTGCTGCTTCGCCGGCGCCTGATGCGTTGAGATTCCGAGAGCGAAGGACATTCCGTGATGCAGTGCCACGAAGTTCGCTGCGGAGTCGCATGATCATCCGTCGATAGCTGACCATTCGCCGCAAGCACTTCGAAGACGCTAGCTCGTGTTGCAGCTGACGTACGGCATCGCCAGCGGGAAAGTCAGCCTCACCGGAGGTCTTCGAGGTTATGTATGACGATAAATGGAGAACGAGATGCTAAAACCACGATCACTGATTGGATCGGGCGAGGATCGGTTCGTTGTCTCGCGACGACGTACCGGTTTCGGTGATTGCTTGTGGTCTCTGGCGGCAGCTTGGTCCTACGCTAAGCGGACGGGGCGGACGCTGGCAATAGATTGGCGTGGCTCCTGTTATCTCGATCAGCCCTTCAGCAATGCGTTTCCGGTGTTCTTCGAGCAAATTCAAGACATCGCTGGCGTACCGGTTATTTGCGATGACCAGATCAACCAGTTCTCATTCCCTGGGCCTTTCTTTCCGCCGTGGTGGAATAAGTCATCGATCGACTGCGTTTGCCGCCCTGATGAACAGATTTTTCGAGAACGTGATGAGCTAAGAGAGCTTTTCGAAGCCCAAGATGATACTGAAGCCAACACAGTGGTGTGTGATGCTTGCTTGATGTGGCGTTGCGATATGGATGCCGAACGGCAGATTTTTCGGAGTATCAAACCGAGGCCTGAAATTGAAGCTCGGATTGACGCCATCTATCAAGAGCACTTCAAGGGGCACAGCATAATCGGGGTGCATGTCCGGCACGGCAACGGCGAAGACATTATGGAGCACGCTCCCTACTGGGCTGATCCGGAATTCGCCTTCCAGCAGGTATGCACAGCCATTCGCAAGGCTAAAGCGCTACCGCATCCAAGACCTGTGAGGGTGTTCTTGTGTACTGATAGTGCGCAGGTGCGTCATGATTTGTCGGGCGTGTTTCCCGATCTTTTCACTATCCCAAAACAATTCCAGGCGGATCGGGCCGGACCATTACACAGCGCAGCGCTGGGCGTTGACGGCGGTTTTTCTGCTCTCGTCGAGATGTACCTCCTTGGGCGATGCGATACCGTGGTTCGCTTCCCGCCGAGTAGCGCCTTCTCGCGCTATGCCCGCCTCTTCGTGCCACGTATTATTGAATTCGATCTAAACGATCCGGGTGGTTTGATCTTCATTGACAACTCGTCCGAACATTTTCCGACTTTGTGAAAGTCTTGGGCACTTTCGTGGAGGTTGTTCTGACGGACGGACGCCCCTCGACGGCATCAACGTGCTGAATGGTTTGACAGCCCCCGAAAGAAAGGAGCGTCCGCAATGGTAGTTAGCTCGATTGGACGTTGGCGGGCGATGATTGGCGGTAGGAAAAAGCCCATAGCCATAAGCATGAAGCTCTCCACGATCGGCCTCGGCGCTTTTCGTTTCCGGCGGCACCAAGATCCGCCAAAAGAGGTCGAAGGCGAGAGCGAGCCATTTTGACTTTTGTCGAACTCCGATCGCGTTTGCCTGGAGCAGCCTGACCCGTGATGATCAAGCCCATTGGCGAAGCCCGGCCCAACACCTTCGAGTTCGAAACCTCGGCGCTTGTCAGGGCGTCCGGGTTTCGCGAGTATGATGCGCGCTGGTGGTTCGGCCATCCGGGCGCGGCAGAACCGCCGGAACTCAATTTGATCGGCGTCCAGGCACTCGGCATGGGCCTCGGCACGCTGATCCGGCGTCTCGGCGTCGCATCCGATATCGTCACCGGCCATGATTTCCGCTCTTATTCGCTGTCGATCAAGCTGGCGCTGGTCTCCGGGCTGATGGCCGCCGGAGCCAGGGTCAAGGATATCGGCCTGGCTTTGTCGCCGATGGCCTATTTCGCCCAGTTCGCGCTCGATACCCAGTCCGTCGCCATGGTCACCGCCTCGCACAACGAGAACGGCTGGGCCGGCGTCAAGATGGGCGCGGCACGTCCGCTGACCTTCGGTCCGGAAGAGATGGGCGCGCTGAAGGCGATCGTGCTGGCCGGCGATTTCGACCTTGTCGGCGGCGGCTTCTATGATTTTGTCTCCGGTTTCCGCGAGATTTATCTCGACGATCTGACCAGGGACAAGCGCATCGCGCGAAAGCTGAAGGTGGTTGCCGCCTGTGGCAACGGCACCGCCGGCGCCTTTGCGACACAAACGCTGGCGCGGATTGGCTGCGAGGTGATCCCGCTCGATGTCGAGCTCGACCATACATTTCCGCGCTACAATCCCAACCCGGAGGACATGCAGATGCTACATGCCATCCGCGACAAGGTGCTGGAGACGGGAGCCGATGTTGGGCTTGGCTTCGACGGCGACGGCGATCGCTGCGGCGTGGTCGACAATGAAGGCAACGAGATATTTGCCGACAAGGTCGGTGTCATGCTGGCGCGTGACATTTCGCGGCTCTATCCGGGCTCGACCTTCGTCGTCGACGTCAAGTCGACGGGGCTATTCGCCACTGACAGCGTGCTCGAGGCCAACGGCGCCGTCACCGACTACTGGAAGACCGGCCATTCCTATATCAAGCGGCGCGTCGGCGAGCTCGGCGCCATCGCTGGCTTCGAAAAGTCAGGCCATTTCTTCTTCAATGCACCGATCGGCCGCGGCTATGACGACGGCCTGGTCACCGCCATCGCCATCTGTCAGATGCTCGATCGCAGCCCGGACAGTTCGATGGCCGATCTCTACCGCGCGCTGCCGCTTACCTATGGCACGCCCACCATGTCGCCGCATTGCGCGGACGATTTGAAATATGGCGTCGTCGAGCGTGTCGTCTCGGATTTTCAGGCGATGAAGCGGGATGGCACGGTCTTCGCCGGCCAGAGGATCGCCGAACTGATCACCGTCAACGGCGTGCGCGTCGTCGCGGAGGACGGCACCTGGGGGCTGGTGCGGGCGTCGTCAAACAAGCCCGAGCTTGTCGTGGTGGTGGAGAGCCCAGTATCGTCCGAGCGGCGCCGTCAGATGTTCGAGGGCGTCGATGCCGTGCTGCGCCGCAGCCCCGAAGTCGGCCCGTACAATCAGACCTTCTGAGCGCGAGAACGAAATGGCCGACCGGATCGTCAGTTTTGTCATGAGCGGCGGCGTTGGTTCGCGGCTCTGGCCGCTGTCGCGCGAGGACAATCCCAAGCAGTTCCATGATTTTTCGGGCGACGGTTCGATGCTGGCCAAGACGTTGCGTCGGCTGACGGCAAGGGCTGATGGGGAAACACCGATCTTCCTGATCGCCTCGGAACGGCATGCCGAGCGCGTCCATGCCGACCTTGCCGGCCTCGATCTTTCCGGCGGCGGCCCACTGTTCGAGCCGACAGGCCGCAACACCGCGGCTGCCGTTGCGCTGGCCACGCTGCGCACGCTCTCCGAGTTCGGCGACAGCCTGGTGCTGGTGGTACCGTCCGATCACGAGATCTCGACGGCGCGGCAGTTCTGGCAAAGTGTCGAGGCCGGAGCAGAGGCGGCACGCGCCGGCCGGCTGGTGGTGTTCGGCATCAAGCCGACCCAACCCGAGACCGGTTATGGCTATATCGAGGTGTCAGCTGAGAAGAGTGACACCTTGAACGTGTCGCGCTTCGTCGAAAAGCCGGACCATGCGACGGCGCAGAGCTATCTCCAAGCCGGAAACTTCTACTGGAACACGGGCATCTTCCTGTTTCGCGCTGGCGCCATGCGCGACGCCTTTGCGGCGTTCCAGCCCGACATCTGGCAGGCCACCGAGGCGGCCTACAAGGCGGCGACATCGGATCTGTCCGGTCTCTACATGCCGCTGGAACTCTACGCGGCCATTCCCTCGAACTCGATCGACTACGCCATCATGGAGCGCGCAAAAGACATTACGATGGTGCCGGCCGGCTTTCGCTGGAACGATCTAGGCTCCTGGCAGTCGCTGCTCGATGTCGGTCCATCCGACAGCCAGGGCAATGTCATCATCGGCGATGTCGTCGCCATCGATTGCAAGAACTCCTATATCCGCAGCGAAGGCCGGCTTTTGTCGGCCATCGGCATGAAGGATGTCGCCATCGTCTCCACTGCCGACGCCACCTTCGTCGCCCCGGTCAGCCACAGCCAGCACGTCAAGAAGATCGTCGAACAGCTGGAAAAGTCGGGCCGGCTGGAGACCCGCTTCACGCCGGCGCATGACCGCGTCATCGAGAGCGGCGCCTGGCGGCGGCGCGTTCGTCACTGGCTGTTCGAGGAAACCTTGCCGCTGTGGTCGACATCAGGTGTCGACGAGCGCCATGGCGGCTTCCACGAGGCGCTGGGTTTTGACGGCATGCCGCTGATGAAACCCAAGCGCATGCGCACCATGGCAAGGCAGGTCTATGCCTTCGCCGTTGCCAAGGCGCGCGGCTGGGACGGTCCGGCCGACCGGCTGATCGGTCACGGGATCGAATTCATGGCGAGGAACGGCCGCACCGACAATGGCGGCTGGGTGCGCACGCTGAATGTCGACGGCAGCGTCGCAGATCCCGCCGAGGATGCCTACGACCATTCCTGCGTGCTGCTGGCGCTGGCGCACGCCCATATATCAGGCAACCCCGATGCCTTGCTGCTCGGCGAGGAAACCTTCGCCTTCCTCGATGCCCATCTCGAGGATGAGCGCATGACTGGCTTCCTGGAAACCTCGAGCGGCGAGGGCGAACGGCGTTCCAACCCGCACATGCATCTGCTCGAGGCCTTCCTGGCCTGGCATCAGGCGACCGGCGACCGTGCCTATCTTCGACGCGCCGCGCGCATCATCGACCTGTTTCGCAGCCATTTCTTCGACCCGGAAAGCTGGACGCTTGGCGAATATTTCGATGCCGAATGGAAGCCGGCCACGGGCGAGAAAGGCTCATGGACCGAACCCGGTCACCATTTCGAATGGGCCTCGCTGCTGGTCGATTTCGCCAGCCGCAGCGGCCAGATGGAATTGACCGGCTTTGCCAGGAAGCTCTATGCCTCGGCCGTCGCCAATGGTCTCAACCGTGCCACCGGCCTTGCCTACGGCGCCGTCTCGCGGCAGGGCCTGCCGCGAGACGGAGTGTCGCGCAGCTGGCCGCAAGCCGAAGCGATCAAGGCGGCGATTGCGCTGGATGGTTCGGGCGGGCCTGACCTCAAGCCCGAGGTCGAGGCGCGCGTCGGCCGCCTGTTCCGCTGGCACATCGACCCAGCGCCGCTCGGCCTGTGGATCGACCGCATCGACGAACACGGCCGCCCGCTGGCGTCAGACGTGCCGGCCAGCATCTTCTACCATTTGGTCTGCGCGCTCACTCAGTATCTGGACGGGACGGTAGAGACGGAGAGCTGAGGGATCGGAGTTGCCAATCTCCCCGCAAGGTATTCCCACGCTGACGGCCGCCTTGCTGAGGTAGGCTGAAGGCTGCTGCAAGCCACCAGGAGTAGTAGCCTTCTGACGAAACGGAAGCGCTATAGCATCAAGCTGGTGGTCCAGCTCTGAGACGCTCGACGCGAAAGAGCCTCGGCGCTCGGCGCCTCGATCTCCTCCCCAAAGGGTCGACAACCGCATCGAGGCGACCCGCGTCGGCACGGCGAAGCCTCTGCACGAGCCGAAGTGCCTGGCCCTCCTCTCCGGCAAGATTGCACGACCCCGGCTTCGACATCCAACGCCTTGGGGCGACGATCGCCGAGCCACTCGTATCCCGAGACGCTCTTCATCGCTCGCCGCAGAGCAGAAGGCGGACGTTTCCGCTCTCATCGATTTCGATCGCCAATTGCATCGGCACGGATCGTCTTTATCGCATGGCGCCGTTGAGCGGCACGACCCGTAAGGCGGATGGTGACGGCCCCGGATACCGGTGACCTCTGGCCCGGTTATAGGCTGCGGCTGGCACGCCTACTGCCCAGGCCGGAGGCGGTCGAGACGATGACTGGTTCTGCCCGATCACCGTCCCGTCACGTTTACCTGGCGCGGCGTGCGCCGGGGCGGGCCTCAACGACGGAGAGCACATTTTGGGCGGGTGGTGGAAGCGCCACTCCGAGCGCGCCGCGGTCTGCCGTCGAGGACGGGGTGGGCGAGCGTTTCTGGTCTATCACGCGGGGCGAGATTTAGATCACCGTTGAAGCATGTCCCCGGCTATCCATATCGTGGATGAATTTCATCGAAACAAACGATTTCACCAATCTTGCAGAACGTTGCATTGGAACAATTCAAGGATGCGAGCTCTAAGAATAGTTATCGATATTCGCGTTCGCCCCGAGGAGAAATTTCTCGTGTACGCCGAACAATCACTGAAGCGCATGTCCATGCGGCCAGGTTCATTCGTCTGCCCAGGCTACGCCGCATTGGCTCGACGCGACGAGCTTCCCCACGTGCATGGGCGCTTACGCGATTTCTCTGGCAGCCGGCGGTGAACGCGGCACGCAGGCTGACAGCTCCGTCCGATATCCAAACGTAAGCAGTTGAGAATGAAGACATGAAAAAAGTCTATGTAGCCGGCCATCGCGGCCTCGTTGGATCCGCCACAGTGAGAGCCCTCGAGGCCTTAGAATCGTATGAAATAATAACGCGGACTCACGATGAACTGGATCTCTTCGATCGGACCGCGACCCGCGAGTTCTTTATGTCGAAAAGACCGGATTACGTCATTATGTGCGCCGCAAAGGTTGGTGGGATTCTTGCCAACGCAAGCTTTCCGGTTGATTTCCTTCACAACAATCTCGCGATTCAAGTCAGCGTTTTTGATGCCGCCCACGCATCCGGCGTCGAGCGGATGATCTTTCTTGGTAGCTCGTGTATCTACCCACGAGATTGCCCGCAACCGATACGAGAGGACTACCTTCTATCCGGTCCGCTTGAAGCGACAAATCGTCCCTACGCTTTGGCAAAGATAGCAGGCGTTGAATCATGCTGGTCTTTCAACCGACAGTACCGGACGCGCTATCTCGCGTTGATGCCGACCAACTTGTACGGTCCCGGAGATAATTATCACCCCGACAACTCTCACGTTCTGCCAGCTCTGATGCGACGTTTTCATCAGGCCAGAATGAACGGTGACTCCTCGGTCGTGGTCTGGGGATCCGGAAGGCCCCGGCGAGAGTTCATGTACTCTTTGGATATAGGGGATGCCATTGCATTCCTGCTTGGCCTGCGGGATTCGGATTTTGGCGCCTTGACGGCACCCGAGACCGCGCCTCTGATCAATGTTGGCGTTGGAGAGGACGTCACAATTCGCGAACTGGCGGAATTGATTAAGGCGACGGTCGGCTACGAGGGCGATTTGGTGTTCGACTCGACGAAGCCAGACGGCACGCCCCGCAAGCTGCTGGACGTATCGCGCTTGCATACTCTTGGCTGGAAAGCCAAAACGTCTCTTGGTGCCGGGTTGCAAGCGACGCACGAGGATTTTCTCCGCCATCATAAAGCTTGACGTTGGTGCTCACAGCCTGGCTGGCTGGTTCCAACTTTCCTGCGCCATTCAAATCTGGCACCGCCGGCGTGAGAGGTGCGTGAAGCGTTCATATACCGGCTAACGGCCTGGTTCGCCCCAAATTAGGCCGCTAGCAGCACACATCAGGGCATCATCGTCGGCATATTGCGGACGGCGACCGGCGCGGGACCGCACGCGACCTGCCACGACGTTGGAGGCGGCAGGACCCTGGTTGTTTGCCTGTCCGCGGCCGTGCGCGTCCCCATGGGAGGTCCGGTACACCGTGGTCAGGACTGTCGCCGACCCGAGTCGAGCGCGCCTATGAGATCGACACATCGATATTGCGCCGAACGAACATCCCGGTTGGCAGCTTTTGCAGGAGGCCTGGGCCAGCTCACAGGAAGGCTGCGGCGTAAAAATGCGCAGCACGACTCGGAATTTCACTCCCCGCTGACGCGTCGAATCCTCAGATCCGATTGCCCGGCCGACCAGTGTCGCCCGCCGCCAGGGAGGTCCGCAACTGCTAAGCAGAGAGGCGAAGTGCACCTGAACGCATCCATCCCGTAAATGTGTTCTATCAACGCAAACGATTACTCTGATGATCCGATAACGAATATGAAGGCTCGCCAGCTGGCGTGGTGGGCCGCATCATAAGGAGTATTTGCGATGGCAAAAATTATCGAGGGTGGCCCGCGTTCCGAAACGCTCCTCGGCAGCGAGCTTGAGGATTGGATGGCGGGTTACGAGGGCAATGACTGGCTTGACGGCCGTGGTGGCAATGACGAAATCTCGGCTGGCGAGGGCAGTGACCAAGCCATCGGCGGCGAGGGCAACGACCGCATCTTCGGCGAAGATGGCTGGGACCATCTCTCCGGCGACAACGGCCGCGACAAACCACGCATCGTCGGCGAGGACAATGACAAGCTCAACGGCGGTCCCGGCGAGGACGTCCTCTACGTGGGTGACGGCGAGGACACTCTGATCGGGGGCGCCGACAATGACACGTTCCTGTTCCAGTTCCACAATCCGATGTCTGGGGTCGACCCGAGGGTCGTTTGGTCGAAGCCGGACATCAGCACTATCGTCGATTTCGACCGGACGGAGGATAAGTTCGCCTTCGATGCGGTGGGCCTCGACAACGACGGCTTTGGGGCGAACTTCATCAATAACGCCAGCGTACAGTCTGGCTCCCCGGTGAGCAGCTTCTACAGCGGTGCGGCCTCGGGTGCGAACGGCGAGCACGTCGTGGTGATCACTGACGAACCTTTCACCTCTGCCTCTGCCGCCGCGAATGCGATCTCCGGCGAGGCCCCCGGCGACATCATCGTCTACCACTACAACGACGGCATCAACGGAATGGCGAATTTGGCCTATGTCACCTCCGAGAACCACGCGGAGGACTTCGTTCACCTGAGCGGTATACACAGCTTGGCCGACCTGGCCGGCATGGGCCTGACCGCGTCGGACTTCAGCTTCGTTTGATCCGGAAACCCGTACGGAACCCGCGCCCCGCCACCCCCGGCGGGCGCTTTCCTTTTCAGCTACTTGCGGCTGGCCGTGGCGCCCGAGAGCCGGCGCAGCGTGTAAGATTGATGAAGCCATGCGCGTCGCGCTGGTCGTACACCGAATCCTCCTTGAAGGGTCGAGGCGGTAAGGCTGTTCGGGCCCTTTCGGCCGGCGACGATGACATTGCCCTTCCAAAGCTTCAGCCGGACGGTGTTGTTGACCCGCTCCATCGATGCCGGGTTAACATAGTCGGCGGGAGCACTGATCCTGAATCAGCGAGCGGATGCGGTCGGTGTCGTAGGCCCGTTCGGCGAGGACTATCCGGTGCTGGATCGCCAGATCTTCACAATGCTTGTTAACGGAGGCCCTCCCTGAGTAACCATTCCTTGAACGTTTCAGCTTTGAGACCCTTCCCTCTGACTTCCACTATTTGGGGAGTTTTATTGATCAGTTGTGTGGTCAACCTGCTTGCGCTGACCTCGCCGCTGTTCATGCTGCAGGTCTACGACCGCGTTCTTGCAAGTGGCAGCGTACCGACGCTAGTGGGGCTCGTCGTGCTTGCTGCGGGGCTTTTTGCGTTCCAATGCATGCTCGACATTCTGCGCGCCCGCGTGCTGCTCCGGATCGGCGAGCGTTTCGATGGACAGTTTTCCGGACGCGTTCACGATGCTATCGTTCGCCTTCCGCTTTCAACGCGCATGCCGGGCGACGGCTTGCAGCCGCTTCGCGATCTCGACAATGTTCGCGGATTCCTAGGTGGAAACGGTCCGACCGCGTTCTTAGATCTGCCATGGATGCTGCTTTATCTTGGCATTTGCTTCCTCTTTCATTTCTGGATCGGCATGACGGCGCTTATTGGGGCGATCGTCCTCATATCTCTGACATTTCTTAACGGCCTCTCGCAGCGGCCGATACGCGATACCATTGCCCACAATATGGTCCGCAATGGCCTACTGGAAGCAGCACGCCGCAATGCCGAGGTCGTGCAAGCTCTCGGTCTCGGAAAGCGGATCGCTGCCCGATGGCACCAGGCCAATGCCAAGTATCTGGCTGCCAATCGGAAAGCAGGGGACGTCGCAGGTGGACTCGGTGGCATTTCAAAGTCGCTGCGCGTGATGCTGCAATCGGCCATTCTTGCCGTCGGCGCGTACTTGGTCATCAGGCAGGAGGCTACGGCCGGGGTCATGGTTGCCAGCTCGATCATGATGGGGCGTGCGCTGGCTCCGGTCGATCTGGCCATTTCGAACTGGAAACCCTTCCTTATGGCGCGCCAGAGTTGGGCCCGGCTGGACGACCTCATGGCAAAGGTCACTGAACCCGGCCCTGTTATGCCAATGCCTGCACCTGAACGCGAACTGCGCGTCGAAGGCGTGACAATCGTTCCGCCCGGCGAAAAGAAGCCGACCGTGACCGGCCTTGCGTTTGCCGTTCAGGCCGGAAGCGCACTCGGGGTCATCGGTGCATCGGGTTCCGGCAAGTCGACACTCTCGCGGGCCATCGTCGGCGCATGGGCGCCGGCCGCCGGAAAGGTTCGCATCGACAGCGCAAGCCTCGATCAATGGGACCGGGAAGCACTGGGCCGTCATGTCGGTTATCTGCCGCAAGGCGTTGAACTGTTCGACGGCACCATTGCCGAAAACATCGCTCGTTTTGAAAATAATCCTGACCCTGAGGCTATTGTCGCCGCGGCGAAGGCAGCGGGCACGCACGAACTGATCCTCCGATTTGAGCAGGGTTACGAAACTCCGATCGGTGAGGCCGGATCGGCACTTTCGGCCGGGCAGCGTCAGCGTATCGGTCTTGCCCGTGCTCTCTATCGCGACCCGTTCCTTGTTGTGCTTGATGAACCCAATGCCAATCTTGATGCGGAAGGCGAGGCCGCCGTCGTTGAGGCGATCGCCTCCGTCCGCGAGCGTAGGGGCGTTGCGGTTGTCGTCGCCCATCGGCCGAGCGCCATCCGCGCCGTGGATTACGTGTTGATGATGGAAGGTGGGCGGCAGAGAGCCTTCGGTCTGCGTGATGAGGTGCTTCCCAAGGTCCTGAAGGCTGGAGCGATGGCACCAGGCGCCGGGGTCACGGCCACCGGGTCGACGCAGGATAACGTGCGAGAGTGCGCTGACATGGAGGATCCCGATGTCCGGCATCGATCAGAACAATGACGTTTCCAGCTCCATTCGCCGGCACCTGTCGGCAGGCCTACTGGCGAGCGTGATCTTTGTCGGAGGAGCCGGAGTCTGGGCGGCCGTCACGGATCTCTCCGGTGCGGTTGTCGCGTCCGGACACTTTGTTGTCGATTCCTATGTGAAGAAGGTGCAGCACCCAACCGGCGGGGTGGTGGGAGAAATCCTGGTGCGCGAAGGCGATAAGGTAAAAGACGGCGACATCGTCATGCGGCTCGATGCCACCCAGACGCGCGCCAATCTCGCCATCGTCACCAAGCGGCTCGATGAGCTGGCCGCCCGGCTGGCACGGCTCGAAGCTGAGCGTGACGATCTGGCGGAGATCGCCTTCCCGGACTGGCTGCTTGCCCGCAGAGATGTTCCGGACGTAGCTTCGGCAATACATAGTGAGACGCGGCTGTTCGAATTCCGCAGACAATCCCGCGAAGGAAGGCGGGCCCAGTTAGCGGAGCGCATTACCCAATATGAGCACGAGATGGAGGGACTCCAGGCGCAGGAGATTGCCTATGAGAAAGGCATCGAGATTCTCCAAAAGGAAATTGCTGCCCTGAGTGGGTTGCGCGAACAAGGAATTGTCTCGGACCAACGCTTGAACAGCCTGAAGACGCAGGTTGTCACTTTCGGCGGCGAACGCGGTGAGAAGATCGCCTATCAGGCACAGTCGGCAGGCCGCATAACCGAAACGCGCCTGCAGATCCTGCAGATCGATCAGGATCTCAAGACGGAAGTCGGCCAGGAGCTCAGAGAGGTTCAGGCGCAAGTAGGGGAATATGTCGAGCGCAAGGTGGCGGCTGAAGACGAACTGCGACGGATCGATATTGTCGCGCCGCAATCGGGCATCGTTCAACAACTCGCAGTTCATACGATCGGCGGAGTGATCACGCCCGCCGATCCGATTATGCTAATTGTGCCAGAAGGCGACGATCTCGCGCTGGAATTGCGGATCACCCCCAAGGACATCGATCAAATCCAGCTTGGTCACAAGGCCGTGCTGCGGATGTCAGCCTTCAATCTGAGAACCACGCCCGAATTGAACGGATATGTCAGCCGGATCGCAGCCGATCTGGCGACGGACGAAAAGACCGGCATTTCCTATTATCTGGTGCGCATATCGGTCCCGCATGCGGAACTGACAAAGCTCAAGGACCTGACGCTCGTGCCTGGCATGCCGGCCGAAGCAATGGTCCAGACGAGTGAGCGTACGGCGCTTTCCTATCTTGTGAAGCCGCTATCCGACCAAATCAGTCGGGCATTCCGCGAGGAATAGAATATTAGACCTTTTTGCTGCTGACGTCTTATTTTAAGATAACTGGAGTTTAAGACTAAGGCAGAGAATTCCGTAATGTTCACTGGTATTTCAACGTCGCGAGAATGCTTTCTATACCTGTCGCCGAAGTTTTAGATCTAGCGCAAGGAGGAGGTTTATTGCCTATACGAGAAGAAACGGATTGAGAGATTCTTCATGTTCCACTGAAGTGCAGACGCGGCGGGCGTCGAGATCCGTCTGATCTGAAACGTCATCATTCGACGGACACCGTCGTGATCGGGTCCGCGTAAGCGCCACCCGGCGAAGCGTAGTCCTCTCCCGGCCAATCACAGGTGCATGGCTTGCCAAACATCCATCGTGCGGATGCGTTCCATCAATACAATCGATTTTACGAATTATAGAGAATAGCGGATATGAAAACGTCGGCCGGGAGAACAGGTCTACTGAGAATGCGAGCTCCCACTCGCCGACCAGTCAAACTGTCCAACTTCTTCCGAAAGATTCATGGACCGACCGGCGCGGTCGAGGCGGGATCATTCGAAACAAATCGCAGTTGGCTGGCGCTAGCCCCCGGAGTTCCGGTTGATATACCTTCCAGGGATGTCGCGTGTGCAATTGAGGCGTTGAGGGTAAAGTTCGATGGAAATACATATGCAGGAACCGATCTCTTCATTAAAAGTACATCGGCATATCGTTTCACTACTGCAAAAACCCGATCCCGTCATCTTGGACATCGGCTGCAATGACGGAACCGATACGCGACGTTTTCTCAGGCTTTGCCCGAAGGCTCAGCTCTACTGCTTTGAGCCAGACCCTCGCGCGGCTGCTCGCTTTAAGAAAAACATGAATCCGTACCTGGACAAGGTGAAACTGTTTGAAATCGCGCTCAGCAACCGAAATGGCACGATTGATTTCCATCCAAGCAATGGAGAAGGGAGCGCAAAGGAATGGGACCAATCTGGCTCGATACGCCGACCCAAGAATCATCTTGTCGAACATGCTTGGGTTCGGTTCGATCGCCCCATCTCAGTTGAAACTCGAAGGCTTGACGACTGGTGCAGCGAAGCGAACCTGAACAAGATCGATTTCATCTGGATGGATGTGCAGGGAGCCGAGTCAGATGTCATTGCTGGCGGCAGACAGACCTTGAGCAACACGCGCTTTATCTACACGGAATATAGCGACCACGAGCTCTATGAAGGGCAGCTGTCCCTGCAAGCCATTCTTGATCTTTTGCCTTCGTTCGAATTGGTGACCCGCTATCCACGCGGAGTGGAGGGCGATGTTTTGCTTAGGAATACGAGCCTCTAGAACGGGCCCGTTCTGCTTCTGTCCTGCTGCAGCCCTCCATCCTCATTGGAGATCCACAAGCGGCTGGATTTGGGTGCGAGGATCGCACCGTGAGCGGTCGCAGCATGCTTGATTGGACCGAAGCCTGGTTGCCTTGCAGATCCGCCGGAAACAGGTTCTGCGAGGCGAGGCAAGGGAATTGGTCCCCGTGAAGGACTCGAATTTTCAGCTTGAGGCCACCTGAACCGCGGCCTTCGCCGAGCTCGGTGAATCGAACGGAATCATGGATGAGCAGTCGCACGGCATCTTTTCACTGACCAGGCGCAATCGCGAGAGGATGTTGCCACACATGATCGCGACCGCCGCTGCGCTCGAGGTTTGCGACCAGGCACGGGGATTTTGTCTGCTCGGCTGCAGCCAGTCAGCCCTCGATACCATCGCCGCGATCCGCGCAAACATTCGATACTTTGCGCCGACTCTGGCGCGCTCGCCGTGCCCCATAGGGGAAATGCACGCCCCCAGAATAATGCGATGCGCCGATGGGTCCAAGGGCTTGTTCAGTCGCGCCGGCCTTCGCCGCAGCGGAGGCGGACATCATTCCTTGGATGCCACCGCCGATGATCAGTAGTCGACGAGTCATATCCCACTGCCCATTTCTTCGGACACGGGTTCGGGCCAGCTCTCGATGGAGGTACGGCTGATGAAGCCAGGGTGCTCGGGTTTCGCGCATGGCGCGCGCCCCAGAAGGCTGTCGAGGATGCGACGCGCGCGCCAGGCCAGCAGGTTTAGGTTCGGATCAGCCAGCCCGCGCTGCCCGAGGCTCGCGTTCTGTATGAAGACGCTTCTGTCACGCGGTCCGTCCCAGCACACCGAAAAATCCTCGCGAAGGGCCAACTCATTCTCGATCTGCTCCAGGCGGTCGGCGATCGGTTCCAAGAAGTCTGGCAGGGCGTTCTGGTAACCGGTAGCCAGGATGACGATGTCGGCCGTAACTTCTCCGACATCGTCCATGCCGCGCTGCAGGGTCAGCCTGTGACCCGCCCCGGCGTTGATGCAGCGCGAAACGTTGCAACCCGGCCGTAGTGTGATGTCGCATTGGTTTGGCTCGAGAAATGCGTGGCGGTATAGCGCCTGATAGATCGCGCGTAACGTGGTTTCCGAAATGCCGTCCGAGGCAGGCACGAAACGACGCAAGAGCAGCTTGCGCTGCGACTCGCTCATCGCCGCGAAACGATCCGAAAAGCAGGGCATGAACAACTCGTTTGTGAACGGGCTGTTGTCGAGAGGCAGGTAGTTTTCGCGCTGCGAGACCCAAGTGATCGAGGCGGGCCGCCGTTCTTTCGGCAGGCCGACAAGGTGTAACAGCACCTCGGCTCCCGACTGGCCTCCGCCAACCACGCAGACATGCTTTTTCCGCACCTCAGGATGGATGTGCAATAAAATCGATGAGTGGAACAGGTTGCGTCCAATCCAGCCCTGAAACTGAGGCGGAATTTGCGCCTGCTTGCCAATGCCGACCACGACGTTTCTGGCGCCGAGAACCGCGTTATCCGTCCGCACCCGAAACTCGCCGTCAAAGCGGATTTCGCGCACCGTCTCGCCGCCACGGACAAGTGGGTTCCTGTGGAAGGCCCAGTTCAGATATTGCTCGAACTCAGCTCTGAGCACGGCCTCGAATTGTGCGTTCAGGAAGTGGTACAGACGCCCGTTCTGGTACAGGTAGTTTATGAAAGTGTAGGCTGATCGCGGATTCACCAGCGTGACCAGATCCTTGAAGTGGCTGACCTGGAGCTCCGAGGAATCGAATGCGATGCCTGGATGCCAGCGGAAGTCGACCTGCCGATCCAGGAACAGCGCCCCTTGCCCAATTTCTTCGTGTATCTGACACGCAAGACTCAAATTAGACGGCCCGGCGCCGACCCCAATGCAAGAAAGCTCCACTTGCTTTGCTCCTATTGGTGTTTCCCAAACCAAGCGGCATGTTCGCGGCGAATATCGGCCATAGCCATTGGGCTTACTCCCCTCTCGCGGGCACTCTCGAGCGGCGGTCCCGACCGGATGTGCGAGTAAGCCAAAGGCCTGCGCGCCTCCGAGCCGTCGAAGGTTGGCGATATCGACAGCGGCGCGGCGTCATCCGGGTCTGGCACGGAACCGCTATGTGATACTGTCGGGCGCATCTTACGCGGCTACTGGCGGCTGCCCCGACCGTAGGAATGGCTGTTTCCCGGCCGCGACGGAAGCGGCCCTTATGTACAGGCCCTGTATTCGGCCTTCCGCCGGCCTGGCGGCACCCGAGAGCGCAGTCTTCACGGCGGCGACGGCATTTTCGGTCAGCATGATCATGGGACAACGTCTCGCTGATGCGTTCGGAGACCCCCGTGCAAAGACCGAGCCAGAGACGAAAATTTTATTAAAGCAATGAGTTAGCGGATTTACTGTCCAATCGGAAATCCGACACTGTCGGAAATCCGACATTGATCAGAAGGCGGACGCCTCACGGCGGCGCCCCTCCCCCGCTGCCGGGCATACGGGTCACGTACCACGGGGGTCGACCGAATTAAGCTTGGCGGAGAGACATAGAGACGGGAAGACGGAACTTGTCGAAGTAGTATGCGCAGGGCTTGTTGGACCGCCGGGTGTCCTGACATGCGCCAGATCCCCGTTGGCGAACCGGCGGCAACCGCTGCACTAACGGCGGCGGACCTCGGCAAGCCGCCGATTGATCGGCGGGCTCCGCAAGATCGGCGATCTCGCCGAAGAAGTTCAGCCTGCCCGAGGACTTCAGGACTGTGACGGGCGCATGATGGCGCAGTAATCGAACAGCTTGCGGTTCCACTCTCTCGGACTCTCACCCGCGCGGCGGAATTGGCGCCTTCTTACCGCGGCCCCAAAGGATGAACATTGAAAGGGCGAGTAGGATGATGTTGAGCGGCACGACCGAGGCCTCGCCACGAGACAAATGAAAGATTATCGCAGCAATTTGCAGCAGCACACAACCAAGTGCAGCCAGAACGGTGAGGCGTGGCTGAATCCGAGTTAGCGCAGGCAAAAGCACGCCAAACCCGCCCGCAATGTCGATGAGGCCCATAAGGTGCAGGAACCATGGGGGCACTGCGCCGGGCCAGACCCACATTGCCGCCAATTGATCGACCGGCATGAACAGCTTCATGCCGCCAAACAGGGTAAAGGACGTAAAAACGAGCAATTGGGCGACCCACAGCCCGGCTCGCAGCGGCTTCCCTGCCGGCTGTGTTGGCGCAAAACTCAAGGTATTTGACATGCGATAACTCCATAAGGCTGAAAAGCACCACCTCTCGGGGCGCAAGCAAGTAGCCAGCACATACGCCGGCTGGGTTACTTCCTGTTCGAGTGATTTTAGTTCGCAGCACCACCAAGAAAGCGATCAAATTTCGGTGCAGTCATTCAAATAAACTGATATAGTCGCTGTACATGGCGATCCGAACGGAAATGGCCCTATGCCGACGATCTGCGGCGCTGGTCCTTGCAGAGGCTTCTGGCCAACAATCGATGGAAGCGAAGTCAGGGATGACTGGGGCTGTGGGGCAGATGGCCACGCGCACTCGGCATCGGGAATCGCGGATGGTCTCTGAAAAGCGTTCAGATCTTTGGGCATGACTATGGACGCGCTCACCCTCGATCAATTCCTGGTATTCGTCACGATCGTCGAAGAAGGCAGCTTTGCCGCAGCTGCTCGGCGAATGAACCGGGCGCAATCCGCGATCACCTACACCATTCAGAAACTGGAGGAACAGAGCGGGTTCCCTCTTTTTGATCGCTCCGCCTATCGCCCGGCACTCACGGAAGCGGGCAAAGCCTTGTTACCGCGCGCACGGCGGATTCTTGACGACGTCGCAGATTGGCGGCACCAGGCGCAAGGAATTTCAAAGGGGCTCGAGGCAGAACTCACCCTGGCGGTTGTCTCCTACACGCCAGCGATCCTCCTGAGCCGTGTGCTTGGGGAATTCACCCAGGCTTTCCCTTTCGTCGAAATTCGCATCTTGACCGAAACCTTCGATGCAGCGGCCAAAGCCTTACGCGATGGAACAGCTGACCTGGGTTTGCTTGCCGAGCGCCAACCTGATGAATTCGAGCGGCGGGTGTGCGGGCGGATCGATCTCGTTCCGGTCGCGGCACCAACGCATCCGCTTGGCAAAATTGACGGGCCATTCAGCGCAACGATCCTGCGGGACTACACCCAATTGGTTATTAGCCCGGCCCCCCAGGTTGACAGTGGGCGAGACTATGGCGTGCATGCAGCCAACCGGTGGCGCGTCAACGACCTTCAGACGAAATACGACCTCATCCTCGCCGGCGTCGGCTGGGGTTCAATGCCACGGTCACGGGTTGAGGGAGATATTGCCGCCGCACGGTTGATCGAGCTGAGACCAGAAAGCTGGGAGGGCTCTGATGTGATGCCAAGCTTCCCATTGGTTATCGCCTACAGGAAGGAAAAGGCACTGGGTCCCGCTGCAGTGTGGCTGATCGAAAAATTCGTTTCCCAAAGATGGTAGCGCGAATTGGAGGTCAGTCCGCGAAAAGGTGGTTTTTCTTATGCTCGTTCGACCGCAAGGGCTGCGGCCCGAGACAGCTTCCTCGGGGGCGATGATTTCGAGCAGGCTTTCCACCGAATAGACGGTCACGTCCTCACCAGCGCACGAGCCTCGATGACTGGCACGGAGCGGCGATATCGGTTCGCTGCTCGGCGGTGTCACCGCCGCGCGCCATGGGCCTGCGCCCCTCTGCATTCTGGGGCCATTGCGCCCGCCGTGGCGATGTTCCTGCTCTCCGCGCTGGCTGGCTCTCATCGTTGGGTCTCCGCGTCCAGCAGGGCAAGCTTCACTGATAGTCGTCACGATGCGATGGGGCAATTCCTCAGCCCTGTTCGGACTTCCAGGCGGCGGCCGCAAGCATCGCTTCGCCTATGTGCCGGTCGCCTTGGGCGTTCAGCATTTCGCCAGCATTGCGAATATCGCGGGGTTCCTTGTTCTGGCTGAGCTTGGCTTTGCCGACAAGGCGGGTGATCTCGATCTCCAGTCCGACGATCGCCTTGACCATTGTGTCGATAAAGTCCCTAGGCGCGTCGCCCATCTTCCAAGGGACAGGCTGGGCTGCCTCGTGCCTGCGGGTCAGTCTGGCGACATTGTGACGGACATAGCTCTCGTCGTCACGGACTGTGATCCGTCCGTATGCATGGGCAACGAGGTAGTTCCAGGTCGGCACCTGCCGGTGGAACTCCTGCTTGCTCGGATACCATTGCGGCGAGACATAGGCGTCGGCCGCGCGGAACACGACGAGCACCTCATCGCCGGTCGACACGTCCTGCCAGACCGGGTTGTTACGGGCGACGTGGCAGTTCAGAGCGCCGTGCCTTCCCTGCGCCCGGTCGAGTTCGAAGGGAATGTGATTGGCATCGAGCCCGCTCCTGCCATGGGTGATCAATACGCCAAGGGCGCTCGTCTCTATCAGATCGTGGAGAGCCTCTTGGCTAGGTTCGTCGAAATGTGGGGGTACGTACATCACGGTTCCTTCACTGTCGGCCGGTTTCGCCGTTCATTGAGCAATGCCCGCCGGCAGGCGTTTCAGCGCCTCGACGATCTGACGCTTTGCGACAGCCGGGAGCGACAGGATCGGGCTCGGAGGTTCGGCGCGGCAAATGTCGAGCAATTCGGCGAGCACATAGACGACGCGAAGGCTGGAGAACTGCTTGAAGAGATCCCAGATTGGCGTCAATGCGGCGTCGAGGCGGCGTGCTTCGATCGCATCGCCCGCCTGCGACGCCCTGACAATCTCTATGCAGACCTCGGGCAGGATGCCGGCCAGCACGCTGTACCAGGTGTCGGCTCCGGCGATCATCGCTTCGGTGGCATTCCAATCGCCGCTGTAGCCGATCGAAAAGCCTTCCGGCACGATGCTCCTCTGCCCGGCCAGATGGCTTCGGATTTTGTCGCTCTTGTCCGTTGGATTCTTGATGGCGACGATCCCCGGCACCTTGGCCAAGCGGCTGACAAGTGCTGGAGTGAAATGGAAATGCGTCGTTCCGGGATTGTCGTAGATGACAATCGGAAGGCCACCTTCGCGCGCCACGGTCGAGAAATGTTCGAAGACCTCGTCATCGGTGAGCGGGGTGTACGAGACAGCCGCGAGCAAACCCGCGGCAGCGCCGAGGGCCTTGGCGTCCTGCGCGAGCCTTACCGCCTCGTCGGTGCGTAGCGCGCCCACGCCCACCACGACCGGCGTCTGCCCATCGGCTGCCTCCAAAGCCTCGGCAAGGGCCCGTCGCCGCTCTTCGCGCGTGAGGTAAATGTAGGTCCCGGTGCTGCCGAGAAGGCCGATGGAATCGACCTTTGCGGCGCAAAGCCGTGTAATCAGCTTGCGCAGGGCCTTAGTATCGACGCGGCCGTCACGATCACTCGGCGTGATGGGGAATGCGGAAAGCCCGCTCAGGAATGCCATTGCGTTGCTCCAAATTTCTGCATGGGCGCCAGTGTTGGAAGCGAGATGGGAACCGGCTTATCAGAGCAGTTCCAGTGCCTGCCTCAGATCGGCGATCAAGTCGCCGGCGTCCTCCAGACCGACCGAGAGACGCATGAGGTCCTCGCCGACGCCATCGGCAAGATGAGCATCCTTGCGGATGCTCTTACGGGCTCGTGTCAGACTCGCCGGATGGTAGATGAGGCTGTCAGCATCACCGAGGCTGACCGCTCGGGTGACCAGGGTGAGCCGGTCCATCATGCGGCGCGCGCCCTCGAACCCGGCGTGGAGGCCGAAAGCCAACATGCCTGATCCCTGGGACATCTGCTTTCGGGCAATCGCCTGATCGGGATGCGAGTCGAGGAACGGGTAGCTCACCCATGCCACCGCAGGATGCGCCTCGAGCGCTTGCGCGGTCGAAAGAGCCGTCGCGCTGTGTCGCTCCATGCGGAGCGCGAGCGTCTTGAGCCCGCGCAGGATCAGGAACGCCGAGAGTGGTGATAGTGCGGCACCGGTGATATAGCGCAGACCCGTTTCGTGCAGCGTGTGAAGTGTTTTCGCGTCACCCAAGATCGCCCCGCCGAGAGCATCGCCGTGGCCATTGATATACTTCGTCAGCGAGTGGATGACGATATCGGCCCCGTGTTCCAGCGGCCGCTGGAGCGCGGGCGAGGCAAAGGTGCTGTCCACCGCTACCTTCACGCCGCGCGCGTGTGCGCGTTCGGCGATTTCGGCGATGTCGAGGATGCGGCTCAGCGGGTTGACCGGGGTCTCGAAGAAAACAAGCCGGGTCCGGTCAGTGATCGCGCCATCGAGATTGTTTGGCTCGGACAGATCGACCGCGACGACCTTGATCCCAAAACGCGGGACCGCCTGTTCGACCATGGCGAGCGTGTTCGCGTAAAGGGTCTTGTGGACGATGAGTTCGTCGCCCTGTGACAGCAGCGACAGGATCAGCGTGCCGAAGGCAGCCATCCCGGATGCCACGACCAGACCCGCCTCGGCCCCCTCCAGATTGGCGAGCCGTTTCTCGAGGATTTCCGTCGTCGGATTGTATTCGCGAGCGTAAAGCCTGCCGCCGAGCGCGGCTGCAGCCTCATTAGCCGCCACGCTCTCAAAGCCATATGTGGACGTCAGGAAGACCGGAGGCTGGACTGCGTTCGAAAATCCGACCGGATCGTAGCCAAAATGGATTGCGCGGGTGTCGAAGCCGAGGTCAGCGTCGCTCCGCGACCGCTCCGGAGCATTCATTTTAGTTCGATCGGTCGTGCTGGTCATCGGTCTGTGGTGTCCTCTTGGATTTTCGGCAGAATGCGCTCAAACTGGTTTATATGAAATGTCCAGTTGGCGATGATTGAAATGGTCCAGTCTCAAGATCCCGGCTCTGCGGGTGAGCACGCGATGGGTGCGCGCCAGATTTACATGGCGCTTCGAGACCAGATTCTTGGCGGTGTTTATGAAACCGGCAGTCAGTTGCCGTCGTCGCGGGGCCTCGCAAATGAACTCGGCGTTTCGCGAACGACTGTCACCGTCGCCTACGAGCAGTTGACCGCAGAAGGTTTCATTGAAGTCCGTCAAGGCGCACGACCTCGCGTTGCATCTTCGCTGATCGGTCACCAGGCGAGCAGCACCGTCTCAAAACGCGCCGGCCCGATTCATCTTTCCACCTACGGCGAGAGACTGCGCGCCAGTTCGCCTTGGCCAGATTACCTGCCTAACCGGTTGAAAGTGGATTTCCGTTATGGCGACCTCTCGCCGTCCGATTTTCCGGCGCTGATGTGGAAGCGCGCCATGAACACGGCGATGTCGCAACGCCCCGGGCGCCTGGCTTATGACGATCCGCGCGGATCGCCTCGCCTGCGCCAGGCGCTGCAGGGATATTTGTGGCGCGCCCGAACCCTAAGCTGCGAGGTCGAGCAGATCATTATCGCAAGCGGCTCGCAGCAGGGTCTCGACCTTTGTGCGCGCTTGCTGCTCGATCCTGCCGACAGCTTCGTGGTCGAGGACCCGTGCTATAGGATGGCGCGCCAGGTCTTTGCCAGCACAGGCGCGAGGCCTGTTTCTGTCGCCGTCGATGGAGACGGGATGAAGACGGAGCTACTTGATGGGATCACGGCGCGGCTGGCCTATGTCACGCCGTCGCATCAGTTTCCGCTCGGCGGCGTCTTGCCGGTCTCGCGCCGGTATCAGCTCCTCGAATGGGCCCGGCGCAACGACGCCTATGTGATCGAGGACGACTACGATGGCGAGTACCGCTACGACATTCGTCCGGTACCCCCGCTGCACAAGCTGGAGGACCGCAGTTCCGTCATCTATCTAGGTACGATCTCCAAGACGCTGTCGCCGATGCTGCGCATTGGCTATCTCGTTGTCCCCCCGGAATTGCAAGACGTCTTCGCGACGGCCAAGCAGCTTCTGGACAGGCATTCTCCGGTGGCGGAGCAGGAGGCCCTGGCCTCGCTCATTGAGAGCGGCGGCTATGAAAGCCATGTGCGCCGCGTCCGCCGTCTGAACGGCGAGCGCCGAGAGACCCTGCTCGCCGCCCTTCGACGCGCGTTCGCAGACCGCATCGTCATCGAAGGCGCTGATGCCGGGCTGCATGTCGTCGTCTGGTTCAAGGACCTCCGTCGGTCGTTGGAGGACGTGCTGGTTGAAGAGGCGCGACGAGAAGGCGTGGGTGTCTATTCAATATCGCCGCTCTACGGCCGGGAAACGGATGAAGACCGCGCCGACCGGATCGGATTGGTGATGGGCTATTCCGCCTTGACCACAGGGCAAATCGAGAACGGCGTTCGACTCCTCACGGATGCTGTCGAACGGGTGAGAAGGAACTCTCCGGACACTTCGGCTGCACCCAAGGTGTCGGCCGGCACGGCGAAACGGGCCTGACTTATGACGTTCGGCGATCTGCGGATTGCTGACTGGATCAGGCAAAATCGCAAAAACTGGCTCTGTCAGTCAGGCCAGTTCCCGGGCAGAGATTTCGCCGGATCAGGCTGCGACCCTCCCCGGAGCGCGGAAGCAAACATGGCGAACGAACATATCGAGGTGAACCCTCAAATCCGGCTGGAAGCTGGAGGCCGCGACTGCGGTCATAGAAGGCAAAGAAGCATGACGTGGCAGGGAACGCTGCTTCACATCCACGTTGCACCTGCGGCGTCCTACGAGATGGAAGAGTTGACGGAGGCACAACTCGTTGCCGGGCGCGGCATTGTTGGGGACCGATACTATCTCGGAACGGGGACCTACTCTGCGAAACCCGACGTGCGCGAAGTGACGCTGATCGAGGTTGAAGTCCTGGAAGCCATTGCACAGGGCGAACCCAGGATTCCGGGTTTCAAGGCCATGCTCGCGCCCGAAGATCATCGGCGAAACCTGACCACGCGCGGCGTACCGTTGGGTCATCTGGTTGGTACGCGCTTTCGGATCGGGGAAACCGTCCTGCGGGCTGCGCGGATGAATTTTCCCTGCAAGTATATCGAGCAACTGCTCGGCATTCCCGGTCTCTACGAGGGGCTTCTGAACCGCTCTGGCCTGAACTGCGCGATCGAGGTTGGCGGCGTGATCCGCCCCGGTGATCCGATTCTACCAATTGACGGGTAATCGATATGGCCTCGCCCCGCATCATCATGAAACTGACCGTGACCGCCACCCGCAAAGAGTCAGGCGACGTCCTGGTCATCGACCTGAAGCACACGCGCAAACCTCTGCTTCCGCCCTTCGAACCGGGCTCTCACGTCGATGTTCATCTGCCTGATGGGAAAGTGCGCCAGTATTCGCTCTGCGGCGATCCGACAGATCTGAGCCGCTACACAATCGCGGTGAAGCGCGAAGAGGTTGGTCGCGGCGGCTCGGCGTGGATCCACGAGGCGGTGGCGGCCGGATGCATGCTCCCGGTTTCTGCGCCTCGCAATCATTTTCCGCTTGCCCAACGCGAAGGGCCAACCGTGCTGTTGGCGGGAGGCATCGGGATCACCCCGATCCTGGCAATGGCACGCGCCTTGGAGCGGCAGGGCAAGACGTGCGAGCTGCATTACTTCACCCGCAGCCGGGCACTCGCGCCTCTGTTGTCGGTCATCGAGCGGGAGCTCGACTGCAACACCGTGTGGCTGCATTTCGACGACGAACCGGAGACCAGGCAGGATCTTGAAACGTTGCTATCGACGCGTTCCTCCGACGCACAGCTCTATTATTGCGGTCCACCGGGCTTCATGGCGGCCGTGGACCGGGCGACCGCGCACTGGCCGGAAGGAACCGTGCATTTCGAGGCCTTTCAGCCGCCGGAACAGGACCGTGCACCACCCGAACCTTTCACGATCACCCTTCGCGACGGGACAGTGGTTCCTGTCGCGGCCGATACTTCGGCCCTCGCAGCGCTGCGCGCCGCTGGCGTGCTGCTCATGGCATCGTGCGAGAACGGGGTTTGCGGGACCTGCGAATGCGGAATTCTGGAAGGGCAGCCGATCCATCGGGATGCTGTCCTGTCCAAGGACGCTCGGACTCATCGGTTCATTCCATGCATATCGCGCGCAGCCGGCGTGCTGAGGCTAGATCTGTGAAGCCAGCCCTATCTGGAAACACCGGTGCGACGCATCAATTGCGGAGAATTGGATGACATCGAAAATTGTCTATTTGAACCAAATCGAGCGGTGTGTCTCCTGGCTTGCCGCCTGGACGGTACACAATGCCAACCACGTGCGGGAAGCCGACGAGATCAAGGTTGGTGGCCACCAAGCCTCCTCCGCCTCTCTCGGCACGATCATGACCGCGCTTTATTACGCTGCACTGCGTCCGCAGGACCGGGTGGCGGTCAAGCCCCATGCCGCCCCGATCTTCCATGCGATTCAGTATCTGTCCGGGAATCAGACACGCAAGAAACTCGAAAACTTCCGCGGCTATAAGGGCGCCCAGAGTTACCCCTCGCGGACCAAGGACGTGGACGATGTCGACTTCTCGACCGGCTCCGTGGGCCTGGGTGTCGCACAGACGCTCTTTTCCTCCCTCGTGCAGGACTATGTATCCGACCACGGTTGGATGAAGGGTCGGCCCGAGGGGCGCATGGTGAGCCTGATCGGCGACGCCGAGATGGACGAGGGCAACATCTACGAGGCCTTGATCGAGGGTTGGAAGCATGCGCTGCGGAACTGCTGGTGGATCGTGGACTACAACCGTCAGTCGCTCGACGCGGTCATCCGCGAAGGTCTCTGGCTGCGCTTCGAGCAGATATTCAAGAACTTCGGCTGGGACGTGGTGATCCTGCGCCATGGCTCTCTCCAGCAGGCCGCCTTTGCCGAACCGGGAGGGGAGAAGCTGCGCGATTGGATCGAGCGGTGCTCCAACCAGCTTTATTCGGCGCTCACCTTTCAGGGCGGTGCGGCCTGGCGGAAGCGGCTGCTCGACGAGATTGGCGATCAGGGGCCGGTCACCGAGCTAATCGAACGCCGTTCTGACGACGAGTTGCAGGCGCTCATGGTCAACCTGGGCGGCCACGACCTGCCGAGCCTTCTCCAGGCCTTCGAGGCGGCCTCGCAGCATGACCGACCGGTCTGTTTCATCTGTTACACGATCAAGGGTTATGGCTTGCCGCTGGCCGGCCACAAGGACAACCATGCCGGCCAGATGACGCCCACCCAGATGGAAGGCTTCCGCCAGCGGATGGGAGTCCGGCCCGGCAAGGAATGGGATAAATGGGCCGCGGCGACGTTGCCTCCGGCAGAACTAGAGGCCTTCATCGCCCAAGCGCCGTTCTTCAGCGAGGGCCGGCGCCGGCTTACCGCGCCCGGGATTCCGGTTCCCGAGGCTCTGCCCGCGCCGGCACAGGGGGGCAAGCAGGTCTCAACCCAAATGGGTTTCGGCCAGATCCTCAACGAGATTGCGCGCAGTGAAACGCCGCTCGCCGAGCGCATCGTCACGACTTCCCCGGACGTCACGGTGTCGACCAATCTCGGCCCTTGGGTCAATCGACGCGGACTCTTCGCCCGCGAAAGCATGGCCGATACCTTCAAGGCCGAGCGTATCCCTTCAACCTACACCTGGGAGTTCGGGCCCAAGGGGCAGCACCTCGAACTCGGCATCGCCGAATCCAATCTCATGATCATGCTCGGGGCGATGGGGCTGTCGCATTCCGTGAATGGCGTGCGGTTGCTGCCGATCGGGACCGTGTATGATCCCTTCATCTATCGCGCGGCCGATCAGCTGAACTATGCCTGCTACCAGGATGCGCGCTTTCTGCTGGTCGCCACCCCCTCCGGCGTGACCCTCGCCCCCGAGGGAGGAGCGCACCAGTCGATCGGCACGCCGCTGATCGGCATAGCGCAGGACGGGCTTTGCGCCTTCGAGCCGGCCTTCGTGGATGAGCTCGCGGTGATCATGCGTTTCGCCTTCGACTACATGCAACGGAACGGCGAAGGCGATCCCGATGAAACGACATGGCTGCGTGATCAGACCGGCGGATCGGTCTATCTGCGCCTGTCCACACGGCCCTTGGAGCAGCCTCATCGGGACATAGGTGCGGAGCTGGCGCGCGACATCGTCAACGGTGCTTATTGGCTGCGCCCGCCCGGACCGAACGCCAGCGTTATCATCGCCTACCAGGGCGTCGTCGCGCCGGAAGCGATTGCCGCGACGGGTCTTCTTGCGGAAGACCGGCGCGATGTCGGGCTGTTGGCGATTACATCCGCTGATCGGCTCAATGCGGGCTGGCAGGCCGCGGAGCGTGCCCGGCAGCGCGGAACAGTCGCCGCGATGAGCCACATCGAGCGTCTGCTGGCGCCACTGTCGCGCGATTGCGGGATCGTCACCGTGATCGATGGTCACCCCGCGACGCTCGCCTGGATCGGTGGCGTGAACGGTCATCGCGTCAAGGCTCTGGGGGTCGAGCATTTTGGCCAGACGGGGACTATCGCAGACCTCTATCGTCACCACGGACTCGATGCGAATGCCATCGCGCACGCGGCGCAGGCGGTCAGTGCCGGACGCAGCATTCGCTATTTGAAGTCGCTCCCTTGAGCCGCCGCCGGATGTCTTGCGCGATTGCCACGATGGCGGTTGCGCAAGAGCCAGATCGATTCGAAGCCGATCACGACGGATGGATCATGTCTGTCTCCTCTCCGCGTTCGAGCACAGCCATTGAAAACGAAACGGGCTGATCGTCCGCTGCAGCATAGGAGTGCGGCTGATCGGTGACGAGCCGCGCGGCTTCGCCAGCCTGCAATGTCATAGTCTCAGAGCCGACGGTGATCTTGAGACTTCCTCGCGCGACCGAAAGAAGCTCACGGGTGCGCCGGCTGTGAGGGTCCGACCGATGAATGTCGCCGGGCACAATCGTCCAGGACCAGATCTCGAACATCGTCCGGCCTGACGTCGAGGCTTCCAATTTCGCCTCGCTTCCATGCGGTGTTTTCCAAAGTGTTGCAGGATTGGTGCGCTCTATCGGACCACCTGAGAGCTCCTCGGAGGAGGCGCCCAACAGATCGGTAACTGACAGAGAGAAGGCGATCGCCAGACGGCACAGCACCCCGATGCTCGGATTGGCCCTTCCCTGTTCGATGGCCACGACGGTGCCCTTCGACAGGCCGGAGAGCGCAGCAAGTCCATCCAGGCTCAAGTTCTGGGCTCGGCGCAGATGCTGCACCCTCAGTGATAGTGCGGTCCCAAGTTGTCTCTCCGTTGCCTCTGCCATTTCATCGTCGGTCATTATATTGACTTCCACTGACGGATCCCATACGGTCACTATAATGACCGGCGCGGACAGTTCAACCGGGCCGTCTCGAAACGCCAGGATCGATGTTCCTGGTCCTTCCAGCCATATTCCTTTTGAAATCAAGCTGAGGAAGCGCACCATGTACCTCGAGACCAAGGCGATTCACGCGGGCCGGAAGGTCGATCCGTCCACCGGGGCCATCACCCTTCCGTTCCACCCCAGCACGACCTTCGAGCGAAGCGCGGACGGCTCCTTCCCGTCCGGCTATGAATATATCCGGGATGACAACCCGACGCGGCACGCGTTCGAGACGGCGATGGCTGCGCTCGAAGGCGGCCAGGCCGCTGTCGCCTTTTCGTCCGGCATGGCCGCGATCACCGCGGTGTTCGAGGGGCATGCTAGCAAGGGCAATCGCATCGTCGTACCGGACGACATGTATTTCGGCATCCGGTCGCTGATCGATGAAACCGACATCGGGCACAGATTCGACTTCGTCGCCGTTGACATGCGCGACATGGACGCCTTGCGCGCGGCTGTCGGTGCCGCGCCCACCGGCCTCGTCTGGATCGAGACCCCCTCCAACCCGCTTATCCGTATCGTGGACATTCGGGCGACTTGTGACCTCGCGCACGAGGCCGGTGCGCTCGCGGTGGTGGACAATACCTGGGCGACGCCCGTCCTGCAGCGCCCGTTCGAGCTCGGGGCCGATGCTGTCGTGCATTCGGCAACGAAATACATCGGCGGCCATTCCGACCTGATGGCAGGGGTCGTCGTCCTGCCGGAGGCTTCGCCGCTGGAACGCCCCTTGCGCATGATTCAACGTCACAAGGGAAGCGTTGCGGCCCCCTTCGACTGCTGGCTGGCGCTGCGCGGGCTGCAGACCTTGCCGGTTCGTATGCGAGCCCATTGCGAGGGCGCTCAAAAGGTCGCCGAAGCGTTGCGAAAGCATTCCGCTGTCGAAGCCGTCCTCTTTCCCGGCCTACCGGGCGACCCGGGGCATGCGTTGGCCGGGCGGCAGATGTCGGGCTATGGCGCCATGCTTTCCTTCATCGTCGGCGGCGGTGCCGAGGCCGCCATTGCGGTTGCTGGCCGGCTCAAACTCGTGGTGCGGGCCACGAGCCTCGGGGGTACGCACTCGCTGATAGAACACCGGGCCTCCGTCGAAGGGCCGAAGTCAATGGCTCCGTCGGGACTCTTGCGACTCTCCATCGGGCTCGAGCATCCCCAGGACATCATCGACGATCTCGATCAGGCTTTGTCGGTGGTCGGATGACTCCGGCGGCTTTGTGCAGCAAGCACGATCGGACTCCCACAAGTCCGGGGCGTCCGCCTTACCCGCGATGGTGGATTGAATGAACCGTAACGCAGAGCCTTCCCGCAGAACGGAGCAGCCCGTGTCTTTGAAGCCCATGATCGCCCCCGAGATTTACGCCCGACACCCGAACTTTCATTTGCTGAGCATGGTCGTGCGAAGCGCGGAAGTCGACGTGCCGCAGGCCCCGGCGCTCGCTGACGCGATCGCGGCCGCGGAGCAGGCCGCGTTTGGCGACGATGCTCAACGGGATGCGCATCTTGCAGCCTGGGCCGAAGCCTACAGGTCCTTCGGTGCCAACGCTAATCGAACACCCTGCTCGGCTGCGGCGCTTCTCAAGCGGATTCGCAAGGACGGCTCATTGCCACGGATTTCGCCGCTGGTGGACGCCTACAACGCCGTCAGCGTGCTTTACGGCGTTCCGGTTGGGGGTGAGGACCTCGATCACTATCAGGGTCTTCCGAGACTTCTGATCGCTACGGGAGCGGAGCCGTTCAACACCGTCCAGCAGGGCGAACCGGTCACCGAGCATCCTGAGCCGGGCGAAGTCATCTGGTGCGATGACGCCGGAGTCACCTGCCGCCGCTGGAACTGGCGGCAGGGGCGGCGGACTATGGTGACGGCCGATTCGCGTTCCCTTTGGCTTGTGCTCGAGGCGCTCGAGCCCATGCCTTCGGAGCGGCTGAGGGCCGCTGGGGCGCAACTGACCGGAGTGATTGGGGCACTGTGCCCAAATGCCCAGATCGAAATCGCTGGGTTGAATACATCCACCCCTACTTAACCCGCGCAGTCGAGAAGAACTAACATGTACCGACCCCGTCGATCTGTAGAAGACCGCCCCGATGTGCTTCTGGCCGCGATCCGCGAGATCGGCTTCGCCACGATCGTGACGCCGACGCCTGCAGGCATCGAGGCCACGCATGTGCCGACCATCGCGCGGCAGGCTCCGGATGGACACCTGATCCTCGCGACCCACGTCGCGCGTGCCAACGCGCATTGGCGGGTACAAGAGGGGAGCGCCAGTCTCGCGATTTTTCAGGGCCCTCACACCTACATGTCGCCGCAGTGGTATCCGACCAAGCGCGAGACGGGAAAGGTCGTTCCCACATGGCTCTATATCGCCATACATGCGCACGGAAGCTTGACGGCGATTGAGGATAGGACTTGGTTGCGCCGCCAGGTTGAAGACCTGACCGACCGGCACGAGGCCACACGCACAGCGCTCTGGAGCGTGTCGGATGCGCCGCAAAAATATATCGAGAGCATGATGCGGGGCATTGTCGGTCTGGAATTTCGCGTCGAGCGCCTCGAGGGAGCATGGAAACTGAATGAGGAAGAGAACGCCGCCGACTTGGACGGCACACGCCGGGGGCTTGAGGCCGCCGGTCACGCCGGCGAGCTCTTGGCACGAGCCCTTGCCGAGCGGTGACGGTCGGTAGCGAAGTGCCCGTCGCGGTGGGACCCAGACCTGTAAGATCCAAGGAGGCGGAAGAGGCGGACAGCGCGTTGATCCGCATCGAGCGCAGCAAGAGGCGAAGGGCTACCGCGACCGCGACCTGCCGGAAGCCTAAATCAGCTTTCGGACCCTTTGCGGCCATTGACAACCGATACGATGGCACGACGCGATGGACCCACAGCTGCCATTGACCGCCTGGCAGATGAGCGTCCGCGAAATTAAAAGGTCGGCCGTTTTAAACGAGAGTGTCTCCATGCACATGTATCAGGTAGACGCCTTTACCGACCGGCTTTTTGCGGGGAACCCCGCTGCTGTTCTGGTGCTCGACGAGTGGCTGCCGGATGACCTGATGCTTGCGATCACCCAAGAGAACAATCTTGCCGAAACCGCTTTCGTCAAAGCGCGGTCGGATGGCGCGTGGGATTTGCGGTGGTTTGCTCCGGCGCATGAGGTCAATTTCTGTGGCCATGCCACCCTGGCGACCGCGCATGTGTTACTGACCGAGACCAACGCCGAAGCTCCGCTTGTCTTTCACACGCGCGTCGGCGAGCTGCGAGTTACACAAGGCCCGCATGGCTACCGACTGGACATTCCCCGTCTGCCCCCGGAGCCATTGGAGACGCTTCCCGCAGAAATCGCACGTGTTTTCGACAATCCACCCGTCGGCATCTTCCGAAACTTCGAGAACATCTTCGCCGATCTCGGCAGCGCGGATGCTGTGCGTAGCTTTGCCCCTGACCTTGCCTCGATTGCCCGCCTCGGGTCTGTGGGCCTTGTCGTGACGGGGCAGGAAGCCGACAACGGGCGAGCGCATTTCGTGTCCCGTTACTTTGCCCCCCGTGCGGGCATTCCCGAGGATCCAGTCACTGGTTCAATTCATGCCACCCTGGTTCCTTACTGGGTCGAGCGGCTGGGTCGCGAAAGGCTGATGGCCTATCAGGCCTCGGCGCGCGGCGGCTGGCTTGATTGCGAATTGACCGAAGATCGGGTCTTTCTGGTCGGCAATGCCGTGACATTCATGAAAGCCACGGTTTCCCTTCCCAATGGTGCTGTGTAGGCGGACGGCAGCAGAGTCCACTGGCAGCCGTACGAACTTCGCGCGTCGAGCTTCCGCTCGCCACCCGAAAACCCGAACTCGAACTGAGGTGCCATCCATCGTAGCAACCCAAACGGCAGAAACGAGGAACTCGTACGGCGACCGCGGCAACTGGGCCATCGGTTGCGAAGGCCAAGAGATCGCGGGTTGTTCCCGCATAAGGCTGGACTGCCTTACTGCAGCCCCAGCCTTCTCTTTAGCTCCGCGTTCTCCTTGCGCAGGCGTTCCGCAAGCAGATTCCTCAGCCGCTTGTTTTCGTCCTCGAGCGCGAGAAGATCCTTGAGATCGTCGCCCGCTTGCGCAGGTACGGCAGCCTTCTTCTTCCATTGATAATAGGTCTGCTCCGATGTGCCGGCCTGCTTTACGGCGCTTTTGAGAGTGGCGCCGCCACTGACCGACTTTTCGATCTGGCTGAGCTTTTGCGCACGCTGCTCATCGGAGTACACCTTCCGGCCGGGCCGAACTGGTTCTGACGCTTTAACTTCAATCGACGGTGCGGCGCCATTCTTACGGGCAGTTGCCCTAACTTCTGTCTTTGCTTTCCGCGGGCGCCGCGTTTTCTTCTTGTCGGCCGGCGTCACAGCGCCTTTCGTGGTGGCCTCTACTGCTTCAGTTTGCTCAGGATCTGCCATGCGACGCTCCGCCTTTTCTTTGTGAACTTGTTCAGCATTAAGGGCCACGAAATTGGAGTCAATAAGCTCCCGATTCGGCGCATTGATCTCCTCGAATTTCCTTGTTGTCTCGGCGAAAGCTGCTGAGAGATCGACACCCCCCAAATGGAATGATCGCTTTTTTGATGGCTGCGCTTCTGTCTGACTTCCACAATGAACGGTCGCGGCTGTCGCCTCATAATTCATTCCTTATTTATGCGAACTGCAAGGAAGCCCCTGCTGAATATGATTGGCCCTTCAGGTGCTTCCATTGCAGCGCGGAGCTTTACCGGAAGACGGCGAGTGTGAGCAAGGGGGTCTTGCCAGCCCGACAACTCTAGGCCGGGGCACGGGCCAGCCGCGACCGCCCTTCTGAATATCTTCTCGGATGGGCTGAAGAGGACCGTTCTCGGAACGGCGGGCGGCGCGAACACCGGGCAAGGCATCAACGTTGAAAGTCTATTTCCCGAGTTCATCCAATGGAACGCTGGTCTCGCCCGAGACGACTGGAAAGCGACGGATGTGACCTCGGAGGTTCAGGACTATGGCAGCGTCAATTGGAAGGGGCGTAGCCTGGACGGAATCGTCGTCAAAACGACCGTAAAAGTGGCGAGTGCCGAGCGCGGTGAGTACAAGGACGAGTGCTTCTTATTCGGCGCCGTGGTCGACTACGAATTCCAGATGATGCGCGACCCGTACGAATCAAAGTGCGACGCCGATACATCGGCTCAATGGGCGATCGGACACGAACTCAAAAGCCTTTGGGTGGCGTATTAAAACCCGGCATAGTGCCGCCTCCCCCAGGTCTCTATCGGTGGATTCGGCTTCAACTCATCAGCCATCCGCCGGCTCGGCCAATGAACTCGTCTCGGTCGCTCGCCGCATGGGGTATTTCCAACTGCAGCGCACCGAGTAGCGTGCGCATGTTGGTCGCGATCAAGTCCGCGAAGTGCTTCACCTGACGCTTTTCAAGATCATCGAGACAGGCCGCGAGTCCTAATGCAATCTCCGCCGGATATCGCTGATGCATGCGTTTGCGTGCCGCTGCACTTTCTATTCCGAGCATCAGGAGAAACGCATCGAGCTCTTCCGGGGTAATTTCATCGAGCGTTTCCGCCTCAGCGATCCTGTAAGCGAGCTCGTCCGTCAGAGTCTCATCCAGCCTGGTGGGCAAGATATCGTAACGCGGCGCAAAATGGATTCTGCCTCCAGGTTCATAGAGCAGGGCGAAGTTTTTTGCATGTCCATCGTTATTGCCGACCAGGAGATCGAATATCGTGGCCCTGATGAAGGTCTCCTTCGCCTGGGCTGGATCGACCGTCGCCTCGAGTATCCTGCGAATGCCCGAAGCGTCGAAGCGCCGGCCTACCTTGCCACGCCTTTCGTACTTCAGCGAAGCGGGCAAACCGAGGGCCTGCGCGAAATCCTCTTGGTGAAGACGCACGATCCTGTTCTCTCGATCTCTGCCTCGGTCGAAGCGGGTCACCAGTAGGGTCTCAATCCCGCCAAACGGCACTACTGAGACTTCGGCCGTGTCGAACCCTAGCGCCCCGGAAAGCCTCATCGCCTCGGCTTCATACCGGGCATCCTGCTGATGATCGCGGTCGGGCACCTTCAGGATATGTGTCGTCGGGGCCCCAGATCCCCGCTTCGGCTCGGCAAACCGACCGTTGGGAAGAACAGTGAGCGCTATCTTGCTTTGCATGCCTGCCAAAGGGGAGGGATCTTCGGTTCCGTCCGGCAGGCGTCTGCGCTGATGGAGCGCTTCGACGATCGCGATCATGCGATCCTGCGGGATCGGGACATAGTCGCTTTTGTAGTCGCCCGGGACCTTTGTCGGCGGCGATCCTGACGGAAGAACGGAAAGTGCTCCGGCACAGTCCTTTCCAAGGTGATATAGCACGCCAGCTATGTCATCGCGAGCGAGGCCTTCTCGCGCCATCACGTCGGTCAGCACGCCGTCGCGCTCCTGCAGAAGGTTGTCGAAGAATGCGCGGGTTATGACGTCATTGTAAGGTTCTTCGGCGAGCGGAAGGGAGAGCGACAAGGCGGCCGCATCTGATCTTCCAAGGTAGTCTGCCTTGTAGACGAAGGCGACCGAGCCGTTTTCGTCACGCACGAGGGCACCGATCGGATCGGCGAAACCGTCGAGCCTCACATCAAGGGCGAGCACCTCCATGTATCAGCGCTCCCGAGCAAGCAGCGATATGCCGGCTGCATGCGCGACCTTCAGGACCTTACCCAGTTCAAGTGTGGGTTTGCCGTTTTCCAATTCGGACAAGAACCTGCGCCCCACTCCAGCAAGGTCAGCAAAACTCTGCTGCGAGAGATGCCGGGCCTCGCGAGCGCGCCGGACTAGCCGCCCAATATCTGCGGCAGAGACGATCTCCAGCCCTAGCGCCTCCGTTCGGCTAGTGCTCGGTGAGGCCGCGCCGGCGCCCTCGTCCTCATCGTTGGTCTCGCTGCTGCGAAGCAGATAAGCGTCGGGGAGCGTTCTGGGCAAGGCGGCCGTGATGAGTTCCGAAATACCAGGAAGCTTCAGATTGACCCGCGGTATTGCGTCGGTCAGCTGTTTGGTCAGGTCCCCCTTACGTGAAAGTGCTTCGGCGGCCCCGGTCGCGTTCACTGGGCTCCTGATGGACTCACCATGACGCGATAAGTCTTGACTGACGGCTTTGAGCGCTTCGCTGGAAGCATTGATGTCTGCAATATGTTTCGTCAGGTCTTGGGTAGAAGGAATCTGGGAAAGCGCTTTAGCGATCTCTCCCGCGTTTAAAGAGTTTTTGAGCAAGTCATTTTGGCGCGACAGGGTCCGACCGGCGTTTCTGAAGGCCTCGCCAGACGCATTGATATCCGTGAGAAGCTTCGTCAGATCCTGGGCAGGACCTGCCTGCGCAAGCAGCTTTGCGATGTCTGTCGCGCTGCCAGCGCCTGTAGATACCGTTTTTTTGGCCATATTTTGCTCCCGATCGGGAACATAAGCTTACTTGTTCGGTTTTTCAAGGAGGATCGATCCCGGACGGTATCACCGGTGACCTTGATCCCGAACGGGTTCAGCTGCTCCTAGGTGCCAACTCCATCTGATAACGTTCGGGTGCAGAGAGATCCGTCATCCGAATGTCGGGCTGAGGCAACATTGGCGACATTCCCCACAATGCAGGATCGGTTTGCCTGGCTATTGGCGCCATTACATGATGATGGCCGAATAACATATTCAGTGCCATGGGTCTGAAATCGAAAGACGCTAGAGCGCGTCCGGGTTAATCTGGGTCACATCCTGCGGCCTTTAATAGTTCTCGCATCCGGCGGGTGTGAACTCGTCGAGAACCGGGCGGACGGCGGCGACGGGCTTTCGGCAACATATCGGTGCGCCGACGCTCAGCCTCCGGGCGAGGGCTTCATCGGATGCGTACGCTCAGCCGACAGTGCAAGACTTGCTGCCAAGGCTCGCGGGGTCCGGGGGCGCCTCGGTAGAGCTTCACCCTCGTCACCGACTCGGCCGATCGCAACCGCCGCCTCTATGCAGCAGTCAGCCGAAATGCCGAGGATCGATCTGGCGGCCAAGACATAGCGGGAGCGCCGACGTTACACCAGTGCCTGGGAGCCCCACCCACCATGTCCCGACGGCATGACTGGATATGAATTGAGCATGACGGCGGCGCGACCAATGGCGCTAGCATATTTGCTTGATGTGTTACCGGAGGTGGCATGAAAGAGGCAGCGCCCATTGGGAGACTGATCGCTGAGATGCAGATGATCTTGGGACAGTCACGCTTTGCGCCGTTTGGCTTACCTTTCCTGGGTTTGGAAGAACTCAAGGAAGGGAGCGTGGCTGCGTCTTATGATTATCACATTGGTTTCGATTACCGCAAAACCTACAGCCCCCTGGTGGTTCAGGACACTGCCGGAAAAACGCTGCGGTCGGGTCGGCTGAAGAACGATCGCCAGTCTCTGGGGTGGTCGTTCCTGGAACGATTCAAAGTGAACTGGCACGCGGTTGTGCAAGCCACGCGCAACTGGATGGTGATGTACGACTGGCTGGACGGCATCCGCGACGACCTCGTGCTGAGCATCCGTTGAAGGTGAAGGCGATCTTCGACGCCAGCCAGGCCGGACGCCGGCAACTCGCGGCCATCGACCGCATCCAGATCGACCGTGGGCTAGAGTTCATCGGCGACATTGACGGCCGGATCAGGCAGACGGAAGACACGATCCGGCTCATGACAAAGACCAACGGCAATGTGAAGCTGCTGAAGACCATCCTAGGCCTCGGTGAGTTCTTCGCGCGGCTGATCGACGCCGGGGTCGATGATGTCTCCCGCATCTGCAGTCCGAAGAAACTGGCCGCCTATGCCGGTCTTGTCCCTTCGACCTATTCCTCCGGCGGCAAGACGTACGACGGCAGGATCATCAACAAGTGGCTGCGCTGGGCCATTGTCAAGGCAGTTGCACCGGCCGTGGCCGCTGACCCGCAACTTCGGGCTCAGTATGAGCAACTGAAGTTCAGAGGAATCAACAAGGCGCGCGTTGCGATTGCGCGCAAGCTTTGACGATCGTCTTCCGGATCCTGCGCGACTAGCGCCGCTACGAGCGGCGCGCCGAGGACAGCGAGGAGGGTACATGGTCGATGATCTCGGTTGACTGACTGAGGTCTAGCGAGCCCGGCAAGTACGGGTTGCGCCCATAGAGGAGAACGCGGGAGCCGAACGCCACTATGTGACCGAAGCCGGAAGAAGAGCGGCATCAGGGTCACGGATTGGAGACTGGTTCTGCACCGTAGGGCAGAAAAGCCGGTCCTACGAAAGGAAGAGGTTTGGGCCGATCGGCGGAGATGCCGATCAAAATGCAACCGAACCCAAGGAAAAGCCGCGCAAAACATGCGGTCTGGCCCTTGAGTTCTTTCATTGGAGACCGCAATGGACAATTCAGGCTGGGGATGGCCCTACAATGCTCCCGAACAAAATGATCCCAACGCCGACGTATACTCTTGGGTCGCGAATTTGACAGGGATAGGAGGGACAACAGACGATTACATGCGCCATTACCGTGCGATGCAAGAGCAGCACCGGGCTAGGCAACAGTCGGACGATATGCCTGCCGTTGAGCAGCAGCTGAGCAACTTGCAACTCAATTCTGCTGATGAAAGCTCCGGTGAGTCTTCTGATGGAAGCTCCGGTGAGGCGAGTTCGCCCGATACTCGCCCCGCGCAGACGCCTGGAAGGATCCAACGCACCGACTTCGGCGGTTCGATGCGGATGCCGCGGCAGTCCGACCTGCAGGACAACCAGTTCAGCAACGCTCGCCACAGCGTAGACACGTCGCACGCAGCCTCGAGCCGCTCGCGGTCCAGGCATTCGGCCGTCTCGTCGGAAGCCTATTCCTCCTCCCTGGAGGAGCCGGTAAACGCACCCCAGCCGAAAAAAAGATCGGGATGGAAATCGTTTCTGAAGACAGTGAAGAAGGCCATCGTTCCGACCAGCGGCAAGACGTCGTCGAAGGACTGGACACATCAGCCGGACGTTACTGCCAAGACGACATATCGCATCGATTATGCCAAGCGCAGCCACCCGCGCGCAGCGGACGAGAACCTCATTGCCGACTTCACGTCCATGGGGCGCGAGCTCACGCAAAGGCACCCCGGCGGCCCTTCCTTCCGCAGCATTGAACTGTACGCAATGCTTCTGCGCAAGTTCAGCGCATGGCTTCAAGATCAGGACGAGAGCCCGACGCTAGCCAGCCTGCTCGACGCCCCTGACGACCCTCACGATCCTCGTGGGTTAACTGCCCGTGCGGCAGCGTTTGCGAATGAGGTTGACCGAACAATCGATGCTGCATTGGCAGCACTCCAGCAGGTCCGCGCCGGGCTCGCGCCTGAACGTCACTTAGGACCCTATCACCGTAGCATCGATTGTTATCCCGACGACGCCCGCCTCATCGGAAGCTGGGCAAGCCAAGCCTTGGCCAATCTTCCGCCCGGGTCGAGTCAGCAGAGGAAAAACTGTCACGATAGGACTTTCGCCCTTCGCAAGTTTAGCGAATGGCTCAAAAGCACGGGAAAGGTGAGCATAGCAAGCCGACTTAAGAACGATTGGGACGGTTTGAATAAAGATCGTAAAGAATGTAGCAAAACTTCAGGACGTAAGTACATAAAGCTCCAATTGCTTCGGGAACACCTGGAAGTCGTTGAGGCGATCGCGGCGGGGAGTGTGGACTCCCCTGAGCAGCCGGCTTGGGATCAGGGACTTCCCGCAATGCCAGCCACCCCGAGCGAGGGTGCTTGGGATTGGTTGCGGGAGGAAATGCAAGAACCGCACCGCGGCCCGCAGGTCAGCTCTTGGCAGGGGCTTCCCGCAACGCCAGCCAGCCCGAGCGAGGGAGCTTGGGATTGGTTGAGGGAGCAAATGCAAGAATCCGCGCCCCCATCATCGGCACGGGCTCGCTCGTCAGACATCTATGGCGGTCTTGAGTCGCTGATTGGTTTGCCGTCCACACCGCACGAGCTGCGTGATGATGCTCGCTCGGCGCCGGCGTGGGACGGTGCGTCGTCGTCTGCCCGGCCCATGCGAGAGCCGGGTTTGCCCGACATCGGCTACGTCGTGGGCCAGGACTGGCGCCACGGGTCCAGACCCGCCACGGATTTGCTAATCGATCTCCTGGAGAACGCCAGGCTCGCGCCGACGCAGTACGTTCCAACGACACGGTTCTTGATCAACGGTGAGCTTTACACGGCCGAGCTGCAGTCGGACTGGAGTGTTTATCTCATCCATGACTCTGGAGGTGGGCAGGCGGATGCGCAGGCGTCCGGATCGGGTGCCTCGCTGACGCTCGGCGACACGCAATGGCTGGGCGACGAGCATATCCACAGGGATTACCAGCTCTTGCAGCAGGAGTTGCAGGAAAGCAATCCAGATCTCGCCGCCCGAACGCGGTTCGTGGATCCCCTCGTCGCCCACACTCTGCGCGAGGGCACAAACAGCGACGCAGGCCTCGACGCGGTCGTCCGGGGCGGGCGGCGCGGTAACGATACAGCCGACTTCCTGTTCCTGCCGGTGAACGATGCCAGTGCTACGGGTCACGGCGGCAGCCATTGGTCGCTGCTGCTCCTTGATCGCCGCAACCGGAAAAAGCCGGTCGCCTACCATTACGACTCCAGCAAGGGGCACAACTTCGAGAAAGCACTAAGGCTCGCACGAAAACTGAACGCTCGCCTAGTCTCGGTCGGAATGACCGAGCAGGATAACGGTTATGATTGCGGCGTCTTTGTGGTGGACGGCACGCGGGCGCTGGTTGGAGAATTGGCAAGAGAACAGCCTTTAGGGGACGAGCCGCTGTCCCTCGGCTATCTCGACGTCGTCGCTGATCGGGCGGGCCTCCAGGAGAGACTGCGAGGCGGGGCAGCTGGCCCTGCGCGAACTCGACGACGCCGCTGATCGAGCTGGCTGGGGCGGTCCTTGGACAATCGCCGCCCTCCAGGCTTGCTTGGTAATGCGCCCGTCTGCGCCTTCGGAGACTGGAACGATTCACAGCCCGAATGTCGAGGTCGACCTTGTCGTCATCGCGGCATCCCATCATCTGGCGGGTTTGTACAGACTGCAGACGATAATGCAGACCGATATCGAAGCGGCGTGGGCTGGAAGGCGTCCGGTTAGAAACCAGCGGTCTTGCCGTCGCGGCAATCCAGTGGTGCCCCCGCCAGCTATATTTCCGTCTCCGCTTTGGACGTCGACTCTTGCTAACGATGGCATCTGCGCGAATAAGCTCCCTCTCTACTAGTGCCGAAGTCAAGGATTGGAGGATTCGAGGTGACTAGAACATTAGCAAGAACGACTAGGCCCAGGTCGAATAGAGGGAGGAAGCTATGGTGCGCCGGGTGGTAGGCTACCGGCAGGTTTCTGGGGGCCGAAGCAACGGCCGTGCCTAGTGACCTCTCTGTGAGTGTTGCTTGCACGCATTAGGCATCTCTGATGGTTCGAGGAGAAACTGCTTCCGTCCGGGCTACTCCGCGTTGGGCATGGCAATCGCGGCTGCTAACCGGTTCTTGGGAAACGTCGCCAGTCGAGACAGAGTGACTGAATAAGAACCGAGCATGATCGGGGAGCGACTAGCGAAACATAGTACTTCCTTCGTTTGCTACCCTGAGTCCGCAATGGAAACGCCGGTCGAACCTGACCCTACAATCATTCGGAATGAACTAGGAAGCCTATTGGGTCGCGGGTTGCAGCCACCCATTCGAAGCTTGAACAGATTTGAAAGTGCGACGAGAGCAAGGAGCACACCGCCGAAGAGTCCCGTTCACTCGGCCCGCGGCCAGAGCACCAGAAGCAGTGACCTCGCTGCGCGCTCAATCCATTATTTTGTACATACCCCCCGAGTCCACAAGGAGAGGCAAGTGTTCTTTGATTTCCATTTGATTACCGGAGTCATGGTCGGCTTCGAGATAATAGACCATCTCGATTGCACTCTCGTTGTTGTGGACTTGGGAATCCTTCGTGTGATGATTACCACGACTTGATGATGTCTCCGTGGCATGCTTGGTGCCGAATGCAACAGGCTCTTGTCCAGCCGCTTGTTGATGGCCGAGATCGATGAGGCCGAAAAGGCATGACCGCACAGTTCCTCGGTGATCGCCTTCACCTTGCGGGTCGACACACCCTGCAATACATCTCGGCCAGCGTCGCCACCAAAGCCCGTTCCGACCGCTGGTAGCGCTCGAGCAGCTCAGTGGAGAAGCGCCCCGAGCGGTCCTGCGGAACCCGCAGCTCAAGTTTGCCGACATACCTGACAAGGGTGCGGCCATAGTAACCCGAGCGATAGCCGAGCCGCTCCGGCGTCCGCTCGCCTTGACCTGCCAATGAAGTTTCATCCAGTGGCGATTAGAGCCTCGGCCGTTTTTGCTCCGATACCATTCTCTGGACCGCCGGAAGGTAGAGTTTCCCGGCTTTCTCACGATGGGGGGCTGGCTTGAGGCTGCCCGCTACGCTGCCGACCGGGCCTTCCGGCTATATGACGCGGCCGATCCCGAGAATCGGCTGGTCGCAGCGGAATTGGAAGCGCGCTGGAACCAGGCACTCATCCGTGTCGGTGAGATCGAGAGGAAGATCGCCGCGCATGATTCCGCGACGCCGAGGCCATTATCTGTGTTGGCAACGAGCATCACGGCGCTGGCCACAGACCTTCAGGCTGTCTGGTCGGCGCCAACGACGGACGCCAAGCTCAAGAAGCGCATCGTGCGCACCGTCATTCAGGAGGTGGTCGCCGATATCGACGATAAAGCCTCCGAGATCGAGCTGCTGATCCATTGGATTGGCGGCGCCCATACCGAGCTGCGCCTGCCGAAGCGCCGGCGCGGACAGCGCAACAGTACCTCTGGCGATATCATCGCAGCCATCCGGCAACTGGTGCTGATCGCCAGCGATGATCGCCGGCATTCTCAACCGCAACGGCCTGATAACCGGGCATGGCAATCGCTGGGCACGGGAGCGGGTCACCGCACACAGATCGCATCACAAGATCCCGGTCTTCCGGCCGGCACCGGATGAGAACGAGCCGTGGCTCAACCTGAACAAGGCCGCGCGCCTCCTCGGCGTTGCACCGAAGACCCTTAGTCCAGACTCGCCTCCGACGCAGGCGAGATCGAAGGCATTCATCCTCTACCGGATGGGCCGTGGATCTTCAGCCGATCAGAACTTGGAAATCCGCGAGCCCAGCAGATTGTTCATGCGCGCGACGGAACTCGAAATACCCTGCGGGATCGCGCCCCGATCAGCAAAACCTATCCCGTTCAACGGCATAGACAGATGGGTGTTATGAAAACAGGATTCTAGTATCTGCGCCAATCCTCCAACTTTTCGGCGGCGTCGGCAAAGAGTCAGGAACCAGTGGGCGTTCAGGCACTCCGCCCTGAAGCGGCCGTTGAAGGCCTGGATGTAGGCGTTGTCGGTGGGCTTTCCCGGCCTGCTGAAGTCGAGCGTCACGCCTTTCGAGTAGGCCCATAGGTCGAGGTCGCGGGAGACGAATTCGGAGCCTTGGTCGACGCGGGATCGTCTTCGGATAGCCGATCTTCGGACAGACCTGTTCCAGTGCCCTGACTACATCCTCCGCCCCATACCTGAAACGCGGGTCGAGCACAGCATAGCGGGAGAACGTGTCGACGACCGTCAGCACACGGATCTTCTTGCCCGTCGCGAGCTGACCTGGACGAAGTCCATCGCCCAGACGTCGTTCGGGCCGACGGCTTTCTCCCGGCCTTCCCGCAGCTTCGCCGCTGTCCATGTCTTAAATCCCGTCGGGCAATCGGCCGCGCCTAAGTAGCTTGGCGCGAGCCTGCTTGTAGTATTTTTCAACAGTGGCGGGATCGACTCCGATCCGTTCACCGATCTGTTCGTAAACTTCCTTTCGCTTCATTCCGCGCTCACGGCGGCGCATGCAATCTAGGATTTCCTGCTCCCGGCCCGTAAGCCCCGAATAGTGAAAGTCGGCTGCGAACTGATCTGTTGGCGAAATCCGAACGGAAAATCCACTTTGTGAAATATCCTGCAGCACCTCAGCCAAAAGTCCGCGCATCAGGCCGGTCTTGCCCACATATCCAGCTACACCAAACCGACGACAGTGATTAGCTTCGGCGACCGAGTCTGATCCAGTGATAACCAGGTGTGTCGCTGAAGGGGATGCATCAACGACCTGCTCGATAACTGAAAGCCTGTCGAACTGAGAGATTGGATTTACGCCCGGCAAGCCAGGGTCAATGAGAACGAGGTTAAAGTCCTGGGACCTCATTAGAGTCTTAGCTATGTCTAATGTGGGGGCGCCAAGAAGAACGCTTTCGGCGAGGCAGTTCTTAAGTTCCTGGATCAGCGCCAGGCGCATAAGGTCCTGATCTTCAATCACTAAAATCTGTTGCATGCGGTCCAATTATGACTGAGGCCCTAACCCGCATAACCGCATATGGAAAATATGGTCGAGAAAGGCAACCTCAAATAGGGACGGCGGCCCCCCTTTCCCAGGAAACGCACGGCGTCCATGGTAGCCGGCAAACCCACAACGCGAGCTGTGGAAAACTTACGCGAACGTGATCGAGGAATAGAGACCATGAACGAGCTCTCTTGCAGTCGAAATGCCTCACAAAATGGGGGGCGGCCAGCAGCTCTGATAACCTGCGACCACTATGTTGAACCGCGACCAGAGATGAATCTGGCGTCGATCGATCTGAACCTGCTGGTAGCGTTGGAAGCCCTCCTAGAATGCCGCAACATCACGCATGCGGGTCACTGTATCGGCAAGAGTCAACCAGCAATGAGCCGGGCGTTGTCAACGCTGCGTGGGATATTCAATGATGATCTCTTGGTTCGAGCCTCAAGGGGCTTCGTCCTTACGTCGCAAGGCGAACGCTTGGCCCAAATGCTCCCGTCAGCGTTGAACACGATTCGGAATATGGTGAACTCCACCACGAGGGAGCGGCGGTCCAAAGCAACGGTGGCTATGCCCGATCACCAAACGCTGGTTTTGCTGCCACCGCTCATGCAGCGCGCGCCTGACCTTGAGATCGTCTCCCATTCGCTGTTTAAAGGTACCCTGCGAGCACTTGAGGAAGGCGATATCGATCTGGCCGTTGGGCAGATCGTCTCCGCTCCGCCCGGCTATTTGCGGCGCAGCCTCTATACTGACCACTTCGCTTGCTTGCTGCGCCACGACCACCCGGCACTAGCGCGCGAGTGGACAATGGAGAGCTTTTTGGCCCTGCGTCACGCCGCCGTCAGCTCAGACCCCGGTAGCCAAGTCGGGCAAATTTACGACGAGCTGCCAGAGTTGGGACTCCCGGATCGCAGGATGAGGTTTTCAAATGTGCTAACAGCCGCGATGGTGGCTGCGACTTCCGATTTAGCCCTGGTTGTCCCGCGCCGGGCGGCGATGCGATTTTGCGCCATGCTACCGCTCACGGCGGTCGACCTACCGATGAAAATGAAACCTTACGAGGTCGTGCTGATCTGGCACGGGCGTTGGCATCGCGACCTGGAGCATAAATGGCTGCGCGGTGAGATCGTCGCAGCGCTGACTGCAGGATCAGGCGCACACAAGCATGAGGGACTGCAGCAGAATGATGGGGTTGCAGCTTACCCAGTCTGAAACAGAGGTCATCCTCGCGCAGACGGCATGAACCGGGATCGGAAGCTCGCGTCGAGCTCCGACAAGGACCAGCGTGTTTTTCAGAAGTCTGATTCGCTCCGGGGGCTGGATGCAAATGCGCTGAACCAACAATGACAAATCGTCTCGCGATCCCTTGTCGAAGACATGCTCGCCGGCGGGCCGGGCAACACAGTGTAACAGAATCGATGGTTCCGGCCCTTAGACGCGCACGAATGAGCCGACATCCATGCTTCCGAATTGGCACCGACCGACAGGCCTGATGATGATCATCAGTACGATTTGCAGAGCTCATCAGGGTTCGACCAATGAGCATAAAGGGACCCGATTGAATTTTTCCGTAATTCTTTTGGAATCGCTGCTGTCCTCATATGCGCTTGCACGCTGCTCAATTTTGGCCCGGTTCGCGACCGTGCAGCCGGTGCCATGATGCTAAAGCGGTCCTTCAACTCCACCACCGGCCTCTATTTAGCGCTGGCGATGGCACTCTCACTAGGGTGCTGGTCGTTTGTTCTATCCGAACACTACCGACAAGAGACTGAACGATTGCTCGGTCAGACCTTTGAAATTCTGTACATATCGGAAGAAGCCCGGATGGGCATCGTGCGGATTGCCGGCTGGCTTCGTCTGGCCAGCGAGACCAGAGAACTCGATCCGGCGTTCGGCCGCCAAGTCACATCGATCATCGACAACATCGACAAAATATTGACGCTCGAACAGTTAAGCCAAAAGGAGATCAATCTTCTGCTCAGGGCCCGGAAAGTCATAAAGGCGCAGGTTATGGCACTCGCGCTGATCGGCAGAAACTACGATGCGGCGGTCCGGCACACCGACGAAATTGAGCAAATTCTGTCTGAAATCGCTCATTTAGCAGTCGCTCACCGCCTCGATGTCAAAGAGAAAGGAAAGATCGCGATCGCTGCTACGCGTAATCGCTTCGTTTTCGCACTAGCGCTCGTTTTGGTTGCTGTCGGCTTTATAATAATTGCGCAACGTGTCGAATTTTCCAGACGCCGCGACGAATACATTCGATCTTTTTCGTTGCTGCATGCCCATATGACCCGATCACGAATTGTTGCGCTTCGGCTGTTTCATGACTATTTTGGAAAACAGCCTTCACCGTCGCCCGGAATGCTTAAGGCTGCACAAGATGCGGTGAAGGAACTCGAAGGTATCACTAACGGGCTCATGCGGATCGCCAATTCCGAGCGAGACCTTCGCACCGAGCCGCTCGGCAAACTTCTTCAAGAGCCTCGCGGTGCACTGGACACCCACATTCGATTAGAAATCCACGACAACGCGAAATATTTGCAAGTTCCCGGGACCCAAGTTCGCTTGATTGTCGAAGAGCTTGTAAATAACGCTATGACGGCTGTTCGAGGAAAACAAAACAGACAGGTCACGATCGGAGCGCGCCTTCTCAATCGACGCTTCTTGTTCGCGCGCAGGCTTCTCATTGAAATTTCGGATAACGGTCGTGGTATGACCTCGGATATTCTGGACAAAGCCGCAACGCCGTTCTTTTCGACGCGAGGTGGTTCGCACGTGGGGCTTGGTTTGACAGGTTGCATCGAAATGGTGAGTGCGATGCGCGGCAGCGTCAAAATTACTTCGACGCCCGGCATTGGGACTGTTGTCCGTATCGTGTTGCCGGTGAACCCGGCAGGATGGCAGTCTGATGATCGAGTACCCTCACCATTATTGCCCGGTTGAACCCACGCTCCCCCGACTGCAGGGCCTGACGAAGGTCCCAAAAAGAACGGGCGTCGAGCGACTTCCCAAGCGCTATAGCGCCATCACCGAAATCCTGGGGCGGTGGGCCTTGGCCCAGGCGACGCATTTGTCGAGCAGCCAGGCGTTCAGCTCCTCGTATCTTTTGAAGCGCAGCCACGGGGTGAAGAAGCGCTCGCGCACCAGGCCGACCTGGTTCTCGACCTGCCCCTTCTCTCAGCCCGACGCCGGCGTGCAGGCGACGGGCTGGACCAGATAGTGGCTGCACATCTGCAGGAAGCGGCGATTGTACTGACGGTCCTTACCGACGAAGACCGTCTCCACCGCCGTCTTCATGTTGTCGTAGATGCCGCGCGTGCAGGCCCCGCCGAAGAAGGCGAAGGCCCGGTCATGAGCATCGAACACCATCTCCTGCGTCTCGCGCGGATAGGCCCTGACGAACATCATGCCGCTGTGGCAGAGCCTGATGTGGGCGACCTTCACGGTCACCGTCACGCTGTTGATCAGGACGATCTCGTGGCTCCAGTCGAACTGGTAGGCCTCGCCCGGCGCGAAGAACAGCGGCACATAGGCCTCAGCCATTGCTGCACCCCGTGCCCGCTGCCGGTCTTGGCATGCCGTCGGACCGCGTCGTAGCTACCCTCATAGCCGAGAGCGCAAAGCTCCTCGTAGATGCGGATCATCGTCAGGCGCTCGCGCTGCGGCTTTGCCAGGTTGCCGTCGAGCAGCGCATCGAGCTGCGCCTGCCAGGGGCCGATCCTCGGCTTCGGCTGATGTTCGCGCTCGTAGGAGAAGGAGGTCTCGTTCGATCGCAGTATCCTGCGCACCGTGTTGCGCGACACATGCAGCTCGCGGCTGATCCGCTTCAGAGACCATCCTTCAACATGGAAAGCGCGCCGGACCCGAGCGATCGTATCCACTGACTTCATCCCCTCTCCATCCGCTCATCAAAACAAGCGGATGGTCGCAGATCGACAGAACGAGGGGGGTCAATTTTGGACGCCGATCCTCCCGTCTAGGGGGTCAATTTTGCATGCCGATTCACATCGAAGACCTACGCTCCTCGCTGGCGATGCTCCACAAAACCGAGGGCTCGATGGCTCGGGTTGGGATAGGATTCGAGGTTGTCCGAGCCTCACGGAGGGCCGGGCGGATGATGCGAAGAACAACACAAGCTGGAGTTTTGAAGAACGCCTCGATACATGCAGAGCCGGCTCGGGTATCCTTCGCCTCCGCTGACATTAGTCGCAGGAGCGCTCAATTTCGGGAACTCTATTCGGCATTCACACGCGACAAAATGGCATTCGGCGGGCTTGTCGTGAGGACGCGCTGGATGGGGTGGCGATGGGCCGGCTCCTCAAAGGAGGCGAACCGGAAAGAAGCGAATGTTTGTCATGCCCAATTTGCGCGTCTTGACACCGGTTTGCCTTCGGCGGTCGGGGCGAAGGGGGCCAACGTGATAGCCATTTCCGGTCCCCTGCCCTGAGGATAATTGGCCGGGTCTGTCGCGAAGGACGAAGCGCTGGTCGCGGGTTTTGTCTTGGCGAAGGTGGCTTGCCAGTCAGGCGGGCGGCCGCTCCACTCCTTGATGAATGCTCCGCTGTCTCCGCGAGCGGATACGCACTATCGCGACGGATGCATTCGCCGTCAGCTCGAGAAATTACTCTGGCCATTTCCCCGGAGCATACTGGAATATCGATTTTGCATGGCGAAGATCGCGCTGTGTCCCGCAATATGGGTGCTCATGTGATAACGCCAGGGAGAGACGGCGATGGTGAATACGGGTCGCTGGATCGAAGCCTTAACTGGGACGGAGGAGAGCTCTTCCGCTGGTTCGTCGTTTCAGGAAATGGAGCTGAAAGAGAGGCTGCAAACATGGGGCGACGAAGAGGAGCAAGGGGAGGGAGAGGACCGGAACGAGGCGATAAGACGAATCGGAGAGTGGCTGGAGACCGGCAATCTCCGTGGCCGGCTCGATCTGACATCACTGTCCCTGACAGCGCTGCCCCCCCTGCCTTTCGGACTCGAGCGGCTTAACGTTAGCAGCAACGAGCTTGCCAGGCTGCCCGACGCTCTCCCGCCCGCTCTGCGAGCGCTCGATGCCTCCGACAACCAACTGACCAGGCTGCCTGAGGTCCTTCCGGCCGCGCTCGAGAACCTAGCCGCCGCCGGCAACCGGCTAACCAGGCTGCCTGACACGCTTCCGCCCGGGCTCAAGATGGTCGATGCGAACAGTAACCGCCTGACGAGCCTGCCCGATACGCTTCCGCCCACGCTTGAACGGCTTTACGCCAACAACAACCAATTGGCCTACCTGCCGGAGACTCTCCCCCCGAAGCTGAGAGAGCTTCACGCCAACAACAACGAACTCACAAGCTTGCCAGAGCGTCTCCCGACCGATCTACAGGACCTCAAAGCCGGCCACAATGAACTGACTCACCTGCCAGAGAACCTACCAGCTGGGCTTCAGATGCTGGAAGTCCCCCACAATGAACTGACTCATCTGCCCCCTAACCTCCCGACCAACCTTCGGCAGCTCAACCTGAGTTCAAACTTGCTGACAGGGATTGGCAACGCGACGACGGCCCTACCTTATATCCTAGAGCGCCTAAACGCTGACTGCACAGTTGAGCTGTTTGGTAACAGAATTCCGGAGCGGATGAAGGCGCACCTGAGGGCTCAGAGCTACGAGAACTTTCCGCGGATTTATATCTAATGCTGGGGGACGAAGGCGAGGCTCGCCTACCCGTCGCGAGAAGGGTGTAGTCACGACGCCCTGAAACATCGTCGAGAGCCTCCAGGCGTGTTCAGCAGCGAGCGTAGTCTGCTTGGTCATATCACCAGCCAGGACTGCCAATCCTCACCGCATTCCCACAAATTGGCTTCATCATCGCATGCTATCAGTCCTGTTGGCGCGCCACATTTTGCTGCCGTCGGCGGCGCGTTACGCTAGACTGAATACCCTACTTTCGGTCCGCAAACGCCTGTACGCAGCGCCACCGCAGGGCGGCATGCCGACGGAACCACCTGCAATGCGGACGTGGGATCAGGTTGGCTGGAGGCCTCACGACGGGGGATATGGGCCACGGTTGAGGACCAGACGTGGGCCTTGAAGTGGTTGGGCCCGCACCATGAGCAGCGCGGCAAGTATAAGCGCGCTTGAGGCATGACATTCCGGCTTGCGGATCATGGCTAGGTGCGACTTGCCGGTCCGGCGCCGCCGATCAGTACGGTATTGGGCTGGTCGGCGACGAAGCGACGAAGGTGCGCCCTTGGCCATTTCGCGGATCAGCTCCACGTCAACCAGCAATACCGTCCTCGCCAATTCAGACGCGATTTGCTAGCAGCGGGGAGCTGAACACGCGAAGCTGTTATACTGAGCTGCTAGTTCGCCGGAACGGCTGAGGCGAGAGAGGTTTTTATGCGCTTCAGCTCGCTGCCGACACTACCGATCCCGTCCCGCAGCCTCTTCCCGATCAGGATAGGCGCGAAGGCGGCCGGAGGATTGTCAAGCAGTTGGATGAAGTTGTTACCGTCGAGGTCGCGAAGAACCGATTCGACGATTGCTTCACCGCGCGCGATCGCGTCAACTCCTGGCTCGGCTTCTTGCTCGATTAAGGTAGTGATCTGGCTGGATACCGTATCATTGACCTTCAGGATAATATCGTCGACAGGTTTCCAGGTTCCCCCGAGGGCTTCGACATCGTACTTCTCGCTGATTTTGCTCTTCGTCTCCTCCCAATGCACCAACACGGCGTCGCGGCATGCTTGCCATTTAGCTTCGATGCTCCGAACGGAGCTGGCGAAATCAGGGTCCAGCTTGTCCGTCTTGTTGAAGCCGAGCAGGCCGATCAGTTGATCATCGTTGCCCAGCCGCTGCTCCACCACGGCTATCAGACGCTCCACAATCTCGCGCCTGCTGGCCGCCTGGCCTTCTTCTTTGGGCCATTGCGATGACACCATCCTTCCAATTCTGTCGGAGCTCGCCTTTTCGATAGGATAGGGCAGCCGTCGCTCTTGAGCCTTTGCCTTGGTCATTCGGAACAGGGTTTCCACGACCTCGTCCTTCTCGACGGTGTCTCTCTGAACACTGTCGAGGTCGATCCCATCTATAATGACCGTTTTGCCGCCGGCGCCTTCGCTTACGCCTGTCTCGTCCGACTTTCGGGGGCTATCCGCGTGCGCCTCGTCTGCTTCGACCGCGTCGTCGACATACTGGAGATTTCGCCGATTATCGTCGTACGCCAGCATCAGTAGCAGCCGGCAAGTGAAATTGTAGAGCGCATTCTCTTGCTCTTCCAACGGCGTCGCGGCCACCACGCCTTTGAGCCAATGGGCGATTTTTTCCGTCAATGGGCCAAGTTCGGCGGTTTGCATTAACCCGCTTTGCCGACTAACGCGAATGGCGTGAGCTGCGATTGACGCTGCCGAAGTGGTAACAGTTTGCTTCATCACCTCTGAGAGGGTGTCCTCGGCGCCTCCCGCTGGGCTCTGTTGAGCGACCTTGTGATCAGTGTCTGACGGTAAGTCGTCCGCGTTCTCCTGAGCGGCTACTTCGAAACGATTTAGATCTTCTTCATTCAGGGGTTCTGCTTCCTGTATATCAGGAAGGCTTACTTTCAAATTTTTGAAATATCGCTTCATTTGCGTTTTGACGGTAATGAATTTGCCCTTGGCCATTCGTACGACAATAACGCCCTCTCGCATACTCCCCGTGCCAGACCCCAGAAATTTAAACTCACTGGGTTCCTGAACACCTTTGGGTGTTTTGTATGGCATATCTTCCAAAACACGCCTGAGGCTCGCCAGACCTTTTTTCCGCACCAAGGCAACTGGAACCGGCTTTTCCTCACCGCTAATGACGATAGTGCCGACTGCAAAGCAAAACTCAAGTCCTTCTCCAGAGTTATTTATCACATTCATATATTTGTACAACATTTCTTTGCTGTGTACCTGGCTCATTATACGTCTCCTTATTGGCTGTCTTAGGTTAATTTACGCCGGAAGATGGACGAAACGGCAACCGTTCCCGTCAGATCCGAGACACGACTCGACGCTCGGACAGCTCGAAGCTTCGGTCGGGCTTCGAGCAGCGGCGGCCCGCTGGCGAGGCAGCCGCATTTCGTGCTGAGGTGGCTCACGGGCCGTCCGATGGTCTGTTGAAAGATCAGCGGAAACCAGCGACCTGACGCACGGACGAATAAAGGCTTTAGCCAGTCGGTTTGCATGAAAGGTCCGGCGTAGGCACCCAACTCATTCGGCCGGCATCTCGTTTGTCGGCAGTTTCGAACCGGAGCTTCGTCGGATGCACCTGCAGTGGCGCCTTCCGATTTTAACCGCACGACAGCTGCATCTATCTTTGGCTGCAACGATGGCTCTCCTTAGAATCTTGGACATCTGAACTGCGACAGCAGATTGCGAGATAGGGGGTTGGTCAGGTTGTCGGCCTGAAGCAGGAACGTCGCCCACTGGCGGCCGGCCGCCAGTCGCACGTAGAAACGGTCGGGGCTTTCTTGACGAAGCGTCTTCCCCTCATCCAACAGTCGAAACAACGCCCAGGCGCCCTCTTTGGAAAGAGACGCGCGCTCGGAACCTATCAAAGTGACCGAAGCGCCGCCGGTGCCGCCGACAGTGGGCCACCGGAACCGCCTGGGCCTGTACGCTCCTCGCAGTTGACTGAGTTGCTGCCCGTCGACCTCGACAACCACCATCTTGGTGGACGGATCAGTATCCGCGATGGTGAGCAGGAACTCAAATGAAGGCTGCTTCTCGGCATCAGTGAACATGGAGTCCCGGATTGCGGCCGCCCGTCGGAATTGGGTCAAGGCGCCCTTGTGTACTTGGAAATCGGAACTTCTGGTGACCTGCGTCTTTTGCGGGCCTTCGGAGGCATTAACAATGCGAGCCAAGTGCTGCGCAAAAAACGTGTCGATAACGCCGTCGCGGCTGAAAAGCCGAGCGAAATCTCCCAAAGGGATGTCTCGATGGGATGCACGGTCGAAGGGATACCGTCCTACGGTTGCCCGCCGGCATAAGTCGCCGGCACCGCTTGCCCACACGCTAGCGACATAACGCTCTGCCTCGCCCAAAGAGAGTTTCGAGCTGAACCGACCCACGCTGACGATCCACTGCTGGATGGGTGGTGGCATATTGGCGGCTCCCGCTTCAATTTTGCGGATCGCGACAGCGGTTTGATCACTCCTTTCCGGGGAGCCTGAGCTGGCCTGCGCCTGGGTCTCACTGAGCGATTGGTAAAGAGCGCCGAGATCACGCAAAGCATTGTCAATCGGCGCTTGAGCATCCGCCGGGCTGTTTGGCGGCACCTCGACAAGTTGGTGTAGCCATTGAAAACGCTCGGCCGTGTAAAGTTGGGCATAGCCTTCAGCAGTACCGGCGACAGGCGATCGGAAGAGCGCCTGAAGGTCGCCTTCCCCTGGCTCCTTCTGAGCAGTGCTGTTGCCTTGAGTCGAGGGATCGGGTGCCGATGGTTCACCGAGCTTGGTCTCCTGCGCGGCCGCGGCGAGGAATAAACGGATCGGCGATGTCGGCGCCGAAAGCGCATTCAACCTTCGCAGGGCGTCGTCGACACTGGCCATCGGGCGGATGGAGATGTCATTGATGAGTTTGTCCCAATGAAATGCAAACTCCTGCAAATAGAGATCCATGGCCGCACGCTGCAGCTTCTGGCTGTCCTCGCCGGCGGGGGTGATCACCTGGTCGCCAAGCACCCAACCTTCTGCAGCAGCCGCATCTGCTGCCTGTGGCAGCAATCGCAGGAATGTTTGGTAGCCGGCTCGGGTGTAGATACCCGCGATCCCAGCGTTGAGCGGCTGTCCTGATTTGCGGATCAGGACGTCTCCTACCATCGGTCCAGCGTGGTCGGACAGACGCCAGGTTGGAAGTTGGGCGGCCCGCGGAGTGGTCGTGATGATGTTGAGGATCCGTCCTGGGATCGAGATGGTCTGCAGCTTCGCACGGCTCTTTTCGATCAGATCGCTGTTAAGGCCGATAGTTGGCAGCGGGTTCTCCAAAAGGGCGTCTAGGTGATCGCCCAACGCACGGCGAAGGCTGGCATCGGCCTCAGCTGGGTACATCACCTCCCAGTCGCGCGTCATCCAGTCCTTGATTACGCCGGGCTGGAACGGGCCCCGTCCCCCCAGCATCAGATAAATTTTCAGCGCCTGATGGAGGAACGGAGGATTGCCCTTGTGTTCCGCCAATAGTGTTTCCAGTCGGAAAATGAGACGCGGCAGCAAGATCGTGTTCAGCCCGCGGCGATAGGCTGCACGTGCTTCAACCCCAAGCTTTTGGCTTTGATCTAGGGCTAATCCTGCGAAATGATTGCCCGCTGTGACGCCTTCATCATAGCCGCTCGTCATGTCGCGCAGCCGCTCGAGCAGCGGCGGCACTGGTCGAAAGTCGCTACTGTCCACCCGTTCGAGCCTAAGCTTCTCCGCGTCCTCAGCATAACTGCTGACCGATAGATGCACCCTTTCGATCATGTGGACATTGCGACCGTAGGTGACGATCAAGAAGACGCTAGCAATGGCCACACCTGCCGCCATCGCCGCGCGCAGGCCATGGCGAAGCCTCCGCCGACGCCGTTCGGCGCGGGGATGGACCTCGACAAGCCCAGCGTCGGCGAAGACCACCTCGCGAAGCAAGCGAGTAATAAAATAACCACGCTTCTGATCGGGAGGAACAGGCCCAGCCGGTTGCGAGATGCCGAATGTCTGAAATCTGGCCCCAACAAGGCGATCGAACGGCGCGCCGACCTGCATACCGCTCACGAAGTAAACGCCGCGGAGCATGATCGGATCCTCGTACGAATTGAGAGTGAAGGCCTCCTGCAGGAATTGATGGGACAAATACTTGAGACTCGCGACCTGCTGTGGGAAGCCGAATACGAGTGCGCGACGCTGAATGCTGCTCTCTTGCTGCATTCGTTCAAGCAGCCTGTCATTGAGGCGCCCGACGAGTGCGTCATATTCTGCTGGGTATGACTCCATCGGATCGCCTTCACTTTCCGATGGCTCTTGGGCGAAAGTGAAACCCCACACGGCCTCGCGCCCCTCGTGGCCAAGGTCGTCGAAGAACTCGTTAAATCCCGCAATAAGATCGCTCTTGGTGAGTAATACATAAATCGGAAGTCGTAATCCGAGTTCTCGATACAGCTCAAGAATCCGCTGTCGGATGCATCTGGCGTGTTCGAAGAGCTCCTCCTCGGATGATGAGCTCAGCTCATTGATTGCGATTGTCACCAAAACCCCGTTAAGCGGCTGGCGCCTACGCCAGCGACGAAGCAGGCGAAGGAAGCCATGCCACACCGCTTTGTCCTGTTCCGGATTGCGCTTGTGAACCAGGTAGTAACCGGGAGTGTCGATGAGTACGGCGCGATCGGTAAACCACCAATCGCAATTGCGCGTGCCCTTGAGCACACCAACCGATTTCCTCCTGGGTTTTTCCGCCAGGGGGAAGCTGAGGCCGGAATTGGCAATGGCGGTGGTTTTTCCCGATTCGGGCGAACCGATAATTGCGTAGCACGGCAGTTGGTAGCGCGGCCGCTTGCCGGGAATGCCGGGAAGACGAAGTCCTTTTAGCGTGATGCGAGTTTCGCGAAAACGAGCTGACATGGTCTCCAGCTCTGCTTGGGCAGCGGCGCCGACTGGCGGTCCGCCCCGATCGGGCGATCCTGCCCCGTCCGCCTCCCTTGGCTTTGTCCGGACCGCGTCTAGCATGCCGGACACTCGTGTAAGGAAAAAGTCTTCTATGTTGCCTTGGATCATGTAGAACAAGACGAACGCGATCGGCATCAATGTTGACGCGGCAAGCTGCTCACTAAGGCTATCGAGTGGGACGAGCCCTCCAATTGAAAGGTGTCGTCCAAAAATAAAGATCACAGCAGCACTTACCAAGCCGGCAGCTGCGATCGCGAGCCATTTGCCCTGGAGCGCTCTCTTGAATGACTGCATGGGCTTAACTCTCAGCTTGGCTTCGTGATTGCAATTTCGATCCGGCGGTTCTTGGCACGACCTTCCCGGGTCCGGTTCGAAGCGATCGGTTCTCCGCTCCCTCTACCTTCTTCCCGCACGTGGCCCGGCTCACTCATCGTCGATCTGATAATCTCAGCCGCTGCCTTGGCACGTGCCGTTGAGAGGTCTTGGTTGGAAGGATAGGCCTGAGATTGAATCGGCATCGAATCCGTGTGTCCGGTCAAAAGAACCGCCCCGGGCTGCTCGTTCAGCGCTCGCCCAATCCGCAGGAAAAGCGGCACGAACGAATCTTTCACGATCGAACTTGCGGAGTCGAACATCCCCGAGGCGCGGATGGTAACCAGAATCTGCTGCGCATCCTCGGTGACAGCGACCAACCCATCGCGGATTTCGGCATCTAGAAAGCGACGCAGTCGATCGCTACTCACTACGATTGGGGGCGGTGCTGCGGTCCTCGCCAAGCTCACCGCTCCACGCGGCGGCAGAGTTGCCATCTTGGCGACGACCGCATCCGATTGGCCATCGAGTCTAACTAGAAGCCCCACGTAGAGCGACAGTACGGCCGCTGCACCGAAAGCGCCGGCGGCCCAAGGTGGCGCGAATTTGCGGGGCGGTCCCCGCTCTGTGGAGCGTTCCTGCCAGTGTGGAGCTATGTCGCGCTCGAAGTCACCGCGCGCTGCCCGGATCAGGCGGTACGTGTCCTCGCACAGCACGCTGAGTTCGGAGGCTCCTCGCGGGGCTACCCTGAAGCGACCTTCGAACCCCAGTCGCATGCAGTAGTAGAGCAACTCCAGCAGATCGACGTCGTTTGCAGAGGTTTTTTTGATTTGCTCCAGAAGCTCGAAAAAGCGGTCGCCGCCCCAAGTTTCGCCGAACAACGTTCCGACCATGCTTCGAGTTGTCCAGACGCTGTGGCTACCCCAGGCCGTATTCAGAACGATGTCGTCGATCGTGGCACAGAGAGCGTATTTGCTGAGCTTAATTGCCCGCATCGGCAGTTTGAGAGGCATTATCCGACGCTGGAATGCATCGATCTCTCGCAACACCCGCAGGCGTAACTCCTCGACATCAAAATGATCCCTACTGCTCTTGAGGTGAGCGCAGAGACCCAATAGCGCTGCTGCGGCCGCGACCAGTGGATTGAGACGCTGGAGAGTTAGCGTTTCCCCGAACGGCTGGTCTGATATCGGAAGCTCAGGGCCGACGGCAGGGCTGGAACTTGAGATGGTTTCGTCGCTCGACATAACTACCCATTCCTTTGGGCCGGCTCTTTCGTCCGCGCTTGTGGCTCGTGCTCGCTGCCGACGTTCCGCCGAAGTGAAGGCCCTAGCTCGAAGCCAAAGCTGCGAAGCGTATCATTCTCGATGTCAGAGACGACGTCTTCGAAGACCCGGCAGTACTCCTCCCAAACCCTGGCTTTTCGGCTACCGCCCCAGAATTTTCTGGTCGGCGCAACCGAGGCCTCGATGGCTGCAGGGCAGAGACGTTCACGAACACTGCGTAAAGCTTGGCGCGATGCCGCCAACAGCGAATCCTCATGCGCCTGGATGTCAGCAAAGGCTTGCTCCACGGCGATGTCTCCATGAAGGGTCCGCTGGCTGTCGGAGCATAGAGCCGCGTGCAACACGTCCCTGGCGTCCAGCATGAACTTCAGGGGGTTCTCGACGGGTCTCGCGGTCGTCTTACATTGAAGGCCGGGTTCTTGCCGGGCGCGCTCGCATGCGAAGAGCGCACTGCTGAGACCGACGACGGAATTCAGGAGCATCCGCCCCGCACGGCCCATGACAGTTGAAATATCGGCTTGCCCGAGATCTGGTAGAGATAGCCTGCAGGCCCCAAGAAAGGCCGTTATGGCAGCATGATATTCGTTGCAGGCACCCGTGTGATCAGCCACCATCGAACGAGATGGTTCCTCAGGCGCCGGCTGTGCCGAGGTGAGGCTGGCCCCTAGAGCAGGACCTTTGCTGACACTGATGAGGCTTGGCGCAACTGTCGAGGCCTGTGTGATTCTGAGTTCTGTCGCGAGGTCCCAATCCTCCGGAATGGTCTCGACGCTTGACGCCGGTTGCACGAAGATGCCGACCTGGTCGGGTATGTGATCTGGATAACTGTCCACCAGCCAAGCGCCCGCGTTGCCAGATGAGAGATCTTGCTCAGCATCCAGGAACGACATCGGCAGGAGGTCTTCATCGAAGGGCTCCGCCGGCAACCCTCCCAGTCGAGTGGTCCTGCCAACCGGTATGAGAGGAGCCATTTCAACAGCCCCAAGAAGACTCGACTGCTCAGGCGAGCCTACCGTGCGCAGCTCGCCTTCGGCAGCGTCCTCTACCGATGCTGCATCGACATTGACTATATAGCTGCCGACCTCAATGATATCACCGGTCGTCAAGTTAATAGGCAGGTCCGACGGCAGCGGCTTGGCCCCGCCATTCAAGGACGTGCCATTGCCGCTGCGCTCGATAAGTACGAATTCCCCTTCCGCACGCTCAATCGAGAAGCGGTGCGTTGAGAGGGTCTGCTGAACATCCGACAAAATGAACCCATTGTCCTCAGACACCCCTATGGAGAGTCCGCCGCTTGACTCAATCAGCCAGCTTATGCCGCGGCTCCCCGATGAGCCGGCCTCCATATTTGTCACACGTAGAATGAGTGGCATGTTGAGCCTGCAGTCCCCAATGGTGGCTATTGAGACCGAATGGCCCAGAGCGCCATTTCGAGATTTGGAAAATCACCGGCCACGTGCAGCGCCAAGCCAGCGGAGTTAGGCATTTCCTTCCAGAGGCGACTCTGCTGATCGATCTCAAAGTAGGTGACACCGACATGAAAGGGGATCTGCCGTGGGGCGACCGGCAGGCGGTTGATGCTGATCCCCTGCAATGCGACATTGACGAGCTCTTTGATCTTCTCAGCCGGGCCGATCTTGATTTGGGCCGGAAATTCGCGCTGCAGTCGCTCGGTCTCGACATCGGCGCGCACGGCTAGCACGAAGCTCGCATTCGTAAACAACGAACGGTCTCGCACCTCGGCGAGATGGACGCCGTATTTATATTCCTGCAGTGGCAAGGGTAGCGCCGTCCGTTCTAGCACAGTGCTAAGCGACGAACGAATGGAACTGATCACCGGCGCAAAAGCTTGCGAGAGAGCGTCGTGCTTGTAGCCGACAAAGGTCGGAGGACGCTTCTCGGTCCGGGAAAACGTGGCCAGTTCACCAGCCAACTGGACCGTGAGGCCATAAAGCTTCACTGGATTCACGCCTGCGGTTTTGAAAAGGTGGCGGAAATAGGGCTCGTAACGATTGATCGCCTGGAGCAGGAGGAAATCAGCAATTTCCGCCACCCCGCGCGTGCCCGACTGCGAAACCCGCGCAGCCAGCGCCTCACCACGATGATGAAGCAGGCCAGTGATTTCGGTCACGTAATTTGATAGGATAGGAGAACTGGCGCAGTCAGGGGTTGGTGGGATGTAGTTCTCGTCGAGAACGATCTGCCGGTCGGCCTGCACCTCAATCAGGCGGGCTACAGGAAGACAGGCGAATCCACCGCGATTTGCTGCGTCCGGCAGGAGCTGAAAACGCAGCCGCGCCACCTCGATGGATGCGCTGCCTCGCTCGCCGGCATTTGTGTCGACAAGATCCTGGGCTGCAACCTCGAATCGGGTTGGGACGTCGATTTCTGCTCGCGCATCCGTTTCCACCGCTCCTGGTTGATAGAGGGGCACCGCCAAGTGGATGAGCGAGTCGCGCAGATGCTCCGGAACCTGGTACGGAGTGGGCTGGTCGGCGTCATCTGGAATGCTGAACGGAGTGCCGTCCGGCAAAACGCCACACGCTGCTTCGATAGCGATCTTGCCCAAGCCAAGCAGCTCACGATTGAGCCGGAGGTGAGTGATGCCCCAGCCATAGCCATGCAAAACCGCCGTTCTGCTGCGCACCAGCTTTTCGACATAACGGTCGTTTTGCTGAAAATGCTGCGGCCGGAGGAACAACCCCTCCGACCAAACCACCTTGTTGTCCCAAGACATCCGCCTGGCCCGCCGTCCTTCGGTAAAATCGGTCTTCAACGAGGCAGTTCTAAAGCGTTTTTCTGAGACCCTCCATGCGTAGTTGACATGCAATCATAAGCGACAGGAATGCAGGTTGGCTCCGCCATGGCTGCATATCAATTTCGCATGCCGCATGAGACCTGATCATCGCCTAAGAGAGACAAACTATCCGAGGCTGGCCTGGCCTTTTGGGGGCGCGAACGTGATTAGGGCAACAGCAAATTAGCCATGCTCGATGTAGATCATTTGTTGAAGCCGGTTAGCGAGGCCAACCCATGCGGTGAGGCTCTCGACTACGATCTGAGTTTTCTCGAACTTGAGATGGCGGCGCAGGGCAAGCCCGCCCGGCAGATGGGAGATTCCGTCATAGCGGCGGAGGCTCCCGACTGGCGCCAAGTCTGGCAGCTTGGTCTGGAGCTCGCTGCCCGCACAAAGGACCTGCGCGTCGGTGTCCTGCTAACCCGCTCCGCTCTCAGCCAATTCGGCTACCCCGGACTTCGCAACGGCCTGGAGCTGCTCGCCGGCTATGTGGAATTCTATTGGCCCGAGCTGCATCCGCGACCAGACGTAGAAGAGTCGGGCGATCAGACGGTGCGCATTAATGCCTTGGCAAATCTATGCGATCCCAGCGGGCTTATCGCGGAGGTTTGCCAGGTTCCCCTCACCGCCTCCAGACAGTTTGGCACCTTTACCCTGCGCGATTGGATGGAGACGCAGCGATCTCAATCGAGTGAGATCGATTCAGCGACCATCGACCTTGCTTTCGGCGATACCGACCCCGCCCTCCTGTCCCAACTCGGGGCGAGCCTCGACGCCAGCCTTACGGCTGCGATCGACCTGGAAGCGATAGCGAAGGAGCACGTCGACATCATCGATGCTGTCCGGTTCGAGCCCCTGCTTTCGGTGCTCCGGCAAGGCAAGGACGTGGTAGGTCGCCACCAAAAAACCCCTCCATCTGCAACCCTTCTGCAGCCGCTGGCAGCAGGAGGCGAGGTGCGCAAACCGGAAGAGATTAGCGGCCGTAACGATGTCATCAGCATACTCGACGGTATCTGCCGCTGGTATCAAGTGAACGAGCCGGCGAGCCCCGTGCCAGCCCTGCTTGAGCGGGCCAAGCGCCTTGTATCCAAGGACTTTATGGCTCTGCTCGAGGAGCTCGCGCCGGAGGGGGCTGCTCAATACCGCTTGATCGCCGGTCTGACGGGCGACTCCGGTGCATGAACTCGGAATCTCGAAAGGACAAACCGAAGAATGGCAAAGGCAAGCAGTCAGAAATTCATCAACCGAAATCGCCCCCCGCGGGTTCAGATCGAATACGACCTGGAAACCTATGGCTCACAAAAAAAGGTGGAACTTCCCTTCGTCGTGGGGGTCATGTCTGATCTCGCCGGCAATCCCGCCCAGCCGCTACCCCCAGTGGGCGAGCGAAAGATGATGGAGATCGACGCCGATAATTTCGATGACCGGCTCAGATCGTTGTCACCCAGGGTGGCCATGCGGGTGCCCAACCGTTTGACCGGGAAGGGCCAACTAGCTGTCGACTTGACCTTCGAGTCTATGGACGATTTCTCTCCGGCAGCCGTGGCGCGCAAGGTCGGAAGCCTCAGCGCGCTTTTGCAGGCCCGCATGCAGCTTTCCAATCTCTTAGCCTACATGGACGGCAAGATGGGGGCTGAGGAACTAATCGCCCGCTTCCTCGCCAATCCCGCGCTGCTCAGTAATTTCAGCGGCCTTCGCAAGAGTGAAGCGACCGATGAAGCACCCGATGAAGCAGTGGAGGCGCCATCCTCCTCCGCAGAGACGAAGGAACAGTGATCATGACTTTGGTAACCTCAATGCCCGCCCAGATGCAGTCCCCGCCTCTCGTCGACCCCGATGATTTTGGCGTCCTGCTGCAGCGTGAGTTCAAGACCCGTTCGGATCAAGCCCGCGAGGCGGTGGAGAATGCGGTCAGAACGTTGGCCGACCAAGCACTTCGACATACACCGCTGATCAGTGACGATGCCGTTGAGACGATCCAGTCGATTATAGCATCGATCGACGAAAAACTATCGGAGCAAATCAACGAGATACTCCATCACCAGGACTTTCAGGCGCTGGAGTCGGCTTGGCGGGGCTTGCATCATCTCACGTTTAACACCGAGACGGACGAGACGTTGAAGATTCGCGTTCTTTCCATTTCGAAAAAAGAACTGTCTCGAACGCTGCGAAAGTACAAGGGGATAGCCTGGGATCACAGCCCATTGTTCAAGAAGGTCTACGAAGAGGAATATGGGCAGATTGGCGGCAACCCCTTTGGCTGCTTGGTAGCGGACTACTACTTCGACCATGGTCCCCAGGACATTGATCTGCTGGCGGGGATCGCGCAGGTTGCTGCCGCAAGCCACTCCCCGTTTATCTCAGCTGCCTCGCCGCATTTGCTGCAGATGGATTCTTGGCGCGAACTTGCCAACCCACGCGACATCACGAAGATCTTCCTGACCCCTGAGCACGCCGCCTGGCGAGCTTTTCGCGAGAGCGAGGATTCCCGTTATGTAGCGCTGACACTGCCACGCGTGCTCGGGCGGCTGCCCTACGGCGCTAAGACCAATCCAGTCGATGAGTTTGCCTTCGAAGAGGACACCGACGGCAGCGATAGCGCAAAGTATTTATGGACAAATGCCGCCTATGCCATGGGGGTAAACATCACGCGGTCGTTCAAGCTTTACGGCTGGCTGTCCAGAATCCGTGGTTTCGAGTCCGGCGGCCTCGTTGAAGACCTTCCGGTGCACACTTTCCCCAGCGACGACGGTGGCGTCGACCTCAAATGCCCAACGGAAATCGCGATCAGCGATCGGCGGGAGTCGGAGCTCTCCAAGAATGGCCTTCTGCCATTGTTGCATCGGAAAAACACACAGCTGGGGGTATTCCTGGGCGCCCAGACCGTCAACAAGCCAATCAGATACGCAGACCAGGATGCCTCGGCGAATGCAGAGCTGAGTGCCAGGCTGCCCTATATTTTTGCGACCTGCCGCTTTGCCCACTACTTGAAGTGCATGGTCCGCGACAAGATTGGCGCGTTCAAAGAACGGCATGAGGTCGAGGAGTGGCTGAACCAGTGGATCCAAGGCTATGTCCATCCCTCGCCCGAGTTGGGGAGCGAAGAAAGCAAGGCGCAACAGCCGCTCTCCTCAGCAGAGGTCAAGGTCGAGGAAGTCGAAGATAATCCCGGCTATTACACCGCCATATTCTATCTGCGACCCCACTATCAGCTCGAGGGCCTTACGATCTCACTGAGGCTGGTGTCGCGGCTACCCGCGGCACGCAAGGGCTGAGGCCTTTGTGCTGCCATCACAAGTGGAGGCACGCCTCCAATACCACACGGGTTCGGGACCATTCCGGCCGTCGATCCGAAACAGCCAGATAGAGGAGATTTAGCATGGCATTCGATGCAGTCATGAGTTTCACGCAAGCGTCCAAGGACGGCATCCAGCCGAAGGGCGAATCCATTATCCTGAAGGACGGTATCACGCTCGGCGACCAGTGGAGTTTCTCATTGGAAAACAAGCTCAACATCGGCCCTCACACCGCTGGCGCCGGGTCAGGTAAGGCCGAGTTCGAAGTCTTCACCATCAAGAAGCAGGTGGATAACGCCTCTGCTTCCCTGTACGTGGCATGTGGCCGCGGCGCCCATTTCAACGGCGTCGACCTGAAGCTGTTCAAATCGACGGGTGCAGGGCTCGCGACTGCCGCTTCGAACCTGTTCTTACACTGGTCCTTTAATATGCTTGCGATCGAGAAGGTCGAGTGGTCCTTTGCCGAAGAAGCTCCGGAGGAGACGATTACCTTCCGATTTGGCGCCTGCAAGATCATCTACTACGGGCAGGACGACAAAGGTTCTCTTACCAAGGCTGGTGAGGGTATCTGGAACCAAATCGCCAACAGTACTGACTTCAATAAGCTCGTCGCCTGACAGCTTGCAGATCCGCGACCGCGTGCGTTCTGGCCGCTCGGCACGCATTCGGTCCCGGATCGTCGCTGCGGATTTGGAGATTGAACATGGTTGTCACTGCTAAGTGGAACCTGATCCAGCCATCCCTTCTCGACCGGCTCACGGATGACGAGCCGCGCAGTGCGTCCGAATCATCGAAATTATCCAGCCTTTCGCTGCGCCAAGTACAAGCACTAATCCTGCGCGACGTGTCATGGCTGTTCAACGCAAACCAGTTGGCCGCAACCGTAGACCTCCAATCCTACCCCCATGTGGCATCCAGCACGCTCAACTACGGTATCCGGCCCTTTGCCGGGCACCTCGTCGATGGCCTCGACACTGCCGCCTTAGGACGGGAGATCGCCGGCAGCTTGCAACTTTTTGAACCTCGGCTGCTTGCCAACAGTGTCAAGGTGACGGCCCTCACTCACGCCGACGGCTCTCTTGGCTTTAGGGTCGAAGCCGACCTCTTAGCGCAGCCCGTGCCGTTGCGCATTGTGATCCGAACCGAGCTTGATCGAGAACGCAAGATGGTCCGCGTTACCAGTCTAGACGCAGAGATAAGCTGATGGACCCGAGGCTCCTGCGGCTATACAATGATGAGCTTGCATATATGCGGGATATGGGAGCTGAGTTTGCCCGCACATTCCCAAAGGTCGCCCGCCGACTCGGAATGGAAGCAGCCGAGGCCGCCGACCCATATGTTGAGAGGCTGCTGGAAGGTTTTGCCTTCCTGGCCGCGCGGGTCCAGTTGAAGCTGCAGGCTCGTTTCCCAGATTTCACGCAGCATCTCCTGGAATTGGTCTACCCCCATTTTCTGGCGCCCATCCCGTCGATGACAATCGTCCAATTCGGGCCTGATCCGCTGGCCGGACGGCTTGAGCAAGGATATGTGGTGCCGCGCGGAACCAAGCTGCTGGGCCAACTCGCTTCGGATGCGATTACCCATTGCGAGTTCCGTACGGCTCACGATGTCCACCTCTGGCCGATCGCGGTGAGTGCTGTAGACTACTACACGACACCGGCGCAAATTTCGGCCCTGAATCTTCCGCTGCGGCAAGACGCGAAGGCCGCGCTGCGACTGCGCCTTCGGACAACCAATGGGATGCCGTTCAAAAACCTCACGCTGAGGGCGCTAACACTCTACCTAGCCGGCCCTGATGGCATCGGTTCGGCAGTCGCCGAACAGCTTATCGGCGATGCCTGCGCCATTGTCGCGCGGCCCGCCAGCCTGCCTCCCCCCTGGCAGGAGACAATCCCGCTCGGCCAGTTGCAGCAGTGTTGTCTGGAGCCCGATTTCGCTCTCCTGCCTGAGGTTCCCCGCTCCTTCGACGGGTATCGTCTGCTGCAAGAATATTTCGCCCTTGCAGAGCGAGCCTTGTTCATCGAGCTCGCAGGGCTAGCCAACGCCGTGGCGCTGTCGACGACAGAGAGCCTTGAGATCATATTCGTCCTCAACCGTGCCGAGCCACGGTTGGAACGTCACCTCGGAATTCAGAACATCGCCCTGTTCGCGACGCCGGCTATCAATCTTTTCGAACGCCAGGCGGATCGCATTCACTTGAGCGATAAGAACTACGAGCATCATCTGGTGGTAGATCGAATGAGGCCGCTCGACTTCGAGGTTCAGTCCATTATCGAGATGAGCGGCGAAGGAGAGAGCCGCGAAGCGGCCCGCGTTCAGTTTTTCCCATTCTACAGCATCAGCGCCCATGGACGGGAGGAGCAGCACTCCAGCTATTACACAGTCCGGCGAGAGCGTCGCCTGCAGTCGCAGGACCAGCGCTTAAACGGCGCCGGCACTGACTATGGAGGCACCGAGACCTTCATCTCACTTGTCGAGCGCCGGGCGGCTGCCAATTCGGTGAATCCCCGGCAGTTGTCGGTGCGATGCCTTTGCTCGAACAGGCATCTGCCGCTGCTACTGCCGATCGGTCATAAAGAGACAGACTTCACTCTCGAAATCGGAGCTCCGGTCGCGGTCACAAGGTGTCTGTCGTTGCCGACCAGGCCGCGTCATTCCTTCGCCACCGGCGACGTCGCGTGGAAGCTGATCAGCCATCTATCGGTGAATTATCTCTCGATCACGAATTCCGACAATGACGGCCATGGCGGCGCAGAGGCGCTGCGAGAACTCTTGGGCCTGTACGTCGATCCGGACGATACTTTCGGGTCGCGGCAGATCGAGGGAATACGAGAAGTCCAGTCGCGACCGATAGAGCGGCGGCTGCCAGGCGGGGGACAAGCTTCGGTCGCTCGTGGAATCGAAATCAGCGTCGTCCTGGATGAAGCGGCTTTCGAAGGCGTTGGCATTTTTCCCCTCGCCTCCGTCCTCAACCAGTTCTTCGCCAAATATGTCTCAATCAACAGCTTCACCGAGATGGTCGTCTCGACGTTGCAACGCGGCAAAGTGATGCGATGGCCGTCAATGATTGGTCGCCGGGCGATCCTCTGATGCCGGACCCTCTCGCACAGTTTCTGAGCGCAGTAGCGGCCGAGCCGCATGCCTATGATTTCTTTCAGGCTATGAGGGTCGTCGACGCAATCTGCTCAGATCGCCCCAGGCTTGGTGAATCGAGCCGCCCGGGCTTGGATCGGGTGCGGATTGGACAGCAGCCGGCGCTGGCCTTTCCGACCCGGTCTATCGCTTGGGTAGCTGAGGCTGGAGAGAACCATCCCGCCAGTATTTCCACCTACGCCTTTGGCCTGTTCGGGCCCAACGGTCCGCTGCCTTTGCATTTGACGGAGTACGCCCTTTTTCGGCAGCGCAATGCCGCCGACGAGACGCTGGTTCGGTTTGCCGATATCTTTCATCATCGACTAGCCTCGCTCTTCTTCCGTGCCTGGGCGGAGAGCGAACCGACCGTCAGCTACGACAGGCCACAAGTAGATCGCTTTGCCCTCCAGCTCGGCTCCCTCGCCGGTTTTGGCATGACGTCTTTGCATGGCCGGGACGCCATGCCCGATCTGGCGAAATTTCACTTCACAGGCCGTCTTGCCTCGCACACGCGCAATGCTGAAGGACTCGTCGCTATCCTCAACAGCTTCTTTGTCGCGCCGGTCGAAATCCGTGAATTTGTCCCCAAATGGGTTCAGTCGCCACCCGACGCGCTCTGCCTCCTCGGCCGCCACGCAGGCACTGGCGCACTTGGCAGCACAGCCGCAATTGGCGACAGGATCAAAGTCTACCATCATCGCTTCCGCGTCATTATCGGCCCGCTCGGCTTGGCTGATTACCAGCGGCTTCTGCCGGGGACCTCCGACCTTGAGACCTTGGCCACGATCATCCGCAATTACCTAGGAGATGAACTGGACTGGGAGGTCAATCTGATCCTACGACACGAAGAAGTGCCGGAACTCAGGTTGGGACATAGCGGTAAGCTCGGCTGGACCAGCTGGATGGGCCAGCGCAAGACGCGACGCGATGCCGACGACCTGACTACAGCGCCGATCGAGCGTGCCGCCTAGCGGCCGCTGTCTCCAAGTTTCCGAAGTTTAAGGAAGTCGGTTAGAGTGAGCCGCATGAATATTACTACCTATCCCGATGTACTTTGCAATGATACTACATTCAAGACTGCGGCAGCATTCCGCAACTTCCGCGATAGTATTTTTGTTGAGCCGATTCAACACGAGCTCAGGGGCACTGGCCAGCCCGATCTGTGGAAGATTTCATCCAGCTTCGGCATTGACCAAGGCATCATCGCGCGCCACGTGACCGTCGACAAGGCATTGACGCCGAGAAGGCACCTCCAGCCCGTCGATGTGGCGGAGCCGGATGAGCAGCGGGCCGTCACCAATATGCGCCTCAAGACCCCGACATTGGAGGGCCACCGGTATTTGAGCAAAGCGTCCCAAGTTTGCGTTGTTGCAAGGTATATTTCCGCTGTCCGGCTGCCGTACCAAGTGGTGAGCCCGCTGGAGGCCACGCGCAATCAACTCGCCGTCAGCCGGCCTGACGTTTCTCTCTGACGCGAGATGGCCCGTTCGATGAGGGTATCAGGATGCTGCCGGAACAACCTCGGCGCCCGTTCGAACTACCAAGCAAACTCAATCGAGCCGCAGCGGCGGGTGCGCTCGATCGGCAGACTCATCATCGATGCCAGGCATTGCGCCGTCCATAGTTTTTTGTTGCCGGCGTTCCGGCCGCGTCTCTAAAGCCAAGTAGAAAAGTACTACGGCGCTCTTTCAGTCAACCGCGGAAATCCCCCATGGTCCAGTCTACAATTGAAAATCTCTTGAGGCACAATCGATTTGCTGCAGTTACCTCGGCCGCATTCCAGCCGAACGAGATCATTCTTCGACGGCTAAAAGGCACCGAACGGCTGGGGGAACCCTTTCGCTATGAGGTGAAACTCGCCACACCCAATCCAGTTCAGAACTTCGCTAACATTCCCGGCCAATTCTTGACGGTCGGCTTGAAGCTGAAGGACGCGGGAACGCGCTTCTTCAATGGCGTCATCACTCGGTTTGAGTATCTTGGCCTGGACGACACGGAGCACCTCAACTATGCAGCCGAGTTGCGGCCTTGGCTTTCCCTGCTCGATTATCGCACCAACAGCCGTATCTTTCAAAATAAGACCAGCATCGAGATCATCTCCAAAATTTTTCAGGAGCACAAAGGCAATTTCAAGAATCGGACAATCGGGCGGTTTCCGAACCGCACGTTTTGCGTGCAGTACGACGAGACAGATTTGACCTTCGTCAGCCGCCTAATGGAACAGGACGGCCTCTACTACTATTTTGAACATGGGGAGAATCGACACGATCTGGTGCTCGTCGACGACCTTTCGAGCCACGAGACATGCAAGCCAGAGGCTGTGGAGACCCACCACAATCTCAGGCCCGCCCGAAATCTCCATCGAGATGACGTCATCTTGCACTGGAGCGAGGCCGTGTCACTGCAGTCGAACAAGGTCGTTCTAAAGGACTACGATCATGAGAGGCCAATGGCAGAGCTTAGCGCGGTAGCGCGCACTCCCTCCGTTCGGATCGGCGACATTCCTCCCGGAAAGAGCGCCGTGGGCGCCGGCACCCGTCTTTCTGGCGCCGCTGGCGCGGCGTTGGAGACGGCGCCTGCGGACTTTTTCTCAGCCATACAGGAGACATTCATCTATCCCGGAGGCTACAAGGCGAAAAGGGATGGCGACTTCTACGCCACTATCCGAGCGGAAGAGCTTGCTTGCAACGCCTATCGGGCGCGTATTGAAACTACAGCTCGCCAGATCCAAACGGGATTGATCTTCAAGGCTGCAAACCCCTTTTACTACGGCGATGTGGGTACGCGCCCGAGGGCTACCCAGCGCTTTCTCGCAATCGCGAATGACTTCACGGTTTTAGGAGAAGTGGGAGACCGTCCAACGGAAGCGGTGACCACCGACCAAAACGTCGAGTGCTTGCTCTATCACAGCACAGTGGAGATCATCTCTGCGAGCACACAGTATCGCTCTCCGCGCCGCACACAGGTGCCGCTAATCAAAGGACCGCAGACAGCGGTGGTCGTGGGCCCGCCGGGCGAGACAATCACGACGGACCAGTACGGCCGCATCAAAGTCCAGTTCTTCTGGGACCGCGAGGGCAACAAGGACGAAAATAGCTCCTGCTGGATCAGGGTAGCGCAGAACTGGGCTGGCAAGGGCTTCGGCTGCCTCCTAACTCCAAGGATCGGCCAAGAGGTTATGGTGGATTTCGTCCACGGCGACCCTGACCGTCCCTACGTAACCGGGGTCGTTTACAACGGGTCCAACTTGCCTCCCGAAAACCTACCGGCTAACAAGACCCGCTCCACCTTCCGAACGCACACCGATCGAGGCACAATTGCGGATTACAATGAGCTGCGATTCGAGGACAGGCAAGGCAGTGAGGAGGTCTTTCTCAAAGCGCAGAAGGACCACAACGTAAAGGTCGGGAATAATTATGCCATCGACGTCAAAAAGAAATACCTCCTCACTTCAGCCTCGGCCCTGGCGGCGTTTGGTAGCAGTATCGAGGTGACACCTAACAAGATTCGCCTTTCAGTGATGGGCCCAGCCGGCCCTCAGGCCATCGAAATAAGCTCTAAGGGCATCGCCATCTTCGGTACGACGATCGGCATGATGGCAACGCCCTTCCGCCCCGGTAGCATCATGTCGATGCCACCGCCCACACCGGGTCCTCCCACTCCTGCGCTGGTGGCGGCTCTGGCCACGTCTGGGCTGGCGAAGATTGATTCCGAATAATGCGATAGTGATCGATTTTGCCCTGAGCGAGTTCCGTGCGGAACGAAACGCATCTTTCCTAGACGGCTAGCAAGCAAAGCAACGGGCGCGAATCCCTCTGTCGAGCCGTCAGCGCCCCCGTTTTTTGCGACCGGCATGTAGGCGCGGCAGCGATCAGAAGGCCCGTTCGGTCGATGTTCCATCTCAGCAAGGGAAACTAAATCGTGAACAAGAAAGGCGGACCTGTTGTTTCCATATCCGGCGCGGACGACAAAAAACTCGCTGCTGCCCTAATTGCAGTTCAATCGGCCCTTTGGGTGGCGATTGAGGCACTATCCAAATTTCAGGAAGCAAGAGACCAGCAGTGGTTTAACGATCTAGAGGAGGTCTCGCTCAACGAAGCCAAAGGCACTGTGACGACAGGTATTTCGATAGAGTCTGAAGCGGAAAGCCTGAAGTTCGGGATCGATGTTCTCAAGGCAATCCTACATTCGAAGCGCGTTCAGCTCGGACTTGCCGCAAAGCCATAACGTCTGTTCGTTGGCCTAGTATGGCGAACTCGACCTTGTGCGTGAGCGGGTTACGCAACTCAATGCTGCGGGCGATATGGACAGGCAAATCGCCAAAAAATTGAACGACGAGGGCATTCGTTCAGCCCGAGGCAGACCATTCACCTACGAGAACGTCTGGCTTCTGCGCCACCGCTGGGGAATCCCGACAGCCAAGATTAACGGTGTCGCAGCCAATCCGACACGCTGGCCTGATGGGACCTACTCTGTACAGGGCGCTGCCGCTGCAATCGGCGTGACGGCTCAAACCATCTTCGATTACCTCGCCCAGGGACTTATCAGCGGTCGGCAAAGCACGAAAGGCCAGCCTTGGCAGATCAGCCTTTCCAGCGACCAGATCGATCAACTGCAAAGCCGCCTGCAGCGGATCAGGCGATCAAGGAGAGGTGCATCATGAAACATTCGAGGACCCTACCGTCGCCGACGCCATTCTCGACAGGATCGTTCACAACGCCCACCGCATCGCGCTTCAGGGCGACAGCATGCGAAAGCAAAGGCCGCGCCCCTCTTGACCGGCGCCGAAAACGGCGAAATCAATCATCCACGAACGCAACAAGGCACCCAAGGACCGACGCCGCCAAACTGTCCCGGCATTAGCGAAACGACTGTCCGGGAATTAGCGGAACCCCCGTCCGGCTTTTGCCAAAATGCGCACACCCGATCCGGCCCACCTTGGGCTGATCATGCGAAAAAGCTTTGGACGGAGTGTTGTGCATGGAGACAGACGGAAAATGGATCAGCGCGCTCAGGCGCTTTCCACAAACCCGATCGGATGCCTGCCATAAACCACGAGCGCCTGCCGAGTGGCATGGTCGTAGAGACGAGGCGCGGTGGCCGGGGAATCAGCTCCGCGCCTTGGCGTAGCAACCGCATTGCATGCTTGCGATCCATGCAGTGTCGCAAAAAACTTGTTGAGAATGCGGGTGACTCTCGGCTGCAACTGCATACCGTTTGCCAAAGCAGGTTGCAAGAAACAGGGCTTGGCACGAAAGCGCATCCATCACCGACATGCTGCGCTCCTATGGGGTGGTGAACGGCTGTCATGCCCGATGTCGAGACACCGCACCGCATAGAGGCCCCAACAATTGGCTGTAACCCTTAGCCCTCGCCTGGTATCGCCATCCGCGGTCCGTCCAACCTGAGATAGCGTGACAAAGCCCCGATATGGCAACATATGAAATATGCATGACGGAGACGCGCGGCTGGCCAGTATACCCATGTTTGCTTTTTGCCACCCGAAGAGATCAAAATGGACAACACAAGACGGCCGTTGCTCCGCCCGGAAACAGGGCGATGGATCGAGAACTTGACCGGGGCACAAACACGTGATCCCCGTGCTAGCTCGTCTCTAGCGCCGACACGGCCGTATTCGCTCGCTTCCCAACCTCCTATCGAGGAGCTCGATAAGTCTTCATTCGCCAAAAAAATGAGGGACTTCTACAGCGATGAAATCAAGCACATCGCAGACAATCCACAAGAGTACTCCCCTTTTGTGTCCTCCAAGGCCGAGCGAACGGCAACACTCGCCAGGCTCTACGGTAGCACCGACCAGGATAGCCCAAAGGCGCGCTATTTTAGCTATGATTTAGGCGAAACATGCGCTGGGCTTTTGAGAACAGAAGGTGGATTTAACATTGAACGGGAGCAGTGGCGGGATCGATTTCCCGGGCGAAAACACATCACATCCATTGTAGACCTTCGCGTTACACATCCACTTGTCGAGAACGCGGGCGATATTCTGCTCGAACATCAACTTCGACTCGACGGTGAACGGCCGTTGATCATGTCACGCCCGGCGTTGCCAGACATGGAAGACCGTCTGCAGCAGATGGGTTTTGTTGATGTGGGCCAAGATCGGTGGGTCCTTGATCCGACGCAGCATCCCGACAAATGGACGAAGAATAGCAACGGTGAATGGCAGAGGGCAGGCAAACCTGGCCTTTACCTTTCTAAGAGTGACGAAAGTGAGAGTGACGAAAGTGTTGATTCGTATTCGAGTGAAGCAAATGACGAGGATGATTCGTCTGATGATGATCCGGCCTGGTACTTGGAGCGCTATATGAATAGACTGGCAATCAAATGACACAACGGAGATGCGCTAAACGGGAATGGTCGCACCCCCTGTCCCGGCCTTGGGTTTCGTCGCGTTAAAGCGCTTTTCGTATCCAGACCTGATGACTGTCTCCGTTTATCTCGCTTCTCTGCGGGCTCGACCTGCGTGGCGGGTAGCAGAGTAATGGGGGGGAGGCGCAGCGAAAGCCCAATCTAAGGTCGTCCTCGGGGCGCCAGAGCCGAGCCGAGGGGGCCTTGCGCATCGCGGCCTGTCTTTTAGAGCGCCGCGTTTTATCTGCCGTTGCAGTATGCTGGAGATGGCCTCCAACGATTGGGGAACCTCGGACTACCGTGCGACAAATGTCCGTGCTTAAGCCCGCATCGAATATGGTCAGACGGTAAAATGCGCGGATGGGAGGGAGGATACGCGCCTTCCAGCAAGGCCTCGGCGAGAGCCGCCCCAGCGTTCAGCCTAAGCGCGCAACCCCGCTGTAGATGTATGACGACCGAACCTTGCAGACGACGATGGCTCGGCTTCCGGCGGCCAGTCATTCGGATCAAAATCCGACGTAACTGCGCTGACGACCCGGGCCCGACCCGGCGGGTCGCAGCGGTCCGCGTTCGGAACAGCTCATCCCAAAACTGATATTGATCGTGACCTCTACTGCGGCAGCTGGAGCGTCGGCGCTTCGCGTGCTTTCCGCTCGGTATACTGCCACAATCTGTGAGACTCTGATGTTCTGCTTCACAGCTCGAGGCCCTCCTCCTGCAGCACTTGACGCATCAGTTCGCCCTTGATCTTGCTGGCGAGCTCGTCGCTGACCAGCTTCCCGAATTCCCGCTCCGCATCGTCGTTGCCGGTCAGATTCTCAGCGGCGAGACGCTGGTCCAGGCTGCTCCGGAATTCGTCACCCATCGCCGCGATGAGCCGATCCTGCATGGCCCCATAGGCCTCGGGGGCAATGCGGCTCACCACCTTCTCCCAAGGCTCCCATTTTGTGGCCAGGTAGGCGGCAAAGCCTGCGGCCTCCTCCTGCCGCACCTGCTCCTCGGCCGCGGTTAGGTCGTCCTCAGTGACCCAGGAGACGCCGAAGAAGCGCATATCGGGGGCAATGAGCGGCATTTCCAGCCGCTCGCGCAGCTTGACCTGATAGGCGAGATAGACCTCGATCTCGTCTACGAAGCGGAGCGTGCTGACCTTCTTCCGTGCGATGCGCTCGAGCGCATCCAGCCGGAACATGACACGGGCTTGCCCGACCAGCTCATCAAGGCGCCGGTCATAGGCCCCGTCCTCGACATCGGCGACCAGCCGGGCAGTCTGCATGCTGTTCCACGTGAGGGTGATCCGATCCTGGCAGGTCTCGCTCGCCCTAAAGGCCAGCGCGAAGTATAGCTCGCGCAATCGCGGCCTGGCCGCCGCTTGCCGCAGATCCTCGACCACCGCCTGTCGGAATTCGGCATTGCCAAAACTCACGGTGTGCCGCAGTCTGTCGAGAAAGCGCGCGTACTCTTGGGCGCCCTCTTCACCGGCGAAGCCCTGCCAGGCGCGCCCCCCTTGCGGATCGTCGACGAGCCAGTCCGCCACCGCCTCGTGCAGGGGCCGCAGAGGACCTTGCTCCGCTTCCTCGTCCATTGAGAAGAAGACCTGCGGGCCGGGATAGTCCGCGGCATACAGGGCTGTCGCCACGTTCCTGCGCACCCTCTCGGGCAACGGGTTAGCATCTAGAAAAACCCTGCACTCAGAGTTTAGCTGCGTCAGCAGGGTCTCCGGCAGGCTGGTCAGCCGGTTGTTGCAGACGTCGAGCCACTGGAGCTCGGCCGGGAGGTGCTCGGGCAGGCTGGTCAGTCGGTTGCCGTTGGCATCAAGCCGCCGGAGCCGCGCCGGGAGGCTCGCGGGCAGGCTAGTCAGCTGGTTGCCGTTGGCGTAGAGCGC
>NZ_JHQR01000046.1 GCF_014843825.1 Mesorhizobium silamurunense
TCATCGACGCGGTCCTTCTTTTCCTTGACCTCGACCTCGGTCGCGCCGCCGACGCGGATCACCGCGACGCCGCCCGCGAGCTTGGCCAGACGCTCCTGCAGCTTCTCCTTGTCGTAGTCCGAGGTGGTCTCCTCGATCTGCTGCTTGATCTGGGCGACACGGCCCTGGATCTCGGCCTTCTTGCCGGCGCCGTCGACGATGGTGGTGTTCTCCTTGGAGATCGACACCTTCTTGGCGCGGCCGAGCATGTTGAGGCCGACATTCTCGAGCTTGATGCCGAGGTCTTCCGAGATGACCTGGCCACCGGTGAGGATGGCGATGTCTTCCAGCATCGCCTTGCGGCGATCACCGAAGCCCGGAGCCTTGACGGCGGCGATCTTCAGGCCGCCACGCAGCTTGTTGACGACGAGCGTGGCCAGAGCCTCGCCTTCGACGTCTTCCGAGATGATGAGCAGCGGCTTCGAAGTCTGCACGACGGCTTCCAGCACCGGCAGCATGGCCTGCAGGTTGGAGAGCTTCTTCTCGTGCAGCAGGATGTAGGCGTCTTCCAGATCGGCGACCATCTTGTCGGCGTTGGTGACGAAGTAGGGCGACAGATAGCCACGGTCGAACTGCATGCCTTCGACGACTTCCAGCTCGGTCTCGGCGGTCTTGGCTTCCTCGACGGTGATGACGCCTTCGTTGCCGACCTTCTGCATCGCCTCAGCGATCATCTTGCCGACCGACTCGTCGCCATTGGCCGAGATCGTGCCGACCTGGGCGACTTCCTCGGAGGTCTTGATCTTCTTGGCGGCCTTGCCGAGCGCCGTGACGACTTCGGTGACTGCGAGGTCGATGCCGCGCTTCAGGTCCAT
>NZ_JHQR01000052.1 GCF_014843825.1 Mesorhizobium silamurunense
GTGCCCGGCGTGCTGCCCGGCAAGGTCACCGTGCTCGGTGGCGGCGTCGTCGGCCTGCATGCGGCGAAGATGGCTGCCGGCCTCGGCGCCGACGTCACCATCATCGACCGCTCGATCCCGCGCCTGCGCCAGCTCGACGACATTTTTGGCGGCCGCGTGCACACCCGCTACTCGACCGTCGAGGCGCTGGAGGAGGAATGCTTCTCGGCCGACATCGTCGTCGGCGCCGTGCTGATCCCAGGCGCCGCGGCGCCGAAGCTGGTCACCCGCGAAATGCTCTCGGGCATGAAGAAGGGCTCGGTGCTCGTCGACGTCGCCATCGACCAGGGCGGCTGCTTCGAGACCTCGCATGCCACGACGCATGCCGATCCGACCTACGAGGTCGATGGCGTGATCCACTACTGCGTCGCCAACATGCCGGGCGCGGTGCCGGTCACTTCGGCGCATGCGCTCAACAACGCGACGCTGCATCATGGCCTGCAGCTCGCCGACAAGGGCCTGAAGGCGCTGGTCGACGACCACCACCTGCGCAACGGCCTCAATGTCCACAAGGGCAAGATCACCAACCGTGCCGTCGCCGAGGCGCTCGGCTACGAAATGGTCGAGCCGAAGGCGGTTCTCGCCGCCTGATACCAATTGTTTGTACGCAATTCCGGACGGAAAACCGCTACACACTTTTCCTGGAATTGCTTTAGACAAGAGCTTCCTTCTGTCGCGCCCGCCGGCCCTCCGGCGGGCGTTTTTTCTCGTGCAGGAAACTGGTTCTTGCGCGGGAAATTCGGGCAACAAAAAAGCGGAGCCAGAGCCCCGCTTCCTCGATGTTGCGACGTGCCGCCGGTCCATCCGCGGTCGGCAATCGATCAACGACTGCCTTTTAGCGCGGCTATACGACGGGAATACGACAGCGTTACTAGCACTCTCCCGGATTCGAAAACGCCAGCCGCCACCGATATGCGTTGTGTGAAGCGTTTCACATTCGGCTGTCGGGAAAAATGCCTAGACACCACCGGCCTGCTTGGCGATTTCGCCAATGGCTTCTGTCGCAGGCTTTTTTTCCCAACTGCCCGCCAGACCATCGGCGGGCATCTTTTTTTCTCATGCCCGTTCGATGCGGCACTGGTAGCAATTGTTCCGCGCCGAGCGGACGTGGATGTAGGCGATGTCGTCGCGTTCGAACAAGGTCTCGGCGCGGGCCGCGATACCATCGGTGGGGATGACGGCGCCGCTGCCGTAGACGATGCGGTCGTCCTTGCCGTAGCCGCGCACGATGTAGTCGCTGCCTTCGAGCATTTCGGGCAGCGCATCCGCCTCCGCGGCGCATTCGCATTCATCCGCATGGAGAAAGATCGGCCCGGTCTCGGCGTAAGGCTGAAGCTCCGGGAACGGCCGGTAGGCAAGGATGAGATAGCCCTCGCCGGCGGCAACGTTCTTCATGCAATGCCGGCACGGCACGCCGTCGCCGTCGGAAATCCGTCGTTCGGGCGTGTGGCCGTAGGCGTCGGGTCCTCCCCGCTGCAGGGCGCGCACGGCTTCGGTCGGCAAGGCTTTGAACTGGATGCTCATGGCAAATCTCCGATGTCGTTGACCGGAAATTATGCCCGGGCGGTCGCGCCTCCCACCCGATTCCTGCCAGGCGGTCCGCAGGGGGATCGCTACATGGAAAGAGCCCCGCTTTGCTGAGGCCGGGCTCCTCAAATGATCGAGCGGTCGCGTTAGAAAAACTATGGCCGCATGACGCTTGCCGAGCGCTCGGCGAAGGACAGCGGATGCACGACCTCTTTCTTCTGCGCAACCGGCGCGAAGCCGAGCTTCTGGTAAAGCGGCAGCGCCGCCGGGTGGTCGAGCGTGCAGGTCTGCACCGTGACGCGCTTCGGCCCATACGACCATGCAGCGGAGATGGCCGCCCCCAGGAACCAGCGGCCGATGCCTTGGCCGTGCGCATGTTCCATCATGCCGAAATAGGCGAGCTCCACTTCCTCCGGCAAATGCGGCTTGAGGTCGAAGAAGCCGGCGGGAGAGCCGTCGAGGTAGAGCACCCTGATGTCGCGGTCCTCACGATGCAGGCCGGCGGCCAGTTCCTCGTCGCTCAACCTGAGCACATTGACCCAGTGCCATTTGCGCCCGACGCGATCCATCAGGTAGCGGTAGAAATGCAGCGGAATGTCCTTGGTCTTCAGCAGCGCGATCTGCCGGTTGTAGGGCAGCGGCGGCGATACGGCCGGCGGTGCGTGCATTTCGAGGAATGTGACCGTGACGTCGATATCCTTCGGCACACCATTTTCCATCGTCGTCATTCCTTGCCCGTCACGACGGGCGTGTCGCTCAGCCCACCCCATTCGGTCCATGAGCCGTCGTACAGCCTGTTGTCGGTATGGCCAAGCGTCTCCAGCGCCAGCGTGATCGCCGCCGCGGTGATGCCCGAGCCGCAGGAGGCGACGACCGGCTTTGCAAGATCGATGCCGGCTTCCTCCATGACCTTGCGCAAGCGGTCTTTAGGCAGCAACTCGCCGTTCTCGGTAAGCGCGGCCACCGGAACATTGTGAGCGCCCGGCATATGGCCGGAACGGACGCCGGGACGCGGCTCCGGATCGGTTCCGGCGAAACGCCCTGGAGAGCGCGCGTCGGCGACCTGGCTTTCTCCGCTTCCAACGATCCGGCGCATTTCGTCGAGGCTGACGACCCGCCCTGCATCGAAATCGGCGTAAAAGACGCAAGGGGCCGTTTTGGTCGGCTCCGCAGTCACCGGCCGTCCTTCCGCCTTCCAGCGATCGAACCCGCCATTCAGGATATAGACCTGGAAGACGCCCATGACGCGGAACATCCACCAGGCGCGCGGCGCCGAAAACAGGCCCGGGCCGTCATAGACGACGATGGTGTCGTCGGCCGAAACGCCCATGGAACCGACATATTGCGCGAAGTATTGGGGCGACGCCAATGTATGCGGCAGCTTGGAATCCGGATCCGAAACGGTGTCCTGATCGAGGAAGCGGGCACCGGGAATATGGGCGGCGACGTATTCGGCGTGCGCGTTGCGCTGCTGCGCCGGCAGGTACCAGGAGGCGTCGATGATGGTGAGTCCCGGCGTTCCCAGCCGCTTCTCGAGCCAGTCCGCGTCGACGATGAAAGGGCTGTCTTCGGCCATTTTCCTGCTCCTGTCCGCCTCTCGCGACGCTGCCCGACTTCGCCCGTCAATTCGTCGGCATCGGCCCGAAGCGGATGCGGAATCGCCGGTTCTCGCGGCCCTTCTTCTCGATCTTGCCGATATGGATCTCGCCGACCTCGCCGGTGCTCTTCACGTGAGTGCCGCCGCAGGGCTGGCTGTCGATCGAGGCGTTCTCGCCGATGCAGACCAGGCGAATCTTTCCGGTGCCGACGGGCGGCCGCACATTCTTCGATTTCACAAGCCCGGGATTGGCCGAAAGTTCCTCGTCGGTGATCAGTCGCGTGAAGATCGGATGGTCGGCGCGCACAAGCTCCATCAATCTCGCCGTCACGTCCTCCTTGGTGAAGCCGGCATCGGGAATGTCGAAGTCGACGCGGCTGTCATCCTCGGCGACCGCTGCCCCGGTGATAGGAAACGGACAAACGACGGTGAGCAGATGGCAGGCGGCGTGCATGCGCATCAGAAAATGCCGCCGCCCCCAGTCGATGGCGAGCTTCAGCTTTTCGCCGACCGCCGGCATCGCCTGTTCAGGCGCCGGCACATGGATGATCTCGTCCTTGGTCTCGCCGGTGATGGTGGCGGCGATCGCGATGCGGCTGCCGTCGATGCGTTCGAACAAGCCGGTATCGCCGGGCTGCCCGCCCGACGTGGCGTAGAAGATGGTCCGGTCGAGAAGGATGCCTCCGCGATCGTTGATGGCGACGACTTGCGCATCCGCCGTCTTCAGATAGGCGTCGGCACGAAACAGCGCTTCGGTCCTCTGCGCCATCACGCCACCTTTTCGAACGGAACCGAAATGTCGGCCTTTTCTTCCATCCAGCCCGGCACCGGCAGGTTCTTGCCGCGCAGGAACTCGGGATTGAACAGCTTCGACTGATAGCGCGTGCCGTAGTCGGCGAGGATCGTCACGATGGTATGGCCGGGGCCAAGCTCGCGCGCCAGCCGGATGGCGCCGGCGATGTTGATGCCGGTCGAGCCGCCGACGCAGAGTCCCTCTTCCTGGATCAGGTCGAAGATGATCGGCAACGCTTCCTCGTCCGGGATCTGGTAGGAGAAGTCCGGCGTGAACCCTTCGAGATTGGCGGTGATGCGGCCCTGACCGATGCCTTCGGTGATCGAACTGCCGTCGGATTTCAGCTCGCCGCTGGTGTAGAAGCTGTAAAGGGCGGCGCCCAGCGGATCGGCGAGCGCGATCTTGACTTGTCTACTCTTGCGCTTCAGTCCGATCGCAACGCCGGCGAGCGTGCCGCCGGAGCCGACGGCCGACACGAAGCCGTCAACCTTGCCGCCGGTCTGGGTCCAGATCTCCTGCGCCGTCGTGCGGATATGGCCGTCGCGGTTGGCGACATTGTCGAACTGGTTCGCCCAGATCGCGCCGTTCGGCTCCGAACGCGCGAGCTGCTCGGCAAGCCGCCCCGACAGCTTCACGTAATTGTTGGGGTTCTTGTACGGCACGGCCGGCACTTCGATCAGCTCGGCCCCCAGGATCTTGATCGTGTCCTTCTTTTCCTGGCTTTGCGTGTCGGGAATGACGATGACGGTCCGGTAGCCGAGCGCCTTGGCGACCAGCGTCAGGCCGATACCGGTGTTGCCGGCGGTCCCTTCCACGATGACGCCACCCGGCCGCAGCAATCCGCGCTGTTCGGCGTCCCTGATGATGAAAAGGCCCGCGCGGTCCTTGACCGATTGCCCCGGATTCATGAATTCGGCCTTGCCCAGGATCTCGCAGCCGGTTGCGTCCGAAGCCTTGTTGAGCCGGATCAAGGGGGTGTTGCCGATCGCTTCGATCACATTACGGGGCATGAGGATTCCTTTATGCGTGCGGCGAGACCCTAGAAACCGGAAGCCGCGGTTTCAAGGCAAGATTTTGCCTGGTCCAGTCGCATTCCGGGCGCTGCAATGCTGGCGATCATTTCAACGATGCACCCAAAAGCGCTCTTTTCATCCCATTTCTTCGCCGCTAGAGCACTAGCCCAGACAATTCGCAGGGTTTTCAATGACACTCTACCGGGCCAACCCGAAAGACGGTGTCGCCTGGATCACGGGCGGCAGCAGCGGCCTCGGCCGGGCGCTGGCCAAGGACTTCGCACGGCAGGGCTATGCCGTCGCGGTGACGGCGCTGCCGAGCGACGCAACCGACACGCTGCTGGTCGAGACGGCCCAGATGACCGGCCATGTGAAATCATTCCCCTGCGACGTGACCGACGAAGAAGGCATGGCGCGGACGGCCGCCGCGATCGAGAAGGAGATGGGGCCGATCGTGCTCGCCGTCTTCAACGCCGGCAACTACATCGCCACGCCCGGCGAGCATCTGGTGGTGCGCGATTTTCATCGCTCCTTCGCCGTCAATTATTTCGGCATCGTCAACGGCCTGGTGCCTGTGGTCGACTATATGCGCGCACGGGGGCGCGGGCACGTCGTCCTGGTCGGATCGGTCACGGCCTACTCCGGCTGGCCGACCACCGCGGCTTATGGCGGCACCAAGGCGGCGATCAACATCCTGGCGGAATCGCTGAAATACGACTTCGACAAGATGAACATCCGCATTCAGGTGATCAATCCAGGCTTCGTTGACACGCCGCTGACCGAGAAGAACATGCTGCCGATGCCGGGCCTGATGCCTGTCCACCGCGCGTCGCGCCGGATGGCGCGCGGCATCCGGAAGGGAGGCTTCGAAGTCACCTTCCCCTATCACATAAGCTGGCCGCTCAAGCTGCTCGGCCTGCTGCCGCGACCCATTTGCCGCCTGGTGATCGGCCTGACCACCAGCTGGCGGGGGCGACCATTGAATTTCGACCGCAAGATGCCAAGCGAAAAAGGCCCGTCAGCGGACAAGGCGGCGTAAGCCGGCGAAGAGCGATTGCCTCGCTGCAGGCACCGCCATAGGTTGAGAATTGTTGCTTGGAGTCGGCGATGGGGCGACGGATCGTGCTTGCGGTACTGGGTCTCGCCGTCATCCTTGTCTCAGGTTTCTTTCTCGGCCCACGCGTGGCGATCGACACCACGATCCGCTTCGATCCTTCGGTGATCGGCGACGATCCGCAGGCATATCTGGCGCACGAAGAAGGGGCGGTGCCCAATATCCGCGACGGGCTGGACAAGGAGATCATCTGGGCGAACCCGATGGTTCACGCCAAGACGAAGCTTGCGATCGTCTACATTCACGGCTTTTCGGCGTCGAAAGGGGAGGTCCGCCCGCTGCCGGACGATGTCGCCGACGAACTCGACGCCAACCTTTTCTATACCCGCCTGACCGGCCACGGGCAGGACGGTGCGGCCATGGCCGAAGGCAGCGTCAACGCCTGGATCAACGACTATGAGGAGGCGCTGGCGATCGGCCGCGCGATCGGCGACAAGGTGATCGTCATCGCCACCTCGACCGGGGGCTCGCTGGCGACATGGGCCGCAACCCAGCCCGGCGCTTCCGACGGCGTCGCGGCAATCGCATTCATCTCGCCGAATTTCGGCGTCAAGGCTTCCGGCGCCGAGATCTTGACCATGCCCTGGGGCAGAGAGATCGCCGAGCTCGTCGGCGGCAAGGAGCGCAGCTTCCCGCCGCGCAACGCGCTGCACGAAAAATTCTGGACCACCAAATACCCGATGACGGCAACGCTGCCGATGGCCGCGCTCACCAATCTCGCCTATGGCGCGCCGGTCGAGAAGGCGACAGTCCCTGCCCTGTTCATCTTCTCGGATGCCGACAAGGTGGTGCGGCCCGACCGCACGCGCGAGATCGCCGGCCGCTGGGGCGGCGCGCACGAGTTGGTGCCGGTCGACGACACCGGCGACCCGGACAACCATGTCATTGCCGGCGATGTGCTGTCGCCGCAGACCACGGCCTTTCTTACCGAGCGGATCGTGGTGTGGGTGAAGGCGTTGATGCAGCAGCAATCAGGCCTGTGAAATGAGAAACGGCCGGATCGCTGCTCCGGCCGTTTCTCATTTTCTTCGTTCCTGGTGGAACTTAAGCGGCCCGGTTCGCCGGCCGCTTGCCGCCGAAGCGGCGCTTGTTGTTACCCTTGAAGCGCTTGAAGCCGTCAGGCTTACGCTCGCCACTCGGCTTGGCGGCCATAGGACGCTCGCCTTGCGGCTTCGGCGCGAATTGGCGCTCGCCATTGGGCTTGCCTCCGAAACGCTTCTTGCCGCTGTCGCCGTTGTCGGGGCGACGGCCGTCACGGCGGCCGCCATGGTGCTCGCGGTCATTGGCCGGCTCGAAATGACGCTCGGTCCTTTCCTTCGGATCGCGCTGCGGGTCGGGGCTGCCGAGATGATCGGCCATAACCGGCAACCGCATGCGGATGATGCGCTCGACCTGCCTCAGCTTGCTGTTCTCCGACGGATCGCAAAGCGTGATCGCAATGCCGTCCCTGCCGTTGCGGCCGGTGCGGCCGATGCGGTGGACATAGCTTTCCGCCTCGTCCGGCAGGTCGAAATTCACGACATGACTGATGCCGGGCACGTCGATGCCGCGCGCGGCGATATCGGTGGCGACCAGGATGCGCACCGATCCGTCGCGGAAATCGTTGAGCGCCTTCTGGCGGGCGTTCTGCGATTTGTTGCCGTGGATGACGGCGGCGTTGAAACCATCGCGGGCAAGGTCCTTGGTGACGCGGTCTGCACCATGCTTGGTTCGCGAAAACACGATCACGGAGCGCATCGCCTCGTCGGCCAGCATTTTCGACAGCACCTGGCGCTTCTGTTTGGTGCGGGCGAGCACCACGCTCTGCACGATCTCGGCCGCCGTCGTGCTCTGCGGGGAGACTTCGATGCGGACGGGGTCTTTCAGCAGGCCCTTGGCGAGTTCCGCGATCTCGTTCGGCATGGTGGCCGAGAACAGCGCGGTCTGGCGGTCCGGCGCGGTCGCCTTGGCGATGCGCTTGACGTCGTTGATGAAGCCCATGTCGAGCATGCGGTCGCCCTCGTCGAGCACCAGCCATTTGGTATCGGCAAGGATGAGGTCGCCCTCGCGCACGAGGTCGGTCAGCCGGCCGGGCGTGGCGATCAGGATGTCGACGCCAGGGCCGATCTTCTTTACCTGGCTGTAGCGCGACACACCGCCAAGCACGAGCGCAGTCGAGACATGCGCGCCCTTGGCGAGCAGCTTGACCGTGTCTTCGATTTGCACGGCAAGCTCGCGCGTCGGCGCCAGGATCAGCGCGCGTGCCGTCTTCGGCCGGCGCTTGGTGCCGAGTCCGATGATCTTCGACAGGATCGGCAGCGCGAAGGCCGCCGTCTTGCCCGAACCGGTCTGCGCGATGCCGAAAATGTCGCGGCCTTCGAGCTGCGGCGGGATCGCTTGGGATTGGATCGGCTTCGGTTCGGTGAAGCCTGCGGTGTTGGCGGCTTTGAGCAATGCGCCGGTAATTCCGAGGGCGGCGAAACCGTTCGGTTCCGCCTGGTTTTCGTTGGTCAAAATAATCTTCTTTCACGCGGCCCTGTGACCGCAAACATCGATAGCGGCAGGGCGCAACCTGCCGTCGAAAAATTGTCAGGAAACGACAAGGCGGCGGACGGGTTGTCCGCGCGGCTGCGCTGTCGTGCCCGCGAGCTTCATGCCCCGGGGCTCTTTCGCCAGCTTGCCGATCGACGGGGGCCGACCACCGGAAAGAGGGAAAACAGACGCAACCAGTCTCATTCGTGGAGAAAGCCGGACAGTTCCGGCCCAAGCGCCTATGCCGCAGCATATGGCCGAGTCCGGCCCGAAATGCAAGGGCCGATGTTGCAATGCAGCAAAACGACGCCCGAAAAGCGGCGCTTGCGCTTGGCTGTCCTCGCCATTACCACAAAACACCTTTCCTTTTTGGGGGCAGCGATGAAAGACGTGCTGAAGGAACTCGAACGCCGCCGCGAGATCGCCCGCTTAGGCGGCGGCAAGGAGCGGATCGAGGCCCAGCACAAGAAAGGTAAGCTGACCGCCCGCGAGCGCATCGAGGTGTTCCTCGACGAGGGTTCGTTCGAGGAGTTCGACATGTATGTCGAGCACCGTTCGACCGATTTCGGCATGGAGAAGACCAAGATCGCCGGCGACGGCGTCGTCACCGGCTGGGGCACGGTCAACGGCAGGCCGGTCTATCTCTTCGCCAAGGATTTTACCGTGTTCGGCGGCTCGCTGTCGGAGGCGCATGCCGAGAAGGTAGTCAAGGTTCAGGAGATGGCGCTGCGCAATCGCGCGCCGATCATCGGCCTCTACGATGCCGGCGGCGCCCGCATCCAGGAAGGCGTCGCCGCGCTCGGCGGCTATGCCGAGATTTTCCAGCGTAATGTGCTCGCCTCCGGCGTCATCCCGCAGATTTCGCTGATCATGGGCCCCTGTGCCGGCGGCGACGTCTATTCGCCGGCCATGACCGACTTCATCTTCATGGTGCGCGACACCTCGTACATGTTCGTCACCGGGCCGGATGTGGTGAAGACGGTGACCAACGAGACGGTGACGGCCGAAAGCCTCGGCGGCGCCACAGTGCACACGACGAGATCCTCGATCGCTGACGGCGCCTATGACAACGACGTCGAGGCGCTGCTGCAGATGCGGCGTCTGGTCGATTTCTTGCCGGCGTCCAACACGGCCGAGATTCCCGAGATCGAATGCTATCAGTCGGTGACGGATCACGACATGTCGCTCGACCGGCTGATTCCCGACAATGCCAACAAGCCCTACGACATCAAGGAACTGATCCTGAAGGTCGCCGACGAGGGCGACTTCTTCGAGATCCAGGCGAGCTTCGCCAAGAACATCGTGACCGGATTCGGCCGCGTCGACGGTCGAACCGTCGGCTTCGTCGCCAACCAGCCGATGGTGCTTGCTGGCGTTCTGGATTCCGACGCCAGCCGCAAGGCGGCGCGCTTCGTGCGTTTTTGCGATTGTTTCTCGATCCCGATCGTCACCTTCGTCGACGTTCCGGGCTTCCTGCCCGGCACCGCGCAGGAATATGGCGGGCTGATCAAGCATGGGGCAAAACTGCTCTTCGCCTATGCCGAGGCGACAGTGCCGAAGATCACCGTGATCACCCGCAAGGCCTATGGCGGCGCCTATGACGTCATGGCGTCAAAGCACCTGCGCGGCGACATGAACTATGCCTGGCCGACGGCGCAGATCGCCGTGATGGGCGCCAGGGGCGCGGTCGAAATCATCTACCGCAAGGATATCGGCAACGCGGAAAAGATCGCAGCTCACACAAAGGCTTACGAGGATCGCTTCCTGTCGCCCTTCGTCGCGGCGGAGCGCGGCTATGTCGACGAGGTGATCATGCCGCACTCAACCCGCCGCCGTGTCGCGCGGGCGCTGCGCATGCTGCGCAACAAGGACATGCAGAACCCCTGGAAGAAGCACGACAACATCCCGCTGTGAGGCGGCGATGTCGCGACTGGTCCTTCTAGCTGGCGAGCACTTTGGCAGGTTCGCTGTTCTTTTCTTTGCTTTGCCCCTCTTCTTCCCGCTTGGCGTGTGGCTTTACTTTCTCGACATTCACCCGCTTGTGCTTGTTGTTGGCGGTGCCGTCGCCGTTCCGGCCGCGATGCTGGCTTTTGTCCTGCTGATAGGAATGGTCTTCGCGGGTTTCCGGCGAAGTAAGGTCGAGGGGGCTTCGAGGGAGTCGGCCCCAAGGCTATGGCAGATCTGGGAGGATATTGCCGGCACGCGCCGCGCGACGCGGACAACCATTATTCTAACTCCGCATCTCAATGCCAGCATCGGCGAAGAGCGGCCATTCCTGGGCCTCTTCGGTCGATGGTCGATTTTGGCCATCGGCATTCCGTTGCTTGCGGTGACGGATGAACCCGCACTCGCAGCCATCCTTGCCCACGAGGACGCGCATCTCAGGAACAGAGATACCAATGGCAGTCTCAATCTGGCTGAGCTCGAAAAATGCTTCGAGTTGATCTTCGACTATGCGCCGCCGGGCAAGACTGTTTCCGGCACCTTGTTCTATCTGATGCTCAGTCCGCTTTCCAAAACCCTCGAGCGCGAAGAAATAAATCTTTCGCGTCGCGCTGAGATAGAAGCGGATAGGCATGCGGCCCGAGCCGGCGACGCGCACAGCGTCGCGCGGGCGCTGCTTTTGATTGGGGCAGCCAGTGCGTTGTTCAAAGATCGGGTCGACGATCCACTGCGGCGCGAGCTGCTCGGGTCGATGACGCCACCCGAACCGCCTTTGGCAAGAATGCTGAAAGCCGCCTCCGAGCTTTTCGATCCTGCTACGCTGAAAGAACATATCCAGAAGGCCTGGGACGCGCCGGACGATGAAAAATCTGATCATCCGCTACGCTTCGCCGCCGACAATCAAGCCGGTCGAACATACCGCTCTATTGACCCTGCTTCGCAGCGAGACGGTTGCCGAACGAGTCCGCCATTTCGATGACGAATGGACGTCGAGAGTCGCCGACCATCTGGATCGGTAGAACTTGTTTGGCCAAGCCGGCCCGCCAGCACTTGGAACTTTGCCTCACCCAACCCGTCGCCGGAGGTTGACAATTAGCAACCTCTAATCACATTAATGTGATGGGCAGTAATAAAATGCTAATAACCCTTGCAACGAAGGGTGTTATTCCGTGCAAAGGCTATGGCGGGATAGAGCGCCAGGTCGACTGGCTGGCCACTGAACTGGTCAGTCAGGGTCATTGTGTCGTGCTCGTGGCGGGCCCTGGATCGTCACATCCTTTATGCGAGGTGCGGCATGCGGTGAGCGACGCCGAATTACGCGCCGCGATACCCCGGGAGACCCGGATCGTCCACCTTCATGCGTGGAAGATCGAGGTTCCCTTCCCGACCCTCAACACCGAGCGCGGCCATTTGCCGGACTATCCGCGGCCGCAGCCGAATTGGAGCTTCATCAGCGCCCGGCACGCCCAACTGCACGGTCGCAAGACTTTCGTCCACAACGGATTTCCGGTGGATGACTATCGGCTCGGCAAATCGAAGAACGATCGCCTCCTCTTCATGGCGGCTATCGCGCGCGCCGGAAAGGGCCTGAACCGGGCAGTCGACCTTGCCAGGAAATTCGACGTTGCCCTCGATATCGCCGGCGGCTCGCGATGGAAGCTGCTGGGCCGAAGCCAGACCCGCCGTGAGGGCGTCTTTTTCAAAAGTCTTTCCCGCCGTTATCGCTTCAACGGCGTCGTCGACGGCGACGACAAGCTGCGCCTGCTCGGCGCAGCGAAGGCTTTCCTCAATCCGATCGCCTGGGAAGAGCCTTTCGGCAATGCGCCGGTCGAGGCCATGCTGTGCGGCACGCCCGTTCTGACCACCCCGCGCGGCGCCTTGCCGGAGACTGTGGACAAGGACACGGGCCGGTTCTTCGAGAGCGACGAGGAGTTCGCCCGCGGCCTTGCCGAGATCGCAGACCTGTGCGCACACAAATGCCGTGAATCGGCCGCCGACAGATTCCCGATCGCGAAAACCGCGAAGGCCTATCTGGAACTCTATGCCCGTATTCTTGATGGCGAAGCGCTTCCGTGACAAGGAACCGGCGTGCTTGCCGTCGGCGGCGACTGTGTCGGATCGAAAAGGTATCGCGCGTTGCGTCCCATTCTCGTGTTCTGCTTGCCGGCAATCGGCGACTTCATCCGTTGCCATTCGGCAGTTCAAATCATAGCCGAGACGTTTCCCGGACACCCGATCGACGTCATCACCTCGCCGCTCGCCGCTCCGCTGGCACGATTGATGCCGCATGTCCGGAAGGCTTGGACCGTCGAACGGCATTGGAACCCCGGTCTCAGGGAGCGGGCGCGGCTGGCGCGCGAACTCCGCCGGGAGAACTATCAGGCAGCCTATCTGCTCACCAGCAGCACCAAGGCGGCTCTTGTCCCATGGCTGGCGGGCATTGCCGAGCGCATTGGCTATCCGCGCGAGTTCCAGTTCGGCATCGTCAACCGGCTGCCGGCCGGATGGCTGAAAACCTTCGTGGCTTTCGGCCCGCGCAAGACAAGGCTGTTCGAGCAGGTCTGCGCGATTGCCACGCTGGGTGAGCAGCCTGACGAGGATGTGCGGTTACCGCAGCCGCGAATGGTGGTTTCACCCGAGGATCTCTCGGCCTGGCGCGTCCGGCATGGGATCGACGCGGCAAGACCAGCACTGGCGCTTTACACGTCGGAGTTCAGCAACTTCCGCTCATGGCCGGCGGAGCGCTTCATTTCGATCGCGAAGGATCACGCCAAGCGCGGCTGGTCGGTATGGATCGTCGGCGGTCCTCGCGAGCGCGAGGCCGCCGCCCAGATTAGAGCGGCGCTTCCGGAGGCGGTGGACTTCACGTCGACCCCCGACATCACGGACGCCATGTGCCAGATCGCTGCCTCGACCGCCTTCCTCGGCGTGGATGGCGGCATCTGCCATGCGGCGGCGGCTTTGGGTGGGCCGTGCGTGCTCATCTTCGGATCGAACCGCTCCTACGAAACCGGACCAGTGAACGATCACGTCCGGTTTCTAGAACCTCCGATTTCGACTCCAAGCTGGATTAAGCACACGAGCGGTGTCAGCGAGGAAAGAGTGCTTGCAGCGCTGGCGGAAGCGGTGGCGCAGGCGCGGCGCCCGCGAGGTGCTTGAACCGGCCGATAGCCTACTCCTCTTCGGGCGCGCCAAAGCCCGCGCTCATGCTCGCCCGCGCAGCGCTCGCCCATGGCGTCGCATGGTTGTCGATGCGCATCTGGAACAGGAAATAGGTCGGCGAGCAGAAACCGATGCCTTTGACCCTGGCTGCGCCCGGCGTGTCGGACGGCAGCGACTGGCACATGTAGTCCTCGCGGCAGAAATGCTCGGCCGAACAGGCCGGGCGGTTGCCGCGATTGACCGCGCCGCCCAGGCATTGGCCGAAATTGTTGGTCGCTACGCAGATATCGAACTTCTTGCCGCCGACCAGGCCGCAGATCTCGCTCGGCATCGGCTTGCCGGCCTTGAAGGCGGAGAAGGCCAGATCGTTGGCGTCGCAGCCGCGGTAGGCGAAGCCGCCTGGAACGCCGATCTTGGGCGGACGGCAGGTGTAGGCGGTGCGCGAAATGGCGGGCGCGAAGGCCGCGAACTGGCTGGTGATCTTGTAGCGGTCGTTGAAAGGCTGCGCCGCGTTGCTGGTAATGGTGCCGGTCAGGCAGGGATGGCCGGAAAAGATCTTCTCGCTGTCCTTGGGCAGCAGGCATTGAGCGAGTTTCGTCTTGCCCCCTGCAGCGGTCGCGATCGGCGTGCAGACCGTGCCGGCTCCGCATTGCCAGGTTTTGGCGAAATGGGCGGCGTCTTCCGGCACCAGGCACGGCATCGCCGTCCCGGCCGGCGTATAGGCGATCTCGCCGATGTCTTCCCAGGCTGCCGGCGGAGCAAAGGACAACGGACGAAACCGGTTGGGTTCCTTGCCCTCCGCAATCGCCTGCAGCCACGCCTCGCGGCGCGGAATCTCGGCATGGAGATGCGGCGAGATACCGACCTCGATGCGGTTGAGCGGCGAGGTCGTGCCGTCGTCGAGGCCGATGAAATGGAACCCGGCGGTCGAGCCTGCCTGGTGGCAGCCCTGGCAGGCGCCGTTGTCGAGCCGCTCGACCAAGGCTTCCGGTGTGCGCACCAGCGAAAACTTCGAATAGTCGAGCCCGTCAAACGTCTTGGGCTCGAACAGCGGCGTGAACGGATGATTGGCCTGCCTGGCACTGCCGAAGGTCGACCAGGAGATAACCTCCTTCGCCAGGAATTCATCCGGGATTTCGTAGACGCCGAGATCGACCGCCGCGGCGTTGGCGCGGACATAGTCGGCAAGTTTTGCTTTCAACTGCGCATCGTCCGAAAGGCGGACGGTGTCGGGCGTGTTTTCGAGCGGCTTCTCGCTGGCGGCTGTCCCGTCGATGCTAAAAATCCGCATGAGATAGGCGGCCTGCCCACCAAACTCTGTTTCCTGGCCGGAAGGAAAGCGCACCACTTGGGCGTTGAGCTCGAGTTGCTTGAAGGAGAGGCCTGCTTTTTCCAGCGGTCCGCCGGTCAGCCAGCCGGCATCGACCGCCTCGTCAATCTGCGGCGTCCAGCGCCCGGCAACACCGGTACAGTCGCCATCGGCGTCCGCAGCGACGCGGTAGACGGCATTGAAATTGAATGGCAGCCGCGAGGCCAAAACCTTGCCGTTCTTCCTGAAATTATAGGCAAGGCGGTAGATGAAACGCACCTCGCCGCAGCCCGCTTCCCCGCCGAGCTTTGCGAAGTCACGCCGGTCGAGCCGGTTGACGACGCCGACCAGCCGGAAGCGCGCGGCGTCGGTCTTCAGCCAGCGCAAGTCGATGACGCGGCCGACATTGCCGTCGGTCACCTCATAGAGCGGCCGGCCGCCGGCCTTCATCTCGACGCGGAGTGCTGCGACATCGGCAGCCACGGTCTCGACAATGGCATGATAGGCCGGCGCCGCGTCGTAGAGCGTTTTCAGGTCGTCCTTGCCGCCGGCGCCGAAAATACCGGCGAAGCCGAAGCCCTTGGCGTCGAGTTTTGCCAGCACCTGGGGATCGTCGACGATGGTGACTGGACGACTGGCGGCATGCGCCGCCCGCACGCCAAAGACGGTGATGGCGGCGACCGCGACGAGGATCGCCAGCCGCATCATCGGACAGCCATCCCGCTTTCCGCCAACTCGCGCAGCACCGGCACCGTGGCCAAAGGCAAATCCTCAGCGATGAGGCCGGGCCCGAACCGGCTGCCGGCTTCAGCGTGTATCCAGGCGGCGGCGCAGGCCGCTTCGAACGCCGGCATGCCCTGCGCCAGGAACCCGGCGATAATGCCCGCCAGCACATCGCCGGAACCGGCGGTGGCAAGCCACGGCGCGCCGTTGCTGTTGATGGCGGCGCGGCCATCTGGCGCGGCGATCACCGTGTCGGCCCCCTTGTAGACGACGATGGCATTGGCCCGTGCAGCCGCCGCACGCGCCTTGGCGAGTTTCGAAAGCACCTTGTCGTCCGCAATGCCAGGGAACAGCCGACCGAATTCACCCTCATGCGGCGTCACCACCAGCGCCGGCGCGCCGGATCTGCGGGCCGCCTGGAACAGTGTCTCGGGCTCATCGCGAAACGAGGTGATGCCGTCGGCGTCGAGCACCAGCCCTGCAACGCCGGTGTAGTGCGCTTGGCCTGCGCCGAGCAGCGCGAGGGCAAAATCGCGCGCCTTTTCGCCGACGCCAAACCCCGGGCCGAGCACGAAGGACGAAGGGCGGCGATCGGTGAGGAACGCGCCGAGATCGGCAACCGCATCGGCCTTGCGCAGCATGATCGAGGTCAGATGCGCGGCGTTCACCTGCATGGCATTCGCCGGCGACAGGATCGTCACAGCCCCTGCCCCGCTTCTTGCTGCCGCCAGTGCCGACAGCCGCGCGGCACCGGTCGCCGACGGCCCGCCGGAAAAGATGCTTGCGTGGCCACGCCGGTATTTGTGTGCATCGACAGCTGGGACCGGAAAGGCAGGCAGCCAGAGTGTCGGCGCATTCTCGAAGCTTCGCGGCGCGATTCGAGCGATGGTCCCGTCGCCGATGCCGATGTCGGCAAGCACGACCTCGCCGCACATTTCACGCCCCGGCAGCAGCAGATGCCCAGGCTTCTTTCGCGCGAAGGTCACGGTAACGGCCGCGCGAAACGCGCTGCCGAGGATATCCCCGCTTTCCCCGGAAACGCCCGAAGGCAGATCTATGGCGACGACCGGCAAGCCGAGGTCCGCCACGACCTGGACCGCCCTGGCGGCGTCGCCCGATAGTGCTTTCGAGAGCCCCGCTCCGTACAATGCGTCGACCACCAGCGATCCCGGTTCGGCTGCGAAGGCAGATAGCGGCCGGGGGTCCAACGGGCAATCGGCGGCAGCCAACGCGGCATCGCTGCCTGCCCGCGGCTCACCCGAACCCCACAACGCGACGTCGACGCCGCTCTCCTGGAGCAGACGCGCCACGATGTAGCCGTCGCCGCCATTGTTGCCGGGACCGCACAGCATGTGCACCCGTGTCGCCGCCGGATAGCGGGCCAACACCACGGCCGCGACGGCCTCGCCGGCCCGGCGCATCAATCCGTAGCCGTCGAGCGGACCCGCCGCGATCGCCAGCCGGTCGGCCTCGGCCATCTCGGCCGGTGAAAGAAGTTCATTGCGCATGGGATTGCCGATCTCCATCCGATCAAGCATTGTCCGATTTGCGGTTGGAAGCCAACAGCGACGACCGAACGCCGCCCAAAGCGGCGGCGCCTGGAGGGGAATCTGCCTGCAAATTGCGCTATCTGCTCAAATTTTGCGCAGACGGATGGAGGAGCGATGTATAGGCTTTGGGCGTCGATGACGCATCCAATGCAGCGGATGACGCGAATTTGCATCCGGGTGCGGCATGGCATCTGAATCGCCCGATACCGTCTCCAACAACCTGGAATTGGCACGCTTCGTGCTTGATGGAGGCGCAAGCGGGGCACACAACCCGTCTCTTTGGCAGTGGAGGCCACTTTCTACATGAAAAAGATCGAAGCGATCATCAAGCCATTCAAGCTGGACGAAGTGAAGGAAGCGCTTCAGGAGGCCGGACTGCAGGGCATCACCGTCACCGAGGCCAAGGGTTTCGGTCGGCAGAAAGGCCACACCGAACTCTATCGCGGCGCCGAATATGTCGTCGACTTCCTGCCCAAGGTGAAGATCGAAGTCGTGCTCGGCGACGACGCCGTCGAAGGCGCCATCGAAGCCATACGCAAGGCGGCGCAGACCGGCCGCATCGGCGACGGCAAGATCTTCGTCTCCAACATCGAGGAAGTCGTGCGAATCCGCACCGGCGAGACCGGGATGGATGCTGTCTGACGCCCCCCTTCTTTTCTGAACCGTCATCATCAAAAAAACGTCATCACACAGGGATACATGACATGACGACAGCCAAAGACATCATGAAGCAGATCAAGGACAACGACGTTAAGTTCGTCGACCTGCGCTTCACCGATCCGCGAGGCAAGCTGCAGCATGTGACGATGGATGTTGTCGAGGTCGAGGAAGACATGTTCGCCGACGGCGTGATGTTCGACGGTTCCTCGATCGCCGGCTGGAAGGCGATCAACGAGTCCGACATGGTGCTGATGCCCGACACGGATACCGTCCATATGGATCCGTTCTTCGCCCAGTCGACCATGGTCATCCTGTGCGACATCCTCGATCCGGTCTCGGGCGAGGCCTACAACCGCGACCCGCGCGGCACTGCCAAGAAGGCCGAGGCCTACATGAAGTCTGAAGGCATCGGCGACACCATCTATGTCGGTCCGGAAGCCGAGTTCTTCGTGTTCGACGACGTCAAGTACAAGGCCGATCCCTACAACACCGGCTTCCGCCTGGACTCGACCGAGCTGCCGTCCAACGACGACACCGACTACGAGACCGGCAACCTTGGCCATCGGCCGCGGATCAAGGGTGGCTACTTCCCTGTGCCGCCGATCGATTCTGCCCAGGACATGCGTTCGGAGATGCTGACTGTGCTCGCCGAGATGGGCGTGCGTGTCGAAAAGCACCACCATGAGGTCGCCGCCGCCCAGCACGAGCTCGGCATCAAGTTCGACACGCTGGTGCGCAACGCCGACAAGATGCTGATCTATAAGTATGTCGTGCATCAGGTCGCCAACGCCTATGGCAAGACGGCCACTTTCATGCCGAAGCCGGTGTTCGGCGACAACGGCTCGGGCATGCACGTCCACCAATCGATCTGGAAGGGCGGCAAGCCGACCTTCGCCGGCAACGAATATGCCGGTCTGTCGGAAACCTGCCTGTTCTATATCGGCGGCATCATCAAGCACGCCAAGGCGATCAACGCCTTCACCAACCCGCTGACCAACTCCTATAAACGTCTGGTGCCGGGTTACGAAGCGCCGGTGCTGCTCGCCTATTCGGCGCGCAACCGCTCGGCCTCCTGCCGTATTCCGTTCGGCTCCTCGCCGAAGTCGAAGCGTGTCGAGGTCCGCTTCCCCGATCCGGGCGCGAACCCCTATCTCGGCTTCGCCGCCATGCTGATGGCAGGCCTCGACGGCATCAAGAACAAGATCCATCCCGGACAGCCGATGGACAAGGATCTCTACGACCTGCCGCCGAAGGAGCTGAAGAAGATCCCGACCGTCTGCGGCTCGCTGCGCGAAGCGCTGCAGAGCCTCGACAAGGACCGCGGCTTCCTGAAGGCCGGCGGCGTCTTCGACGACGACCAGATCGACTCTTACATCGAGCTGAAGATGGCCGAGGTCATGCGCTTCGAAATGACCCCGCACCCGGTCGAGTATGACATGTACTATTCGGTCTAAGCGACTGACTGGATTTCATTTTAAAGCCCTTGGAGGATTACCCTCCAAGGGCTTTTCCATTGTGATCCGGCGAGCCGAAGTCTTCCGGGCGTCTCTTGACGATGTGGAAGCTGCGGCGAACGCCTTGCTCCCAACGCACCCTTCTTCAAGGACATCGAGGCGCAGGAATATCATGAAACCTTGTCAAGGAGGCGTCAGGCCCTTGAACTAGTTGAACGCGCCAAACAAGCGGCACTTCCGGACGCTATCTGAGCCCAGTGCTCGGCGCTGAAATCACGTGGCGTCATCGCCAGCTGACGGCAGCGCGGCGGCACTTTCTCGCCGGCAATCTCCATGCAAGAAAGCCCCGGCGTTTTCCGCCGGGGCTTTTTGTCATTCACGTCACGCCGCGGGCCTGCAACTCCACGCCGCGAAAGAGATATCAGGCGGCCGCCGAAACCTTCGCGTCGGTCGAAACCTGCGAGATCGTCTTCAGGACCTGCGAAGCGATCTGGTAGGGGTCGCCCTGCGAGTTCGGGCGGCGGTCTTCCAGATAGCCCTTATAGTCGTTCTTGATGAAGGAGTGCGGAACGCGGATCGAAGCGCCGCGGTCGGCGACACCGTAGGAGAACTTGTTCCACGGCGCGGTCTCGTGCTTGCCGGTCAGGCGCTTGTCGTTGTCCGGACCGTAGACGGCGATGTGATCCATCAGGTTCTTTTCGAACTGCGCCATCAGCGCCTCGAAATAGGCCTTGCCGCCGGCTTCGCGCATGTACTTGGTCGAGAAGTTGCAGTGCATGCCCGAGCCGTTCCAGTCGGTGTCGCCGAGCGGCTTGCAGTGGAACTCGATGTCGATGCCGTACTTCTCGGTGAGGCGCAACAGCAGGTAGCGCGCCATCCACATCTGGTCGGCGGCCTTCTTGGAGCCCTTGCCGAAAATCTGGAACTCCCACTGGCCCTTGGCCACTTCGGCGTTGATGCCTTCATGATTGATGCCGGCGGCGAGGCAGAGGTCGAGATGCTCCTCGACGATCTGGCGCGCGACATCGCCGACATTCTTGTAGCCGACGCCGGTGTAGTACGGACCCTGCGGCGCCGGATAACCGCTCTCGGGGAAGCCGAGCGGACGGCCGTCCTTGTAGAAGAAATACTCCTGCTCGAAGCCGAACCAGGCGTCCTCGTCGTCGAGGATGGTCGCGCGGCTGTTCGATGCATGCGGGGTGACGCCGTCGGGCATCATGACCTCGCACATGACGAGAACGCCGTTGGTGCGGGCCGGATCCGGATAGAGCGCAACCGGCTTCAAAACGCAGTCGGAGCTGCGGCCTTCGGCCTGGTTCGTCGAAGAACCGTCGAAGCCCCACAGCGGCAGCTGCTCGAGCGTCGGGAACTCGGCAAACTCCTTGATCTGGGTCTTGCCGCGCAGATTGGGGGTTGGGGTGTAGCCGTCGAGCCAGATATACTCGAGCTTGTATTTGGTCATTCCAGTGCCTCTCGTTGCTTGGACACCGCAAGTGGGCGGCGTCGACGCATGGCCGGGCTGGCCGGCCTGCCGGCCGTTAAAATGCAATTCGTGTGCCACTCCTCCCGCCCCGGGTGCGGCAAAGTGGTCATCGCAAGGCATTGATTTTGCTGAGCCGCCTCGGCAATGCGCGGCAATCATTCAAGCGCGATTTTTGCATAAATAGTAGGCAAATACTGATCTTTCTGTGGGCATATTGCCTAAATGAATCGCAGAACCTATCTTGGGAAAAGATTGAATCGACAGGCTCCTGGAAAAGAAAGGAGGCCGCCAATGGAAGTCACCACGTCCCGTCCGTCGGCAAAGATTCTGATGTTCCCGCTTGCGGGCCGAGTGTCTGCCTCAAATTTAGGCGCAAAGGCCAAATTCGCGGCAGAGCTTGCTTCGTTGCGCAATACGCACGCCGATTTCGACGGCTGGTACCACGAGGCGGCGATCGAGGAAGAAAACCAGCGCAAGAGCTGATCTCCTCCCTGCAATGCTTTTGCATGAAAAAGCCCGGCGTGAGCGATCACGCCGGGCTTTGCATTTGCAGACGATCGATCGGCTACTGCTTGGCGTGCAGGTCGGTGCCGAGCGTGTCCCTGACGAAGATCATGCCGATGATGAGTGACATCGCGGCGATCACCACCGGGTACCAGAGGCCGTAGTAGATGTCACCCTTATAGGCGCTAAGCGCGAACACCGTCGCCGGCAGCAGGCCGCCAAACCAGCCATTGCCGATATGGTAGGGCAGCGACATGCCGGTATAGCGAATGCGAGTCGGGAACATCTCGACGAGGATCGCGGCGATCGGGCCGTAGACCATGGTCACGAGCAGCACCAGGATGAACAGGATGCCGATGGTCATTGGCCAGTTGATGGCCGCCGGATCGGCGACCATGGCGAAGGGACCGCCGCCGGGAATGTTGTAGACAGTGACCTCGGGCGCGCCGGCCGCTTCATCCTTGGTCAGCAGCTTGTCGGTGACCGCCTTGTCGGCCGGAACCGTCGTCTTCTCGCCGCCACGGATAGCTGCGGCATCGAGCTTCAGTTCCGGATTGGCGGCGACGAAGGCATCGAGCTTTTGGTCCGGCACCTTGGCTGCAGCGCGCTTCAGCGGATAACCGCCGTCCTGCAGAGACTTGTTGACTGCCTTCTGGAAGACGGCCTCCTTGGCCTTGGCCTGATCGCCGGCGGCGACGGCGTCATAGGATTCTACGGTCTCGTTGCCGATCTTGACCGTTGCCGCCGTGCCAGGCGCTGCCGTCGTAACGACGTCGTAAGGCACCGAGTTCTTGGTCAGGAACGAGGTCGCGATATCGCAGGATGTCGTGAACTTAGCCGTGCCGACCGGGTTGAACTGGAACCTGCAGTCGCCGGGGGCTGCCGTCACCGTCGCGCGCGTGTTCTGCTGTGCGGTAGCGAGCGCCGGATTGGCGGCCCAGGTCAGTGCCTTGAACAGCGGGAAGGTGCCGACGATTCCCAATGCCAGGCCAGCCATGATGATCGGCTTGCGGCCGATCTTGTCGGAGAGCCAGCCGAACACGACGAAGAAAATCGAGCCGACGGCAAGCGCGATGGCGATCATGATGTTGACCGACTGCGGGTCGACCTTCAGCACGTTCTGTAGGAAGAACAGCGCGTAGAACTGGCCGTTGTACCAGATCACGGCCTGGCCGGCGGTGAGGCCAAGCAGCGCCAGCAACGCGATCTTGGCGTTCTTCCACTGGCCGAAAGCTTCAGACAATGGCGCCTTGGAGCCCTTGCCTTCGTCCTTCATGCGCTGGAAGGTCGGCGATTCCGAAAGTGACAGCCGGATCCAGATCGAGATGGCGAGCAGCACAAAGGAGACGATGAAGGGGATGCGCCAGCCCCAGTTAGCGTAGGTTTCCTTGCTCAGCGAACCCTGGACGATCAGGATGACGATCAGCGACAGGAACAGGCCGAGCGTCGCCGTCGTCTGGATCCAGGACGTATAGTAGCCGCGGCGGTCGTCCGGCGCGTGCTCGGCGACATAGGTCGCGGCACCGCCATATTCGCCGCCGAGCGCCAGGCCCTGCAGCATGCGCAGCCCAATCAGGATCACCGGCGCTGCAATGCCCCAGCTGGCATAGCCGGGCAACAGGCCGACCAGGAAGGTCGACAGGCCCATGATCGTCATGGTGACCAGGAAGGTGTATTTGCGGCCGACGAGGTCGCCGATGCGGCCGAACACCAGCGCGCCGAACGGACGAACGAGAAAGCCGGCAGCAAAGGCCAGCAGCGCGAAGATGTTGCGCGTCGCCTCGGGGATGGTCGGGCTGAAGAAGGTCGTGCCGATAAAGGCGGCCAGCGAACCGTAGAGGTAGAAATCGTACCATTCGAAAACGGTGCCGAGCGAAGAGGCGAAGATGACCTTCTTTTCCTCCCGCGTCATGCCGCGGCTTGTTCCGCCGGCGGTCGATGCCATTGCCATTGATATATCCTCCCGTGGATCCCGTCTGTCCTCGATGGCTGCGCGCCATCGTCAGCAATTCCTCCGAACGCGGACTCAAACGCAGCCAACGAAGGAAAAAATGGCAGAAAGCGCCCGCGAAAGGCACCGCGACGATGGGATTATGACTTTCGTATTAGGTGCAATGCGAAAGCGGAGCGTGGCACTTGGAGTGGCCAGGCCCGGCGGATCGCCGACCCACTGCGAGTTTATTTCACGCAATTGCGGACGGAAAACCGCTGCGCACTTTTCCTGGAATTGCTTTAGGCTTTCAGCGCCTCGAGAAGGCTGACCGCCGCCATCATGTCGCGCTTGCGGGCGGAGCGGCGCGCGACGGCTTCGGCATCCTGGCCCCAATGCTCGATCTGCCAGTCCTCGTCGACATGGCCGGCGGCCCATGCTTCCTCGCCGTCGAGCTCGCCGAAATCGACGGCGAGCGCCAGCAGAGCCGAACCGGTCAGCGAGGTCATGACATGGATTGCACCCAGACGCAGCGGCTCGGCGCGCTGGGCAAGGTGGGCGCCAAGGACGGCGATCGTCTCGCGCGGCTGCTCGACATGGATGACGCCCTCGGCAAGATTGAAGCGCGCGCCAAGGCTGCTCCTCGCCCAATCGAGGACCGGGTCCCAGAGCCTGTTCTGCCGATCGACCAGTCCTTGCGGACTATCGGCGCGGTAGCAGAGCAGGTCCGACGACGCGAAACGCAGGACGTCTTCCAGCACCGCTTGCGGGTCGCTGGCGACGCCATCGATGGCCGTGTTGGCAAGGCGCATGACCGGCATGGTCACGGGGTCGATGACCTCGCTCTGCGCGGAAAACTCGTCAGCCACCAGCGTTGCAGCTTTTTCGGTCGGCAGCACCAGCAGCGCCTTTCCCGGCGTGCGGACCGGCTTGCCGTCGAGATGGACGGCAAAACCGTCTTCGACCGGAACCACCGAAGCCGCCTTGTAGAAGCGTTTCGGCAGCGGCGTCTTCATCTGGATCTGGGCGCGGCGCACCGGATCTGGATCGGAAAGCTGCTTTCCCGCTTCGAGGTCGTTGAGGATGTCGCGCATCTCGAACTCCTTAGGGTAAGGGCTGCCTGCGTGCAGGCCGGTTGACGATGATCAGCCCGGCGGCGATCAGGCCGAGCGCCAGGAAAATTCTGATCGTCAGCGGCTCGCCCAAAAGCACAGCGCCGCACAGAACGCAGAATACCGGCGACAGGAAGGCGAAGCTGGACAGACCTGCCGCCGGATAGCGCGTGAGCAGCCAGAACCACAACACATAGGTGAAGGCGACGACATAGAAAGGTGGAACATCAAAGCCAATGTCGGCAGCGCGGCAATCTCACGGATCAGCGGGCCGGCGAACGGCAGCACCAGGACGCCGACGACGGCAGCGCCCGCCAGCTGATAGAGCAAGAGCTTCTCTGCGCTGGTCGCGACCAGCTTCGAACGCTTGATGACGATGCTGGTCAACGCCCAGAGGATGCCCGAGCCGAGACTGAGCAGATCGCCCGTGAGTGTCGCATCCTTGCCGGCAACGATGCCGTCGGAGAACACGGCCATCAAGCCGCAGAAGGCAAGCATCAGGCCGCCGAGCTTGCGGGCGTTGATGCGCTCGCAGCAGAAAATGGCCGCCGATCAAGACCCAAAACGGCATGGTATTGACCAGGAGCGTGTTGCGGGCGACGGTCGTGTATTCCAGCCCGACGTAGAGAAACAGGAACTCGACGCCGAAGAGCACGCCGACGACAATGCCTGCGGTCAGCGTCCCGTCCGCTTCAAACAGCTTGATACCGCGCAAACGGCACCAGCCGAAAACGCAGAGCCCGCCGAGGATCGAGCGCGCGATCGACACGAACACCGGGTCGTAGCCGGCATAGGAGACCTTGGCGGCGACGTAGTTCAGCCCCCAGGACAGCGTCAGCCCCACCATGATGGTGGCCGCGGTCATGTCGACCGCATCGCGCCGATCGAACGTATCGGCGGCGCCGCTCAATTGTCGTCCTCCGCGCTCTGCTCATCGAAGCCGAGCAGGTTCCAGCTCTGGCGCATATGCGGCGGCATCGGCGCGGTGATGTCGATGACACCCTGGTCGGGATGAGGGATGACGATGCGGCGCGCGTGAAGATGCAGGCGATTCTGGATGCCGCCCGGAAATTCCCAGTTGGTGTCGGCCTCGAAATATTTGGGGTCGCCGATGATCGGGCAGCCGATATGGGCGGCATGGACACGAAGCTGGTGGGTGCGGCCGGTATAGGGCTCCATCTCCAACCAGGACAGCGTCTGCGCCGCCTGCTCGACGACGCGGTAATAAGACACCGCGTGGTCGGCGCCCTTCTCGCCATGCTTGGCGATGCGCACGCGGTCGCCGTCCGGCGTCGCCTCCTTGACCAGCCAGGTCGAGATCTTGTCCTCGCGCTTCGGCGGCACGCCTTTGACCAGCGCCCAGTAGGTCTTCTTCGTCTCGCGCGCCCGGAACGCTTCCGAGAGTTTCATGGCGGCAAGGCGGGTGCGGGCAACGACCAGCACGCCGGAAGTGTCACGGTCGAGGCGGTGCACGAGGCGAGGCTTCTCGCCCTTCTGGTTGCGCCAGGCCTCCAGCATGTCGTCGACATTGCGCGTGACGCCCGAGCCGCCTTGGACCGCGAGCCCCGCCGGCTTGTTGAAGACGAAGACTTTCGGGTCCTCGTGCAACAACATCTTGGCCAGCACGTCGGCATCGCCCTGGTTGCGGATCGAATGGCCGGTGAGCGCGGCTTCGCCCTTCTTGTCGACGTCGAGCGGCGGAATGCGCACGGTCTGCCCGGGCTCGACGCGCGAGTCGGCCTTCACCCGGCCGCCATCGACGCGGATCTGGCCGGAGCGCAGGAGCTTCTGCAGATGGCCGAAACCGAGGCCCGGATAGTGGACCTTGAACCAGCGGTCGAGCCGCATGCCCGCCTCGCCGGCCTCCACCGTTATCTGTTCAACGCCTGCCATGTTCGCTTTTCCATTCGAAAGCGGCGCCATAGCACTAAGGCAGGCATCTTGCGAGCCAAAGACCCAACAAAGCGCGACGATTGCCCCAAATCGTCGCGGATGACGGATCAGTCCGATCAGCCGTTCGAAGACGGCGCCGGCACGGCGCAAACCGTCGAGCGCGTCAGGAACCGCTTTTCGCGGCCGTTGTCGAGCGAGAACATGCCACCCCCGCCCGATACCACGTCGATGATGAGATCCGTGTGCTTCCAGGCTTCGAATTGAGAGGCGCTGATATAGACCGGCGTGTCGCCGATCTCGCCCAACCTCACGTCACTATCGCAGACGATGAACTCGCCGCGCGGGTAGCACATCGGCGAGGATCCGTCGCAGCAGCCGCCGGATTGATGGAATAGCACCGGACCGTGATCGGCGATGATCTCGGCAAGCAGCGCCTCGGCCTCCGGCGTAGCTGAGACCTTGCCCAATGAAGTCTTGTCCATGGAATCCTCCTCTGATGAAGGGAGGGCATGGCTTCCGCGCCCTCCCTCCGCTTCGCCCGGGAGGATCAGAAGAAACCGAGCTTCTTCGGGCTGTAGCTGACCAGCATGTTCTTGGTCTGCTGATAGTGGTCGAGCATCATCTTGTGCGTCTCGCGGCCGATGCCGGACTGCTTGTAGCCGCCGAAGGCGGCATGCGCCGGATAGGCGTGGTAGCAGTTGGTCCAGACGCGGCCCGCCTGGATGGCGCGGCCGAAGCGGTAGCAGCGGTTCGCGTCGCGGCTCCAGATGCCGGCGCCGAGGCCATAGAGCGTGTCGTTGGCGATCGACAGCGCCTCGTCATCGTCCCTGAAGGTCGTCACCGATACGACGGGACCGAAAATCTCCTCCTGGAAGATGCGCATCTTGTTGTTGCCCTTGAACACGGTCGGCTTGACGTAGTAGCCGCCGGCAAGGTCGCCCGGCAGGTGGCTCTGCTCGCCGCCGGTCAGCACTTCGGCCCCTTCCTGGCGGCCAATGTCGAAGTAGGAAAGAATCTTCTCCAGCTGCTCGCTCGAGGCCTGCGCGCCGATCATGGTGGCCGGATCGAGCGGATCGCCCTGAACGATCGCTTCGACCCGCTTCAGCGCGCGTTCGATGAACTTGTCGTAGATCTTCTCATGCACCAGCGCGCGGCTCGGGCAGGTGCAGACCTCGCCCTGGTTAAGGGCGAACATCACGAAGCCCTCGATCGCCTTGTCGAAGAAGTCGTCATCCTCCGCCGTCACATCCTGGAAGAAGATGTTGGGCGACTTGCCGCCGAGCTCGAGCGTCACCGGAATGAGGTTCTGCGAGGCATATTGCATGATCAGCCGGCCCGTCGTCGTTTCGCCGGTGAAGGCGATCTTGGCGATGCGGTTCGAGGATGCCAGCGGCTTGCCGGCTTCGAGACCGAAGCCGTTGACGATGTTGAGCACGCCCTCCGGCAAAAGATCGCCGATGAGGTCGGCCCAGAGCATGATCGTCGCCGGCGTCTGCTCGGCCGGCTTCAGCACCACACAGTTTCCGGCGGCAAGCGCAGGCGCCAGCTTCCAGCAGGCCATGAGCAGCGGGAAGTTCCAGGGGATGATCTGGCCGACGACGCCGAGGGGCTCGTGGAAATGGTAGGCGACGGTATCGTGGTCGATCTCAGAGATCGAGCCTTCCTGGCTGCGGAGCACGCCTGCGAAATAGCGGAAATGGTCAATGGCCAAAGGAAGGTCCGCCGCGGTCGTCTCGCGGATCGGCTTGCCGTTGTCCCAGGTTTCGGCAAGCGCCAGCAGATCGAGGTTCTCTTCCATGCGGTCGGCGATGCGATTGAGGATCAGGGCGCGCTCCGCCGGGCTGGTCTTGCCCCAGGCATCCTTCGCCTTGTGCGCGGCATCGAGCGCCGCCTCGACGTCCTTCGTATCCGAGCGGGCGATCTCGCCCAGCGGACGGCCCGTAACCGGCGAGATGTTCTCGAAGTATTTGCCGGAGTGCGGCGCCGTCCATTTGCCGCCGATAAAGTTGTCGTAACGCTTGGCGAAAGGAACCTTGGCCGTGCGCGAAAATTCTACCTTGTTCATCACTTCCTCCCTAAGAAGCGCGCTGCGGGATGCGGCGCGTCAGGAGGAAAGGTTGCGGATAGGGTTCGGTTTGTCAGCCCGGGGCCGAGCGATCACGGCCGCCGAGTGTCGCAGAACTGCGACAGATCAGGGCCATGAAATCAATGCGGACGGCGGATAGCGAAACGGACAAGCTTGCGATGCAGCGTCGCGCGCGAAATGCCGAGGTTTTGGGCCGCTGCAGAGACATTGCCGCCGGCGCGCGCCATCGCCCGCTGCAGCGCACCGCGCTCGGCATCGTCGAGGTCTTCCGCCTTAGCGGGATCGCCGAGGACGTCGGCGGCCAGCAATCCCTTGGCGAGCGCTTCGCGCGTAATGCCGAGAGCCAGCCGCGCAGTACGAGTTGCGCCGACCACCAGGTCGTCCGCGTCGACGGCAATCAGAGCTCCGGCGCTGCGTTCGGCGACTGGGGCCAGGAGGATGCGGGCGTTGGAATACACCATGCGGAAATTCTCCGCTTCGATGCGGCGCGCGGCGTCCCCCACCGCGACAGCGATGAGCTGGACAAAACCTTCCGTCAGGTCCGACCGGCATGACGACACGTCCAGCGCCGCGGCCAGATTGCCTTCGTGGTCGTAGACCGGCGCCGTCGTGCAACTGAGGAGCGTGTTGCGGGAGAAGAAATGCTGGTCGCGGTGGATGGTCAACGCCCGCTGGTCGGCAATGCATGTGCCGATGCCGTTGGTGCCTTCGCTGTCCTCGCTCCAGACCGTGCCGGTCCACAGGCCCCATTCATCGAACGTCTCGTCGTCGGCGACGGCGCCTCTGCGCTCGACCGGAATGCCGTCGCGGTCCGCCAGCATCACGCAGCAGCCGATGCCGCCGACCGCAAGATAGAGCCGGTTAAGGCTCGACTCGGCGGCGCGGATCATTTGCTCCATGCGCTGCCGGGCTTCTCTGAGCTCGCTCTCGGTCAGCCGCCTGGGTGCCTTGCGTTCGGCGGGATCGAGATGATGCAGTTGCAGCGAGCGCCGCCATGAGGCGACCAGCGCCGAATGGGCCGCGTCGCTTTTCGCGATCGAGACCTGGACCAGATCCGCATGCACGGCTGCTTGCCGTCCGATCAACCTAATCCCTCCGGGTGAGCGGAACCTCCTTCCGCTCCGTCGTTATGTTCCAAGAACATAACCGACACCTAGAGTTCTAAAGGTCGGCGCCCGCCGGTGCCATAGGACGATGGTTTAAGGCGCGCGGCTTGAGCGAAGGTCTAAGCCTTCGATCTTGTTGAGGATCAGTTGGCCGGCGCCTTCTTCTGCTTGGACGAGCCGATCATCTTCCAGTTCTTGTAGAACATGGAATTGATGCGTTCGACGCTTACCGAGACGACGGCGAGAAGGCCGGCGATGAGGCCGGGGAATGGCGATGGACGGATGATATCCATGAATACGCAGTAACGGCGCCCGTCGTACTCGTTGACCGAACGATGCAGCAGCGTATCGTCGAAAATGTAGAGCGGATTGTCGTGCCAGTAATTCCTGGCGTTGTTGCACTCGACGAAAATCTCGGCCTTCACCGGCAACAGGTTGTAGAGGATGCGCAGGCTGAGCCGCAGCGGCCCGAAATGCCAGGAGGTCGATTCCCTGCCCCTGAAGACCGAGACCGCGATGGTCTTGATGTATTTGAAATCCTTGTTGAATTCCGCGACGTTGTCGATCTTGTGCTTGCCGTACCACTGATAGACATACATGCCGCGCCGGCCGGTGCCGAAATTGGCGTCGATATCGGCGATGATCTCGTCCTTGCGAGCCTTGAAGACGTCGAGAACCTCGTTGACCTCGCGCTGATAGTCGGCGGGAAACTGCTCCAGCTTCCATACGCCCGGGTTTCGGTAGCAAAGCAGGTCGACCAAAAGATTGAAGGGGGACAGCAACCAGGTGAAGATGCCGTTGCCGAGGAAATAGCCGCGGAACAACGACAGATCCCTGTTTGCGTTGCGCAGCACATCGATCACACCGCAGACGATCCAGATCGTCGTCAGGATCGGGATGAAATAAAAGCCGAGCGCGAGAAGCGGGACTGCGATCGCAGCCTGACGAAGGGTCTTACGGGTTTGCTTTGTCATAGTCTTTCGCGCGGTAGCGCGATCCTGTTCGCATGAGCCAAATCACGGCGACCCCCGCCAGCCGTGCGCCTTAATAGGATTTTTCATGACTGGGCACAATCTGGGTCAGGTTTGCCCGCTCAAGATTGCACCGGCATTCCGACTTTCATCGTCGTGCGGCAAGGCGTCAGGCCCGCCGGACCACGCAAGCAGCTACTCCCGCTCTTTGCGCAGCTTTGCCCAGTACTCCAGCCGCTTGCGGATATCGCGCTCGAAGCCGCGCTCCGGCGGATCGTAGAAGGTGTGGCGGCCCATCTTTTCCGGGAAATAGTCCTGGCCGGAAAAGGCGTCCGGCTCGTCATGGTCGTAGCGGTAGCCGGCGCCGTAATCCTCCTCCTTCATCAGCTTGGTCGGCGCGTTGAGGATGTGCTTGGGCGGCAGCAGCGAGCCGAACTCCTTGGCCGCTGCGGTCGCTGCCTTGAAGGCGGTGTAGACAGCGTTCGATTTCGGCGCGGTGGCGAGATAGACGGCGGCCTCGGCGAAGGCGAGCTCGCCCTCGGGAGAGCCGAGATAGTCATAGGCGTCCTTGGCGGCATTTGCGACGACCAACGCCTGCGGATCAGCAAGGCCGATGTCTTCCACCGCCATGCGCACCAGCCGGCGGCCAAGATAGAGCGGATCCTCGCCGGCGTCGAACATGCGGGCGAGATAATAGAGCGCGGCGTCCGGGTCCGAACCGCGCACCGATTTGTGCAGCGCCGAAATCAGATTGTAGTGGCCGTCCTGGCCTTTATCGTAGATCGGCGCGCGGCGCTGGATGACACGCTGCAGTCCCTCCGGCCCGAACACCTCGCCGGGCTTGGCGGCACGCCAGACTTCCTCGGCCAGCGTCAGCGAGGCCCGGCCGTCGCCGTCGCTCATGCGGATGAGCATGGCTCGCGCCTCGTCATCAAGCGGCAGCGCCTTGCCCTCGGTTTCCTCCGCGCGCGCCAGAAGCTTGGCGATGCTCTCCTCGCCAAGTGAACGGAACACCAATATCCGCGCGCGGGACAAAAGCGCGGCGTTCAGTTCGAAGGACGGGTTCTCTGTCGTGGCACCGACCAGCACCACGGTGCCGTCTTCCATCACGGGCAAAAAACCGTCCTGCTGAGCGCGATTGAAACGATGGATCTCGTCGACGAAGAGCAGCGTCTGACGGCCATTGCCACGGCGCAGTTTTGCTGCCTCGAACACCTTCTTCAGGTCGGCGACGCCGGAAAACACTGCCGATATCTGCTCGAAGGCAAGATGGGTCTCGCCCGCCAGCAACCGCGCCACCGTCGTCTTGCCGGTGCCGGGCGGGCCCCAGAAGATCATCGAGCCGAGCGTGCCGGAATCGATCAGCCGCGTCAGCGCGCCGTCGGGGCCGGTCAGATGCTCCTGGCCGACGACCTCGCCAAGATTCTTCGGGCGCAACCGGTCGGCCAGCGGCCGGCCGGGTGGCGCTTTCTCCGGTTCATCGGAACTGAACAGATCGGCCATGTTTATCTTTTGGTTGGAGCGCGATCTTCAGAAATGGGAAGATCGCCTCAATAACGCAACACCTGGCGCAATGTCTGCCCGCCACGCTCGACGGTAAAGCGCCACCAGCGCGTATCCTGCTGAGCAATCTGTGCCAGCGTCGCTGCCGTGTCGACGCTCGTGCCATTCACTTCGCGCACGATATCGCCCGGCTGAAAGCCGAAATCGGCGGCCGGTGAATCGCGGTTGATGTCGACCATGGTGACGCCCTTCAAATCGGTGCGCAGGCCGAGCCGCTGGGCAAGGCGCGGTGACAGTTCCGCCACCTTGGCGCCGGCGAAGGGACTGCGGCCATGCAGCGTCACCTCGGTCGGCTTGGCGCCTTCCGGCGCGCGCTCCAGCGCAATCTCCAGCGTCGCCTGCTGGCCCTTGCTCAGCACGGCGAAGGTCGCCTTGGTGCCGATCGACAGCGTCGCCATGCGGTAGTCCAGCGCCTCGATGCTTTCGACCGGCGTGTTGTTGAGCGACAGCACGACATCGCCGGGCTTGAGCCCTGACTTGCCGGCGGGTCCCGCCGCATCGACCGACGAAACCAGCGCGCCGGTCGGCTTTTCCATGCCGAGCGACTCCGCGATCTGCGGCGTCACCGCTTCGAACTCGGCGCCGATATAAGGCCGCTCGAAAAAGTCGAGCCCGGCCTTGGCGGCGTCCGCGAAGGCCCTGACCATATTCGCTGGAATGGCGAAGCCGATGCCGATCGAGCCGCCGCTGCGGCTGTAGATCGCCGTGTTGATGCCGACCAGTTGGCCGCCCATGTTGATCAGCGCGCCGCCCGAATTGCCGGGATTGATGGCGGCGTCGGTCTGGATGAAGTAGCCCGAATCCGAAACGCCGATATGGCTGCGGGCAAGCGCTGAAACGATGCCGCTGGTGGTGGTCTGGCCGACGCCGAACGGATTGCCTATCGCCAGCACCAGGTCGCCGACCTCGAGCGCGTCGGAATCGCCGATGGCGATCACCGGGAACGGCTTGTCGGCCGAGATCTTGAGCACGGCGAGATCGAGCGTCTCGTCCTTGAGCATCACCTTGCTGGTGAACTCGCGCCCGTCGGCGGTCGCCACCTTCACCTCGTCGGCATCCTTGATGACGTGGTAGTTGGTGACGATGACGCCGCTCGGATCGACCAGAACGCCCGAGCCCAATGAGGACTGCGCGCGCGGCTGGGCGCGGCCGAAGAACTCCTCGAAGAAGGGATCGCCCTCGAAGGGAGAGGTGACCTTCGCCGTCTGCGAGGCATAGACATTGACCACGGCCGGCGCGGTCTGCTTGACCAGCGGCGCGAAGGAAAGCTGCACCTCCTCGCGACCGAACGGCACACGCTTGTCTGGCCCGGAGGTGGCATTCTCACCTTCGACGCCATGCAGCAGGTCGGTCAGCACGTCGGAGAGGCCGGGGTCGGCCGGCTTGGCGGCGTCCTCAGCCAATGCCTGTCTCACCGCCGGTGCCGCGGCGAAAGCGGCAAGCGCGCAAACTGCAATGAGAAACAGCCGTTTGAGGTGCATTCCGAATCCTCCAGATCAGGCGCCATTGTCCCGACGATTGTGCAGAATGAAAGGCCAATGCACGGAAAATACGACGCTTGTTGCGCAAAAGCGTGAGCGTGCGAACGGGAATCCGCCCGCTCCTACGCTCCGCCCTCAAAATAAAAAAGGGGCCCGCAGGCCCCTCTTGGTCAATTCCGAAACCGAGGCCTTACGCGGCCGCGGCTTCCTCGTTGCCGCCCTCAGCCTCGAGGCGGGCGCGGTCGGCGGCGCCCTTGGCCGAGGTGTCGCGGTCGACGAACTCGATGACCGCCATGGCGGCGTTGTCGCCGTGGCGGAAGCCCGCCTTCATGATGCGCAGGTAGCCGCCGTTGCGGGTGGCGTAGCGCGGTGCGATGGTTTCGAACAGGCGATTGACGACGCCTTCATTGCCGATCTGCGCGATCACCTGGCGGCGGGCGTGCAGGTCGCCGCGCTTGCCGAGCGTCACCAGCTTCTCGACGATCGGACGCAGGTCCTTCGCCTTCGGCAGGGTGGTGACGATCTGCTCGTGCTCGATCAGCGACACGGCAAGGTTGGCAAACATCGACTTGCGATGGCTTACGCTGCGGGCGAACCGGCGGCCTTTAAATCCGTGGCGCATGGCTCTTCTCCTTCATTCCGGGTTCAAGAGGCCTCAGCCCCTATTGGTTAGCCGCATGATCTTGTCCGAAAAGTCTGCAACTTTTCGGGATCATGCTCAGTACTGATCTTCGTAACGCTTGGCGAGGTCTTCGATGTTTTCCGGCGGCCAATCCGGCACTTCCATGCCGAGGTGCAGGCCCATCGCCGCCAGCACTTCCTTGATCTCGTTCAGCGACTTGCGGCCGAAGTTCGGGGTGCGCAGCATCTCGGCTTCGGTCTTCTGGATCAGGTCGCCGATATAGACGATGTTGTCGTTCTTCAGGCAGTTGGCCGAACGCACCGAAAGCTCGAGCTCGTCGACCTTCTTGAGCAGCGCCGGGTTGAAGGCGAGCTCGGTGACGGCTTCGGTGGCGACTTCCTTCTGCGGCTCGTCGAAGTTGACGAACAGGCCGAGCTGGTCCTGCAGGATGCGGGCGGCGAAAGCCACCGCATCCTCGCCCGAGATGGAACCGTCGGTCTCGATGGTCATGGTCAGCTTGTCATAGTCGAGGACCTGGCCCTCGCGGGTGTTCTCGACCTTGTAGGAGACCTTCTTGACCGGCGAGTAGAGGCTGTCGACCGGGATCAGGCCGATCGGCGCGTCCTCGGCGCGGTTGCGCTCGGCCGGCACATAGCCCTTGCCGGTGTCGACGGTGAACTCCATGCGGATCTCGGCACCCTCGTCCAGCGTGCAGATCACGTGGTCGGGGTTGAGGATCTCGACGTCGCCGACGGTCTGGATATCGCCGGCGAGCACGGCGCCCGGGCCCTGCTTGCGCACGACCATGCGTTTGGGACCATCGCCTTCCATGCGGATGGCGATTTCCTTGATGTTGAGCACGATGTCGGTCACGTCCTCGCGCACGCCGGCGATGGACGAGAATTCGTGCAGCACGCCGTCGATCTGCACGGCGGTGACGGCCGCGCCGCGCAGCGAAGACAGAAGCACGCGCCGCAGCGCGTTGCCGAGGGTAAGGCCGAAGCCGCGCTCGAGCGGCTCGGCCACCAGCGTGGTCAGCGTCTTCTTCTTCGACGAGAACTCGATCTTGTTCGGCTTGATCAGTTCCTGCCAATTTTTCTGGATCATGGTGTCTTCCTTCCTTTGACCCGCCACCATCCAATCGTGGCGGGCAGCCTGGAATTGCCTCGGAGGAGCGCCTTGGCGCTCACGCGGCGTTCAAAAATATTAGACGCGGCGCTTCTTGCGCGGGCGGCAGCCATTGTGCGGGATCGGCGTCACATCACGGATCGAGGTGATGGTGAAGCCAGCTGCCTGTAGGGCGCGCAGCGCCGATTCGCGGCCGGAGCCGGGTCCGCAGACCTCGACCTCGAGCATGCGCATGCCGTGTTCTTGGGCCTTCTTGGCGACGTCCTCGGCGGCCATCTGGGCGGCGAACGGGGTCGACTTGCGCGAACCCTTGAAGCCCTGTGCGCCGGCCGACGACCAGGCAATCGAATTGCCCTGTGCGTCGGTGATGGTGATCATCGTGTTGTTGAAGGTCGAATTGACGTGGGCAACGCCCGACGAGATGTTCTTGCGTTCGCGACGGCGAACACGAGCGGCTTCCTTGGCCATGGTAGTCCTTTCAGTTGATCTCTACACCGCCGTAATGCCAGCGGCTACACCGGGTGAATTGTGAATAGTGAATAGACCAAGCCATTCACCATTCACGATTTCACCATTCACCAATTACTTCTTCTTGCCGGCGATCGCCTTGGCCGGGCCCTTGCGGGTGCGCGCATTGGTATGCGTACGCTGGCCGCGGACCGGCAGCGAGCGGCGATGACGCAGGCCGCGATAGCAGCCGAGGTCCATGAGCCGCTTGATGTTCATCGAGACTTCGCGACGCAGGTCGCCTTCGACCTGGTAGTCGCGGTCGATCGTCTCGCGGATCTGCAGCACTTCCGCGTCGGTCAGCTGGTTGACGCGGCGGTCGGCCGGGATGCCGACCTTGTCGACGATCTCCTGGGCAAACTTCTTGCCGATGCCGTGAATGTACTGAAGCGCAATGACGACGCGCTTGTTGGTCGGAATGTTGACGCCGGCTATACGAGCCATTTCTTCTCATCTCCATATGGGCCGGACGAGCCGGCGCGATCTAAGTTGCCCCGCGTCCGGTGGAGGCCGGCCCTTGCGGGAGTTTCCTGGTTCAAAACGACTGCCCTGCCCTTGCGGGCAAGCAAACTCTATGCCTGACAGGAAGACGGGCCGCCATACCCCAACGGCTCCTTCCAGTCAAGCGCAATCTCTACTTGTCGGAACGGCCTACTTCGCCGTCGCCGCCAGCACGCCCTCGATCTCCGCGGTCACGGCATCGATGCTGGCCATGCCGTCGACGGTCTTCAGCCTGCCTTTGGCATAGTAGTAACCGGTCAGCGGCGCCGTCTTCTTGTAGTATTCGCGCAGGCGCTCCTCGAACACAGCCGGGTTGTCGTCCTTGCGCACCGGCTGGCCGGCGGCCTTGGCATCCTCGGCCCGCTTGACGATCCGCCCGACCAGCGCTTTGTCGTCGACGACGAGCTCGATGACGCTGTCCAGCGCAATATTGCGCTCTGAAAGCATGGCTTCCACCGCGTCGGCCTGCACCAGCGTGCGCGGGTATCCGTCGAGGATGAAGCCTCTGGCGCAGTCGGGCTGGTCGATCCGCTCGGCGACGATCGCGTTGACGATCGCGTCAGACACCAGCTCGCCTGCATCCATCACCGCCTTGGCCCGCTTGCCGACCTCGGTGCCGGCCTGGACGGCGGCACGCAGCATGTCACCCGTCGAAAGCTGGGGTATGCCGTGTTTGTCTGCCAATCTCTGTGCTTGCGTCCCCTTGCCCGCTCCTGGCGGCCCAAGCAATATCAGCCTCATCTGCTCCTCTTACCCCCGCGCAACTTCGACTTCTTGATCAGGCCCTCATACTGGTGCGCGATCAGGTGACCCTGAATCTGCGCCACCGTGTCGAGCGTGACACTGACCACGATCAGAAGCGATGTGCCACCGAGGTAGAAAGGTACGCCAGTCGCTGAAATCAGGAACTCAGGCAGCAGACACACCAGCACCAGGTAGATGGCGCCGATGACGGTGATACGCGTCAGAACATAGTCGATATATTCGGCGGTGCGCTCGCCCGGCCGATAGCCCGGGATGAAGCCGGAATGCTTCTTGAGCTGGTCGGCCGTGTCCTTCGGGTTGAAGACGATCGCCGTGTAGAAGAAGGCGAAGAAGATGATCATCGCCGCGTAGAACGCCATGTAGAGCGGCTGGCCATGGCCGAGGGAGGCCAGAACCGTGCTTGCCCAGGCCGGCAGGTTTGTCGTCTGCGAGAAGCCGGCGACCGTTGCCGGCAGCAACAGCAGCGAGGAGGCGAAGATCGGCGGGATGACGCCCGAGGTATTGAGCTTCAGCGGCAGATGCGAGGTATCGCCCTGGAACATGCGGTTGCCGACCTGTCGCTTCGGATACTGGATCAGCAGGTCGCCGCTGGGCGCGCTCGAAGAAGACGATGACGCCGATGACGACGACGGCGAGCACGATGATCGCCAGAATGAGGCTGGTGGACAGCGCACCGGTGCGGCCGAGTTCCAGCGTGCCGGAGATCGCCCGCGGCAGGCCGGCGACGATGCCGGAAAAGATGATCAGCGAAATGCCGTTGCCGATGCCGCGCGCGGTGATCTGCTCGCCGAGCCACATCAGGAACATGGTGCCGCCGACGAGCGTGACGACGGTCGAGATCCGGAAGAACATGCCGGGATCGTTGACGATGCCGTTGCCGCCTTCGAGGCCGATCGAAATGCCGTAGGCCTGCACCAGGGCGAGCAGCACGGTGCCGTAGCGCGTGTACTGGTTGATGATCTTGCGGCCCTGCTCGCCTTCCTTCTTCAGCGCTTCCAGCGACGGGATGACCGAGGTCATCAGTTGCATGATGATGGAGGCGGAGATGTAGGGCATGATGCCGAGCGCGAAGATCGCCATGCGCTGCACGGCGCCGCCGGCAAACATGTTGAACATGCCGAGCACGCCCTTGCTCTGCGAGGAGAAGGCCTGCGCGAAAGCGTCGGGATTGATGCCGGGAAGCGGGATATAGGTGCCGAGGCGGTAGACGAGCAGCGCGCCGATGGTGAACCAGATGCGCTTCTTCAGGTCCTCGGCCTTGGCGAAGGCCGCAAAATTCAGATTGGAGGCTAGTTGTTCAGCAGCCGAAGCCATGCCTGATTCTCCGCTAGGTCACGCTCGATGCCCGCAGCTCAGGCGGCGCGTGTCACCGAAGCTCACGAGATAAGCTCCGGACCGTCAACATGCAAGCGGCCGCGTTGACGCGGCCGCCCAATTGATCAGATCGAAACGCGGTTCGCCGGCAAAAACGAAACCATTCCCGCCGGCCGCGCTTCAAATCGCCGTTACTCGGCGGCGGCCGCTTCCGGCAGCTTCACCGAACCGCCGGCCTTCTCGATCTTCTCGATCGCCGCCTTGGAGGCGCCGGCGACGTCGAAGGAGAGCTTTGCCTTGAGCTCGCCGTCGGAGAGCACGCGCACGCCGTCCTTGGCGCGGCGGATGACGCCGGCAGCGATCAGGGTCTCGGCCGTCACGGTCGCCTTGGCGTCGAGCTTCTTGGCATCGATAGCAGCCTGGATGCGGGCGAGCGACACGACGGTGAAGCTCTTGCCGAACAGGTTGTTGAAGCCGCGCTTCGGCAGGCGCCGGTAGAGCGGCATCTGGCCGCCCTCGAAGCCGTTGATGGCGACGCCCGAGCGCGCCTTCTGGCCCTTGACGCCGCGACCGGCGGTCTTGCCAGAGCCGGAGCCGATGCCGCGGCCGAGGCGCTTCTTGGAATGCGTGGCGCCGTCCTTGTCACGCAGATCGTTGAGTTTCATGTTTCTTCTCCTGCGCTTCCGTTCAGGCCTCGTCCACGACGCGGACGAGGTGCTGGACGGCGGCGATCATGCCGCGCACCGAAGGGGTATCTTCCAGCGTGCGCCGCTTGTGCATCTTGTTCAGGCCGAGGCCGACCAGCGTCGCGCGCTGCTCCTTCGGCCGGCGGATCGGCGAACCGATCTGCTCGACGGTGATGGTCTTGGTAGCTTTCTTGGCCATGGTCGAAATCCCTGGTCAGCGTCGACTATTCTTCAGTCGCGACGGCGGTGCCGCGGCGAGCCTGAAGGGTCGAGTACTTGATGCCGCGCGCGGCAGCCACATCCTTCGGATGCATCTGGCTCTTCAGCGCGTCGAAAGTGGCGCGAACCATGTTGTAGGGGTTCGACGAACCCATCGACTTGGCGACCACGTCATGCATGCCGAGCGTCTCGAAGACGGCGCGCATCGGGCCGCCGGCGATGATGCCGGTACCCTGCTTGGCGGCGCGCAGCAGAACGCGCCCGGCGCCCCAGCGGCCCTCGACGTCGTGATGCAGCGTGCGGCCCGAACGCAGCGGCACGAAGATCATGTCGCGCTTGGCGGACTCGGTCGCCTTGCGGATCGCCTCCGGCACTTCGCGCGCCTTGCCGTGGCCGAAGCCGACGCGGCCCTTCTGGTCGCCGACGACGACGAGCGCGGCAAAGCCGAAGCGACGGCCGCCCTTCACCACCTTGGCGACGCGGTTGATGTGGACGAGCTTGTCCACCATGCCGTCGTCGCGCTCTTCGCGATCACGCTCGCGGCCACGGCCGCCTTCCCTACGTTCCTGTGCCATATCCTGTTCCTTGTTCTTTTCCGGAAGCACGGTTGCTGAATGCCGGCGCCGCTTTTGGGTCGCCGGCGGTGAAAAATCAGAAGCTCAACCCACCTTCGCGGGCGGCCTCGGCCAGCGCCTTGACGCGGCCATGATAGATGTAGGCACCACGGTCGAAGACGACTTCCTTGACGCCAGCCTTCGTGGCACGCTCGGCGATGAGCTTGCCGACCGCGGCAGCAGCAGCGGTGTCGGCGCCGGTCTTGAGCGAGCCCTTGAGGTCCTTCTCCAAGGTCGAGGCAGCGGCCAGCGTGTGGCCATTCGCGTCGTCGATAACCTGGACGTAGATGTGCTTCGAGGTGCGGTGCACCGAGAGACGCGGACGCTCGCCGGCGACTTTCTTGAGCTGACGGCGCACGCGCTGCGCGCGGCGCTGAGTGATTTCTTTGGGGCTAGCCATGATGTCTGTTCCTTGCCTTCAGAAAACGGGGGCAACCGTGCGCGGTAGGCCAAGCCTCCCGCGGTCGCACCCCGCGGCGTTGCAGTCTTACTTCTTCTTGCCTTCCTTGCGCACGATCCGCTCGTCGGCATAACGAACGCCCTTGCCCTTGTAGGGCTCCGGACCGCGATATTCGCGGATCTCGGCGGCAACCTGGCCGACCTGCTGCTTGTCGATGCCGGAGACCGTGATTTCGGTCGGCTTCGGCACCGAGATCGTAATGCCCTGCGGCGTTTCATAGACCACGTCGTGGCTGAAGCCGAGCGCGAGCTGCAGGTTCTTGCCCTGCATGGCGGCACGATAGCCGACGCCGGTGATCTCGAGCTTCTTCTCGAAGCCGTCCTTGACACCCTGCAGTATGTTGACGATCTGCGTGCGCGACATGCCCCACTTGGAACGGGCGGTTTTCGACTGGTCGCGCGGCTCGACAGCGATCTCGCTGCCCTCCATCTTGACCAGCACTTCGTCGTTCACCACGAACTTCAGCTCGCCCTTGGGGCCCTTCGCCGTCACGGTCTGGCCGTTGACGGTCGCGGTCACGCCCTGCGGCAGCGAAACGGGTTTCTTTCCGATACGAGACATTTTGTTGTCCTCGTCACTTCTTTCGTTTCAGGTTCCAGTTCCCGGGCGCGATCCCTAGAACCGAAGCCCATTCATCAATCTCGCGCCGGATCAGAAGATCTGGCAGAGGATCTCGCCGCCGACATTCTGCTCGCGCGCTTCGTGATCGGCCATGACGCCCTTCGGCGTCGAAAGGATGGCGATGCCGAGGCCGTTGGCGACGTGCGGGATCGACTTGGCCGAGACATAGACGCGGCGGCCAGGCTTCGAGACGCGCTCGATTTCGCGCACGACCGGAGCGCCGTCGAAATACTTCAGCTCGATCTCGATTTCCGACTTGCCGTTGTCGAAGTCGGTCTGGCTGTAGTCGCGGATATAGCCTTCCGACTTCAGCACTTCGAGGACGCGGGCACGCAGACGCGAGGCCGGGGTCGAGACGCTCGACTTCTTGCGGCCGTAAGCGTTGCGGATGCGGGTCAGCATATCGCCGAGAGGATCGCTCAATGACATCTCAGGGTCTCCTTACCAGCTCGACTTGACCAGGCCCGGGATCTGGCCGTTGTTGCCCAGATCGCGAAGCGCGATACGCGAAAGCTTGAGCTTGCGATAGTAGGCGCGCGGGCGGCCGGTGACTTCGCAGCGGTTGCGGATACGAATCTTGGCCGAGTTGCGCGGCAGCGCCGACAGCTTCAACTGGGCGCGGAAACGCTCTTCCATCGGCTTGGACTGATCCATCACGATGTCCTTGAGCGCCTTGCGCTTGACGGCGTACTGGCCGGCAAGCTTGCGGCGCCGGTTGTTCTTCTCGACTGAGCTGGTCTTTGCCATTTCAGATTTTTCCTTTTTCGCTGCCGTTACTGGCGGAAGGGGAAGTTGAAGGCCTTGAGCAGCGCCCTGGCCTCGTCGTCCGTCTTCGCCGTCGTACAAACGATGACGTCCATGCCCCAAACCTGATCAACCTTGTCGTAGTTGATCTCTGGGAACACGATGTGTTCCTTGATGCCCATGGCGTAATTGCCACGGCCGTCAAAGCTCTTCGGGTTCAGTCCGCGGAAGTCGCGGACGCGCGGCAGCGCGATGTTCACGAGGCGGTCGAGGAACTCGTACATGCGTTCCTTGCGCAGCGTGACCTTGGCGCCGATCGGCATGTTCTCGCGCACCTTGAAGCCGGCGATCGAGTTGCGGGCGCGGGTGACGACGGCCTTCTGGCCGGCGATCAGCGCGAGATCCTCGGCCGCGATCGAGGGCTTCTTCGAATCGCCGGTCGCCTCGCCGACGCCCATGTTCAGCACGATCTTGTCGATCCGCGGAACCTGCATGTCGTTGTCGTAGCCGAACTGCTCCTGCAGCGCCTTGCGGATGGTCTCGTTGTAGACCTTCTTGAGGCGCGGCTCGTTCTTGGCAGCCGCCTGCTTGGTTTCAGCCTTAGCCATTGATGACTTCTCCCGAACGCTTGGCGACGCGCACCTTCTTGCCGTCCTTCTGGATGGTGAAGCCGACGCGGGTCGGCTTGCCGTCCTTGGGGTCGGCCAGCGCGATGTTCGACAGGTGGATCGGCGCTTCCTTGGTGATGATCCCGCCCTCTTGGGACTGGGTCTGCTTCTGGTGACGGCGAATGAGGTTCACGCCGCGCACGAGCGCGGTGTCTTCCTTCGGCTGCACCGACAGGACTTCGCCCGAACGGCCCTTGTCCTTGCCGGCAAGCACGACGACCTTGTCGCCTTTTCTGATCTTCTGCATTGGTCCGGCTCCTTACAGCACTTCAGGCGCGAGCGAGATGATCTTCATGTGGTTCTTGGCGCGAAGCTCGCGCGGAACCGGCCCGAAGATACGCGTGCCGATCGGCTCTTTCTTGTTGTCGACGAGAACGGCCGCGTTCTTGTCGAAACGGATCACGCTGCCGTCCGGACGGCGGATGTCCTTGGCCGTGCGAACCACGACCGCCTTCATCACGTCGCCCTTCTTAACGCGGCCGCGCGGGATGGCTTCCTTGATCGACACCACGATGATGTCGCCGACGGAGGCATACTTCCGCTTCGAACCGCCCAGCACCTTGATGCACATGACACGACGAGCGCCGGAATTGTCCGCGACGTCGAGGTTTGTTTGCATCTGAATCATGACTGGCCGCCTTCTTCTTTTCTAACGGGACGGGCTCGAAGCCCCTCCCCGGTCTGTCCAAAATTCGTTTGTTTACGCCTGGTCCGAAGTGACGACGATCCAGCGCTTGTCCTTGGAAATCGGCTTCGATTCCTGGATGAACACCTGGTCGCCGACCTTGTGGGCGTTGTTCTCGTCGTGCGCCTTGTACTTCTTGGTCATGCGCACGGTCTTCTTCATCACGGGATGCGTGAAGCGCCGTTCGACCTTGACGACGACCGTCTTCTCGTTCTTGTCGCTGACGACGGTGCCCTGCAGAATGCGCTTTGGCATGGTCTTAACCCTTCTTGGCCGCGGCTTTTTCCGCGGCGATGGTCTTGATGCGCGCGATGTCCCTGCGGACCTGCTTCACGCGCGCGGTCTTCTCGAGCTGGCCGGTGGCCTTCTGGAAGCGCAGGTTGAACTGCTCCTTCTTCAGGCTGGCCAGGTCGTCAGTCAGCTGATCCTGGGTCTTGGTCCGGATGTCTTCGGCTTTCATGGTTCAGCCCGTCCTTATTCTGCGATGCGCTGTACGAAGCGCGTCTTGACCGAGAGCTTGGCGGCACCGAGGCGCAGCGCCTCACGCGCGGTCTCCTCGCTGACGCCGTCGATCTCGAACATGATGCGGCCAGGCTTGACACGCGCCGCCCAGTAGTCGACGGCGCCCTTGCCCTTACCCATGCGCACTTCGGTCGGCTTCGAGGTGACCGGCAGATCCGGGAACACCCGGATCCAGACGCGGCCGGCGCGCTTCATCTCGCGGGTGATCGCGCGGCGGGCCGCCTCGATCTCGCGCGCGGTGACGCGGTTCGGCTCAAGCGCCTTCAGCCCGAAACCGCCGAAATCCAAGTTGGTGCCGCCCTTGGCGGTACCGTGGATACGGCCCTTGAACTGCTTGCGGAACTTTGTGCGCTTTGGCTGCAGCATCGTTCTAACTCCAAATTCTCAAATGTCTCAGGCGTTCTCGCGACGACGACCGCGCTCGCGCTCGCCGCCGGCCGCACCGCCGTGATCGCCTTCGGTGGCGCGACGCTCGGAGGCCATCGGGTCGTGCTCGAGGATCTCGCCCTTGAACACCCACACCTTGACGCCGCAGATGCCGTAGGCCGTGTTCGCCTCGGCTGTGCCGTAATCGACATCGGCGCGCAGCGTGTGCAGCGGCACCCGGCCTTCGCGGTACCACTCCATGCGCGCGATTTCGGCGCCGCCGAGACGGCCGGAGCAGTTGATGCGGATGCCCTCGGCGCCGAGACGCATCGCCGACTGAACGGCACGCTTCATGGCGCGGCGGAACGCGATGCGGCGCTCGAGCTGCTGGGCGATCGACTGGGCGATCAGCGTGGCGTCGATTTCCGGCTTGCGCACCTCGACGATGTTGAGGTGCGTCTCGGACTTCGTCATCTCCATCAGCTTCTTGCGGAGCTTCTCGATGTCGGCGCCCTTCTTGCCAATGATCAGGCCCGGACGTGCCGCGTGAATGGTGACGCGGCACTTCTTGTGCGGGCGTTCGATCACGACCTTGGAGATCGCGGCTTGCTTGAGTTCCTTCTCAACATACTTGCGGATCTTGATGTCCTCGTGCAGCAGCTGGCCGTACTCGCCGGTGTTCGCGAACCAGCGCGAATCCCAGGTACGGTTGATGCCGAGACGCAGCCCGATCGGATTGACTTTCTGGCCCATTATGCGGCCTCCCCTTTTTCCTCGACTTCACGAACGACGATCGTGAGGTGCGAGAACGGCTTCTCGATACGGCTGGCGCGACCGCGGCCACGAGCATGGAACCGCTTCATGACGATCGACTTGCCGACATAGGCTTCCGCCACGATCAGCGCGTCGACGTCGAGGTCGTGGTTGTTTTCCGCGTTGGCGATCGCCGACTCCAGCGTCTTCTTGACCGTGCCGGAAATCCGCTTGGCCGAGAATTCGAGATCGGAAAGCGCTGTCGCGACCTTCTTGCCGCGGATCAGCGCGGCAACCAGGTTCAGCTTCTGCGGGCTGATACGGATCGTGCGCAGAACGGCGCGCGCTTCGTTGTCAGCAAGCCTGCGCGGAGCTTTGGCCTTGCCCATGATTATTTCCTCTTCGCCTTCTTATCCGCGCCATGACCGTAATAGGTCCGGGTCGGAGCGAATTCACCGAACTTGTGACCGACCATGTCCTCGTTCACCGAGACCGGGACGTGCTTCTGGCCGTTGTAGACACCGAAGGTGAAGCCGACGAACTGCGGCAGGATGGTGGAGCGACGGCTCCACATCTTGATCACCTCATTGCGACCGCCTTCACGAACCTTGTCCACCTTCTTGAGAAGGTAGCCGTCGATGAAGGGGCCTTTCCAAATCGAACGAGTCACTTGGCGTTACCTCTTCTTAGCTCTTGCGCTGATGGCGCGAGCGCACGATGAACTTGTCGGTCGCCTTGTTGGACCGCGTCTTCTTGCCCTTGGTCGGCTTGCCCCAGGGCGAAACCGGATGACGGCCACCCGAGGTGCGGCCTTCGCCGCCGCCGTGCGGATGATCGACCGGGTTCATGGCCACGCCGCGATTGTGCGGGCGCTTGCCGCGCCACACGGTGCGACCGGCCTTGCCGTCATTGATGTTGCCGTGGTCGGGATTCGACACGGCGCCGACGGTGGCCATGCAGGAGCCGTGCACGACGCGCTGCTCGCCCGAGTTGAGGCGCAGGATCGCCATGCCCTGGTCGCGGCCGACGAGCTGGGCGTAACCGCCCGCCGAACGGGCGACCTGGCCGCCCTTGCCCGGCTTCAGCTCGATGTTGTGGACGATCGTGCCGACCGGCATCGAGGCCAGCGGCATCGCGTTGCCCGGCTTCACGTCGACCGCTTCGCCGGCCACGATCTTGTCGCCGGCAGCCAGGCGCTGCGGCGCCAGGATGTAGGACAGCTCGCCGTCGTCATACTTGATCAGCGCGATGAAGGCGGTGCGGTTCGGATCGTATTCGATACGCTCCACCGTGCCGACGACGTCGTACTTCTTACGCTTGAAGTCGATGATGCGGTACGAACGCTTGTGACCGCCGCCGATGAAGCGGGCCGTGATGCGGCCGTAGTTGTTGCGGCCGCCCGACTTGGTCAGGCCTTCGGTCAGGCCCTTGACGGGCTTGCCCTTGTAGAGGCCCGAGCGGTCGACGATGACCAGCTGGCGGGTGCTCGGCGTTACCGGGTTGAATTTCTTGAGTGCCATTGTCCTGTCCTCGCGGCCTTGCTCAGAGACCCGTCGCGACGTCGATCGACTGGCCCTCGGCCAGCGTCACAACCGCCTTCTTGACGTCGCCCTGGCGGCCAACCGTGCCGCGGAAGCGCTTGATCTTGCCCTTGCGGACGAGCGTGTTCACGGCCATCACCTTGACGCCGAAGAGCGCTTCGACGGCGGCCTTGATTTCCGGCTTCGACGCCTTCTTGGCGACGTTGAAGACGACCTGGTTCTGCTCGGAAGCCATGGTCGACTTTTCAGTGATCGCCGGCGAGACGATCACGTCGTAGTGACGAAGGTCGGTCATTTGAAGCGCTCCTCGAGAGCCTCGACGGCGGCCTTCGAAAGGACCAGCGTGCCGCGGCGCAGAATGTCGTAGACGTTGATGCCCTGGATGGGCAGCACGTCGATGTTCGGAATGTTGGTCGCCGCCAGCTTGAAGTTCTGGTCGAGCTCGGCGCCGCCGATCACCAGGGCGTTGGTCAGCCCGAGCGTCTCGAGGTTAGCTGCCAGCGCCTTGGTCTTGGCGTCGGCCAGCTTCAGTTCGTCGACGATGATCAGCGAAGCGCTCTTGGCCTTGGCCGAGAGAGCATGCTTCAAGCCCAGCGCGCGCACCTTCTTCGGCAGGTCGTGCTCGTGGCTGCGCACGACCGGGCCGTGCGCCTTGCCGCCGCCGCGGAACTGCGGAGCGCGAGCCGAATGGTGACGGGCGCGGCCCGTACCCTTCTGCTTGTACATCTTGGCGCCGGTGCGCGCGATCTCGGCGCGGCCCTTGGCCTTGTGCGTGCCCTGCTGCTTCTTGGCGAGCTGCCAGCGCACGACGCGCTGCAGGATGTCCTCGCGCGGATCAAGGCCGAAAATCTCCTCGGAGAGTTTCACCTTGCCGGCGTCCTTGCCGCCGAGCGTTGTGATCTTGAGATCCATTATTCAGCTCCCTCAGTGGCCGGGGCGTCGTTCTTGGCGACAGCGGCGGCGCGGATTGCGGCAGGCTTCGGCGCGTTGGCAGGCAGCGCAACCTTGGCCGCATCGCGAACCAGGATCCAGGCGCCCTTGACGCCCGGAACGGCGCCGCGGATCAGGATCAGGCCGCGGTCGGCATCGGTCGAGACGACCTCGACATTCTGCGTGGTGACGCGGACGTCGCCCATGTGGCCGGCCATCTTCTTGCCCTTGAACACCTTGCCGGGGTCCTGGCGCTGGCCGGTCGAGCCGTGCGTGCGGTGCGACACCGAGTTACCGTGCGTGGCGCGGCCACCACCCATGTTGTGCCGCTTGATCACGCCCTGGAAACCCTTGCCGGTCGAGGTGCCGGTGACGTCGACCTTCTGGCCGGCGACGAAGTGCTCGACGGTGAGTTCGGCGCCGACGTCGATCATGTTCTCGGCGGAGACGCGGAACTCGGCGAGCTTCGCCTTCGGCTCGACGGAGGCGGCAGCGAAATGGCCGCGCATCGCCTTCGACGTGTTCTTCACCTTGGCAAGGCCAACGCCGAGCTGGACGGCGGTGTAGCCGTTCTTCTCCTGCGTGCGCTGCGCCACGACCTGGCAGTTCTCCATCTGGAGAACGGTGACGGGAACGTGTTCCCCGGCATCGTTGTAGATGCGGGTCATTCCCACCTTCTTTGCAATCACACCTGAACGCATCGGTTCAATTCCTTTAGAGTTCCCTGTCGGGGCTAGCGCCCCTCCACGCCTCTTGTTCCTTCAGAGTTCCGGGTCGCCCCGCCCTCTTGTTCCTTAGAGCTTGATCTCGACGTCGACACCGGCGGCCAGATCGAGCTTCATCAGAGCATCGACCGTCTGCGGGGTCGGATCGACGATGTCGAGCAGCCGCTTGTGGGTGCGCATCTCGAACTGCTCGCGGCTCTTCTTGTCGACGTGAGGCGACCGGTTGACCGTGAACTTTTCGATCCGCGTCGGCAGCGGAATGGGGCCGCGGACGTTGGCGCCGGTGCGCTTGGCGGTCGACACGATTTCGCGCGTCGAGGCGTCGAGCACCCGGTGGTCAAACGCCTTAAGGCGGATGCGGATATTCTGTCCGTTCATGCGTCAATTCCTTGTTCTGGCGCGGCGCGGGCAGCCCGCGCCCGCGACAGATCCGTTTCGTCCAATTACTCTTTGATGGTGACGACGATGCCGGCACCGAC
>NZ_JHQR01000057.1 GCF_014843825.1 Mesorhizobium silamurunense
CTCGGCGTCGAGCGCCCTGGCGAAGCGCGAGAGCGCATCGGCAGGCGGCCGGATCGCCTCGTTGGCAGCGGCGGTGCCGGAGAATTCGGCCTCCGCCTCGCCAAGGGCCGCCATCGCCGCCGGATCGGAGGCCAGCCATTCCTCGACGGCTTCCAGCTCGGCGCCTTCAAGCGAGCCGTTCAGGTAGAACGGCAGCAGCGTCTCCATCTCGTCGCGGCGCGACATCTTTTCAGCGGCGCTCATGGCCACCCCCTGTCGTAACCGGCGGCCTTCAAGGCCTCGCCGAGTTTCTTGCGGGCGTAGAACATCCTCGTCTTGACGGTCGCGACCGGGATATTGAGCACCTCGCCGATCTCGGTCACCGACTGGCCATGGTAATAGGCAAGGTCGATCACCGTGCGGTGTTCTTCCGGCAAGGCATCGACGAAGCGGCGCAAGGCGGCGGCCTTGTCCTCCTTCATGGTGACGACTTCCGGCGTGTCGGCGCTGTCGGGAACCTGCGCCGCGTCATCGTCGTCGATCCAGTCTTCCTTCTTCTTGCGCAGCAAGGACAGCGCCTTGAAGCGCGCGATGCCGAGCAGCCAGGTCGAGACTTCGGAGCGGCCTTCGAAGCCCGGCGCCTGCCGCCACAGCTCGAGAAAGACCTCATTGGTGATATCGTCGGCCATCATTTCCGATCCCGTCTGGCGCGCCACGAAACGGTAGATCCGCGCGTGGTGACGCATGAACAGGAGCCGCACGGCGGCCCGGTCGCCCTTCGCGACCCGGTCTACAAGCGCGCGATCGGTTTCCGTCGCAGCATTCATGGCCGGTCGAGCCGCCTGGCTCCTCGTGGCTCTGTCGCTTGTCGGTCCAAAAAGGTTCATCCTCCGCCAAGGAATTTTCGGAAGCTAACCGAAGAAAGGGAGCGTTGCCAGAGGCGCGCTTTTCCTTCTCCCCTTGTGGGAGAAGGGGGCCGAGCGAAGCTCGGTCGGATGAGGGGTGCTGGACGGAGCACGGCATTGAAAGATTAGGCGTTTCAAATCCTTCAGTTTTTTGCGCCCCGCTCCGTCGTGCACCCCTCATCCGTCTCGGCGCTACGCGCCGATCCACCTTCTCCCACAAGGGGAGAAGGGAGGAGCTAGCTCAAAAACGGCTTCGCCTTCATCGTCGCCGGTATTTCCACGCCGAGCCGGCTCAGCACCGTCGGCGCGAGCTGCAATTGGTCAAGCAGCGCATCGGTCTCGGGGCCCTTGCCCGAACCGAAATAATAGAGCGCGAAATGCTGCATCTCGTCATCGTGTCCGCCGTGATGGCCGCGGTCGGTCTGGCCGTGATCGGCGGTGACGATGACTTCATAGCCGGCTTGGCGCCATTGGGGCAGGAAGGCGGCGAGCATGCCGTCCATCGCGTAGCAGGCATGGTCCATCTCGTGGCAGTCGTGGCCGAAGCGATGGCCCATCGAGTCGAGCGTGCAGGTGTGGAGGATGCCGTAGTCGATGGCATGGCGCCTGGCGAGCATCGTCAGCGTCGCGAACAGGTCGACGTCGCTCGGCGTCATCTGGTTCTTGAGATTGTAGCCGGTCATGGTGTGGAAGCGGCCATGCGTGATCGGTCCGCCGGGCTCGTCGAATTCCATGTCCTCGACCAGGTCGAACGGGTAGGAGCGGAAGAACTCCGACCAGTAGGAGTGTGTCACCGCGCCGGTCTTGCCGCCGGCCTTGCTGACCTCCGAGAAGATATCGGGCTGCTTGACCCGGAACCGGTTCTCGTTGGACAGGATGCCGTGAACCTGCGGCGTGACCCCGGTGTGGATCGAGGCGTAGCAGCAGGCGGAGGTCGACGGCAGCACGGAGCGCATCTTCCATACTTGCGCTTCTCCGGACTGCGCCCAGCCTTCGAGATTGCCCATCAGCCGGCGCCAGTTCCGGTAAGGCACGCCGTCGAGGATGATGAGCAGCAGTTTGGATTTGAGCGGCACGGGCAATTCCATGCGATCTTGCGGGAGAGATCAGCATCGAGGGCCTGGCCGATCCGGCCAAGGCCCAGGAGCGCAGAGAAGAGGAAGCCAGCTTAGTTGCCGGCGCTCTCCATGCGCCGGCCCGCGATGGCCTTCTCCAGCCAACCGATCTCCATTTCGGGAACGGAGGACAACAGAAGATCGGTGTAGGCGTCGAAGGGCGGCGTCAGCACCTTGCTCTTGGAGCCGTAACGTACCACCTCGCCGCGATACATGACCGCGATCGAGTCGGCGATCGACTTCACTGTCGCGAGGTCGTGGGTGATGAAGAGATAAGCCACCTTCTCAACCTGCTGCAGATTGAGCAGCAGCTTGAGGATGCCGTGGGCTACCAGCGGATCGAGAGCCGAGGTCACCTCGTCGCAGATGATCAGCTTGGGCTTGGCGGCGAGCGAGCGGGCGATGCAAACGCGCTGCTTCTGGCCGCCGGAAAGCTCGGCCGGATAGCGGTCGATGAAGCCTTTGCCCATTTCGATCTCGTCGAGCAGCTCGGCGACGCGCTTGTCGCGCTCGCGGCCCCTCATGCCGAAGTAGAACTCCAGCGGCCGTCCGATGATCGTGCCCACCGTCTGGCGTGGGTTCATCGCCACGTCCGCCATCTGGTAGATCATCTGCAGCTGGCGCAGATCCTCCTTCGGCCGGTCGGCAAGCCTGTTGCCGAGCGTGCGGCCATCAAAGACGACACTGCCTTGTTCCGGCGGCAGCAGCCCGGTGATGGCGCGCGCAAGCGTCGACTTGCCGGAACCGGATTCGCCGACCACCGCCAGCGTCTGGCCCGGAAAGATGTCGACCGAGACGTTCTTCAGCACCTTGACGTGGCCGCCGCCATAAGCGGCCGTGACGTTCTTCACCGACAGCATCGGCGCCGTGCCCGGCTGCTGTTCCTGATGCTCGATCTCATGCACCGACACTAGCGCGTTGGTATATTCCTGGCGCGGCTCCTTGATGATCTGGCGGGTGCCGCCCCATTCGACCAGCCGGCCGTGGCGCAGCACCACGATCTCGTCCGAGACCTGCGCGACGACGGCAAGGTCGTGGGTGATGTATAAAGCCGCCACATGCGTGTCGCGGATGGCGTCCTTGATCGCCGCCAGCACGTCGATCTGCGTCGTCACGTCGAGCGCCGTCGTCGGCTCGTCGAACACGATGAGGTCCGGCTCCGAGCAGAGCGCCATCGCCGTCATCACGCGCTGCAGCTGACCGCCGGAGACCTGATGCGGGAAACGTTCGCCGATGGTTTCGGGGTTGGGCAGGCTGAGCTTCTTGAACAGCGCGACGGCGCGTTTCTCGGCTTCGGCCCGCGTCGCCGTGCCATGCAGCAATGTGGCTTCCACCACCTGGTCCATAAGACGGTGCGCCGGATTGAAGGCCGCCGCCGCCGACTGCGCGACATAGCACACTTCGCGGCCGCGCAGCTTGCGCAAGCCCTCCTTGCCGCCCTTCAGGATGTCGCGGCCGTTGAGGATGACCTCGCCGCCGGTGATGCGTACGCCGCCACGGCCATAGCCCATGGAGGACAGGCCGATGGTCGATTTGCCGGCGCCGGATTCGCCGATCAGGCCGAGCACCTTGCCCTTCTCCAGCGTCAGCGACACATCGTGGACAAGGGTGATGGTCCTCGGCGGCTCGCCAGGCGGGTAGACCGTGGCTTCGATACGAAGGTTGCGGATGTCGAGGAGCCGGCCCGATTTTGCCTGCCCGGACTTTGCCTTATTGTCAGCCATCACCCGCGCCCTCCCTTGAGGCTGGTCGTGCGGTTGAGCACCCAGTCGGCGACGAGGTTGACCGAGATCGCCAGTGCCGCGATCGCCGCGGCGGGGATGAGCGCCGCCGGGATGCCGAAGACGATGCCGTCCTTGTTTTCCTTCACCATGCCGCCCCAGTCGGCGTCCGGCGGCTGCACGCCGAGGCCGAGGAAGGAGAGCGTCGACAGGAAAAGCACGGCATAGATGAAGCGCAGGCCGAGTTCCGAGACCAGCGGCGACAGCGCATTGGGCAGGATCTCGCGGAAGATGATCCAGCCGCTCCCTTCGCCGCGCAGCTTCGCGGCCTCGACATAGTCCATGACGTTGATGTCGACCGCCACCGCGCGCGATAGGCGGTAGACGCGGGTCGAATCGAGAATGCCCATCACCAGGATCAGCGTCACCAGATTCGACGGCAGCACCGACAGCACGACGAGGCCCATGATCAGCGTCGGGATCGACATCAGCAGGTCGACGAGCCGTGAGAGGATCGTGTCGAACCAGCCGCCGAACACCGCCGCGGAGAAGCCCAGAATGGCGCCGAGCGAAAAGGACAGCGCGGTGGCGAGCACGGCGATGAACAGCGTGATGCGGGCGCCATAGATCATGCGGGACAAGAGATCGCGGCCGAGATTGTCGGTGCCCAGCCAGTGCACGGATGACATCGGCTCCCAGGGGACGTCGCTGACGATCTCGGCATTGCCGTGCGGGGCGATCCATGGCGCGAAGACCGCCGCCAGCACGAAGAGCGTCGTCAGCACAATGCCGATCAGCGCCGCGATAGGAATGCGTCTGATATCGAGCATATCGGCCGCCCCCTACTTCGGATGCCTGAGCCGCGGATTGGCGACGATCGCCGCGATGTCCGCGATGATGTTGAGGCTGATATAGACGGCCGCGAAGATCAGGCCGACCGCCTGGACGACGGGAACGTCGCGCTTGGTGACATGGTCGACGAGATATTGCCCCATGCCCGGATAGACGAAGATCACCTCGACGACGACGACGCCGACCACGAGATAGGCAAGGTTCAGCATGACGACGTTGATGATCGGCGCGATCGCATTCGGGAAAGCATGCTTGCGGATGACCGCGAAAGCCGACAGGCCCTTGAGCTCCGCCGTCTCGACATAGGCCGACTGCATGACGTTGAGGATCGCCGCGCGCGTCATGCGCATCATGTGGGCGAGCACCACCAGCGTCAGCGCCGCCGCCGGCAGCGCGATCGCCTGCAAGCGCTCGCCGAAAGACATTCCCTCATAGACGGTCGAGATCGCGGGGAACCATTGATGCTGGACCGCGAAGTAGAAGACCAGCAGATAGCCGATGAAGAATTCCGGGAACGAGGTCGAGGCGAGCGCCACCCCGGAGATCAGCTTGTCGACCCAGCCATTGCGGTAGCGCACCGCGATCAGGCCGAGCGTGACCGCCAGCGGGATGGCAACGATCGCCGCCCAGAAGGCCAGGAACAGCGTGTTCCACAGCCGTTCCTTGATAGATGTCGCTATGTCCTGCCCACTCGACATGGCGGTGCCGAGGTCGCCGGTGAGCACGCCGCCCAGCCAATGGAAGTAGCGGATATAGGCAGGCTGGTTGAGCCCGAGCTGCTCGCGCAGATTGGCGAGCGACTCCGGCGTCGCCGATTGTCCAAGGATGGCTTGCGCGACGTCGCCGGGCAGGATCTGGGTGCCGGCGAAGATCAGGACCGAAACGGCCAGCAAAAGGAGGATGCCCAGCGCAATGCGCTGGGCCACCAGTTTCACGATGGGTGCGGACATGAGCGCAAGGCCGGGCTCAGGCTTCGAGCCAGCACTTCGCCAAAGCGTAGCCGTTGCACAGCTCCTGGTGCGGATCCTCCACCCAGCCGGCGACTTTGGGACCCGTCGCGTCGATGAACTGGTTGAACATTGGCAGGATCAGGCCGCCCTCGTCGCGCACCATGACCGCCATGTCGTGGTACATCTGCTTGCGCTTGGCCTCGTCGAGCTCGGCGCGCGCCGCCAGCACCATCTTGTCGAAATCCGGGCGCTTGAAACGCGTGTCGTTCCAGTCGGCGCTCGACAGATAGGCAGTCGAATACATCTGGTCCTGCGTCGAGCGGCCGCCCCAATAGGAGGCGCAGAAGGGCTGCTTGTTCCAGACCTCGTTCCAGTAGCCGTCGCCCGGTTCGCGCTTGATTTCCAGCTTGATGCCGGCCTTGGCCGCACTCTGTTGATAGAGCTGCGCGGCATCGACGGCGCCGGGGAAGGCGACATCCGAGGTCCTGAGCAGGATGGAACCGTCATGGCCCGACTTCTTGTAATGGAACTTGGCCTTGTCCGGATCGTACTTGCGCTGCTCGATCTCGGTGAACAGCGGGTAGGAAGCGTTGATCGGGAAGTCGTTGCCGAGCGAGCCGTAGCCGCGCAGCACCTTGTTCAGCATCTCCTCGCGGTTGATCGCCAGCTTCAGCGCCATCCTGAGGTCGTTATTGTCGAACGGCGCCGTGTTGCAATGCATGATGAACACGTAATGGCCGGGACCGGAGTGGTTGCGGATGGTGACGCCCGGCACGCGCTTGATCAGGTCGACGATCTTCGGCTCGACGCGGTTGATCATGTTGACCTGGCCGCCCTGCAGGGCCGCCGTGCGCGCCGTCGCGTCGTTGATGACGACGACTTCGATCTGGTCGGCATGGCCCATCTTGTCGCCCTGCCAGTAGTTGGCGAAGCGCTCGCCGACATGGCGCACGCCCGGCTCGTTGACCTTGACCTTGTAGGGGCCGGCACCGATGCCGGCATCGGGCTTGTCCTTGCCGCCATTCGGCTGGACGATCAGGTGATAGTCGCTGAGCAGATAGGGCAGGTCGGCGTTCGGCTCCTTCAGCGTCAGCACCACTTCCTTGCCGCTGGCCTTGATGGTCTCGATGCCCTTCATGTAGCCCAGCGCGCCGGATTTCGACTTCTCGTCGGAATGGCGCTCGAGCGTGGCGGCGACGTCCTCGGCGGTCACGGTCTTGCCGTTGTGGAATTCGACGCCGTCGCGGATTTTCAGTGTCCAGGTCTTCGCATCATCCGAAGCGCCGATCTCCTCGGCGATGCGGTTCTCGAGCTTGCCGTCGGGAGAGAGCTCGACGATCATTTCGCCCCAGCACTTGCCGAAGGCGAACGGCACCTGGGTCATCATCAGTGCCGGGTCGAGGCTGTTGGTGGATTCACCGCCAACCAGGCCGGCCTTCAGCGTGCCGCCCTTGACTGGGCCGGCGGCGCGCGCTGCGCTCGACAGCAGCGAATTGGCAAAGGTAGCCGAGACGCCGAGCGCGGCGGCGCGGCCGAGAAAATCACGACGGCTGAGCTTGCCGGAAGCGACGCGACGGCTGAGATAGTCCAGTTCGTTTGACATTGTAGGTTCCTCACTCTGATGGTTCGGCCTAGCGGCCGTTTCTTGTTTTCTTGTGAGGGATAATGACCGTAAGGGAAAGCGGTAAGCAAGACCGAATGCGACATGCCGTGGCGTAAATGGCGCGTCGCGTTTGGACCAATCTGTCAGCACTCAGACGAGGGCGCGGGGAATCGTCTGCTCGAAATCGCGCTCGAACACCAGATTCTCACCCTCATAGGCCTCGATTCTGGCGCTGAGGATGAAGTTCTGATCGTCTGCGCGCATGTTGGCGAAGGTTTCGGTGCGCACCGACCATCCATCCCGCGACAAGGTTTGCGTCCAATGGGTGCTGCCCGTGGCCGACAGCGGATCGTCGGGATGGATCGCCCAGGTCTCGCGCACGATGCTGTCGTTGACCAATCCGTGCTCCAGGTCGCGCACCTCGCCGAAATCGTCCGTTATGGAAAGCGTGACGATGCCGGTCTTCTCGTTGCGGTCGACATGCCGCTCGGAGTTGGCGGGCCTGATCGTCTCGGTCGCCCAGGGCGTGGCCCCCTCCGGTTCTGCGAACGAGACCTCGTCGCCTTTCGCCAGCGGGCGCAGCGGCAGCTTGAGCGTCGCCGCCGACAGCTTGAGCGTCACCGGCTCCGGCGAAGGCCAGATCATCGGCCAATAGGCATTTGAGACGGCAATGCGCAGTTTGTGGCCCGCCGGCACCCGATAGGCGCACTGGTCGAGCACGACGCGCGCCGAAACCATCTCGCCCGGCACCAGGGCTTCCGGGAATTCGTGCGAGTTGCGATGGCTGAGGTTGAGCACGCCGTAGGAGATCAGTTCCGAGGCGCCATCGGGATGCACGTCGCAGAGACGTACCGCGATGTTGGCCTGGCGACGGTCCGAGGCCACCCGAACCCCCAACTCCGGCGCGCCGACGATATCGATTGCCTCCTCGAGCTCGGCCTGGTCGAAGCACACCGAAAGCGCATCGTCAGGACGCTGGTCGCCCGGCAACTCGGGACCGAAGGTGAAAGGAAAATACTCGCCGCCGGCAAGCCCGCAGCTTTGCGGGGAAGCGACGATCGCCGGCTTGGAACCTCCCGGAATGAGCTCGACCGTCTCAAGCTTGATATTGGAGGACGGCCATTCCTGTTCCGCAATCCAGCGGCCGGGCCGCTCCGGGTGCCAACGGGCCGGGCGCACGCTGTCCATGACATAGGCGCGATAATCCGGGTCGGCCTCGACGCCGGTCTCGACACCTTTCAGCCAGCGATCCCACCAGCGCAGCGCCTCCTGCAGGAAGCCGATGGCTGGATTGGGCCCCGCGTAATGCGGGTATTTGTGGATCCACGGGCCGACAATGCCCTTCACCGGCGACTGGATATTGGCGACGAGATTGGAAATCGTGTTGCGGTAGCCGTCATGCCAGCCGCCGATGGACAGCACCGACGCCTTGACCGCGGAAAAGTCCTCGCAGATCGAGCCGCGCTTCCAGTAGGCATCGCGATGCTGGTGGCTGAGCCAGAGCGGCAGAAGGAATGGCTGGTTCTCCAGCCGGCTGAGCCACAGGTCGCGCCAGCCGTTGCCGCCGGCGATTTCCGGATCCGGTGGCCGCGACGAATAGGAGAGCATCGTCGAGGCCCAGCCGAAATTTTCCAGCAGAAGGCAGCCGCCCTTGTAGTGGATATCGTCGGCATAGCGGTCGACGGTCGAGCACAGGCTGATCACCGCCTTCAGCGCCGGCGGCTGCTTTGCGGCCACCTGCAGGCAGTTGAAGCCGCCCCAGGAAATACCCATCATGCCGACATTGCCGTTGCACCAGGGCTGCGCGGCCGCCCAGGCGATGACGTCGCAGGCGTCCTGCAATTCCTGCTCGGAATATTCGTCGTCCATCAGCCCTTCGGAATCGCCATTGCCGCGCATGTCGACGCGGATCGAGGCGTAGCCGTGGCCGGCGAAGTAGGGGTGGGTCAACTGATCGCGGAAGATGGTGCCGTCACGCTTGCGGTAGGGCAGATGCTCGAGGATCGCCGGCACCGGATTGTCCACGGCATCCTCAGGCATCCATATGCGCGCCGACAGCCGGCAGCCATCCGGCATGACGATGCCCATATCGGGAAATTCGACGATCTTGCGGGGAAATTCGGTGACGGTTTTCATGACGGAGCAAATGATGGAGCCGCCAGGGATACGTCGTGGGCCAGCCGGCGAAATCGGATGGTCAATCCGCGTCAATTCAGCGGAATGTCGTTCTCGGCCTTGCTCGCCTGATAGGCGCCGGAGAGTTCATCATAGTGCGCGGAGATCTTCCCTATGCGCGCCTCCAGCCGCTTGCGCTCCGCCTCCTGCAAGGCGCGGACCAGCCGGCGGATGGAAAAACTCTTCCAATAGGCGTTCTCGGCGTTGTAGCCGCCAGGGTCGAGGGTGAAGACCTCCTTCAGGATCTTGAGATCGTGCGGGATGGCGAAGCTGTCGCGCGAATCCTCATGGCTGAACAGGTAGTAGAAATTGTCGAAGCCGGTCCAGGTGATGGCCGACAGGCAAAGCGAGCAGGGCTCGTGGGTGGCGAGGAAGATAGCGTCGCTGGTGTCGACGCGCTTGGCCTTCGGCATCTCGTAGAAGCGCTTCAGGCAATGCACCTCGCCATGCCAGAGCGGATTTTCCATCTCGTTGTTGGTCTCGGCGAGCACCAGCGAGCGGTCGTCTTTCCTCAGGATCGCGGCGCCGAACAGTTTGTTGCCGTGGGCCACGCCTTCGGCGGTCTTCGGCGCGATATCGTGCTCGATCACGTCGAGCAGGCGGTCGATCAGCGAAATGTCAGTCATGAGAGGAATGTCACCGTTCAGGGAAGGTGGATCTCGTAAGGGTGCGAGAAATGGCACTCTTCGAGGTTGGAGCCGTCGCCGCCGCGGTCGACGATGAGAAAATCCTGTTCTTCGCCGATCGGCGTCAGCACGCCGTGCCAGAGGTTGCGGCGGTAGTTGATGCCCTGCCCAGGCGCGGTGATGAAGGCGTGCGGCTCGCCGGGCCCGTCCTTGGTATCATTGCAGACGACGACCAGGAACGGGCGCGGCGACAATGGAATGAAGGCCTGGCTGCCGAGCGGATGGCGTTCCACCATGGCGAGCTTCAGCGGCATCTCGTAGGGCGTGCCGTGCACCATCGAGATCAGCACGCGAGCATTCGGCCCTGCGGCTTCCGCCGTGGCGAGGTCATGATAGCGCATCGCCTTGCCGCCGTTGATCGGGTAGCGGTTGTCGCCGCCCATGTCGATGACGTCGCCGAAGGGCGCGAAGTTATCGCGCGTCAGCGGCTGGGCGACGATGCGGGTCACCGCGCGCGACCCCCGAGGGCGCCGCCAAGCTTGGCGTGGCGGTTGACGTCCTTGTAGAGCAGGTAGCGGAAGTTCCCCGGACCGCCGGCATAGCAGGCCTGCGGGCAAAAGGCGCGCAGCCACATGAAGTCGCCGGCCTCGACCTCGACCCAATCCTGGTTGAGGCGGTAGACGGCCTTGCCTTCGAGCACGTAGAGCCCATGCTCCATGACATGCGTCTCGGCAAAGGGAATGACCGCGCCGGGCTTGAGCGTAACGATCGTGACATGCATGTCGTGGCGCATGTCGGCCGGGTCGACGAAGCGCGTCGTTGCCCAGCGGCCTTCCGTGCCGGGCATCGCGCTCGGCTCGATCTGCTGCTCATTGGTGAAGAAGGCTTCCGGTACATCGAGACCGTCCACCGCTTCGTAGGCCTTGCGGACCCAGTGGAAGCGGACGGCATCGCCGCTCTCGTTGCGCACCGTCCAGCCGCTGGACGGCGGCAGGAAGGCAAAGCCGCCCGGGCGAAGCACATGCTTGTTGCCGGCAAGCGAGACGGTGAGTTCGCCCTCGACCACGAACAGAACGCCCTCGGCTTCGGCGTCAAGTTCCGGTCGGTCGCTGCCGCCGCCCGGCAGGACCTCGACGATGTATTGCGAAAACGTCTCGGCGAAGCCGGAGAGCGGCCTTGCGATGATCCATGCCCTGGTCTTGTCCCAGAACGGCAGCGGGCTGGTCACGATGTCCTGCATCACGCCCTTGGGAATGACGGCATAGGCTTCGGTGAAGACGGCGCGGCCGGTCAGCAACTCGGTCTGGCCGGGATGGCCGCCATGCGGTGCGTAGTAGGTTCGCTCGGACGTCTTGATCATTTCCATGGGGTCCTGACCCTTAGAGCAATTCCAGAAAAACTGTGTAGTCAGCGCGGCAGCATGTCTTTCAGCCGAAGCAAGGCGATGCGCTCGACCTGTCTGCAGGCGGTTTCGAACTCGACGCCGCGGCCGTTGCCGATGCGCGCCTCGAACTCCGCCAGAATCTGATCCTTCGTCTTGCCCTTGACCGCGATGATGAAGGGGAAGCCGAAAGTGGTGACGTAGGCGGCGTTGAGTTTCGAGAACAGCTCGCGCTCCTTGTCGGTCAGCGCGTCGAGCCCGGCGGAAGCCTGTTCCTTGGCCGATTCCGGCGTCAGCCGCTTCGCCGCCGCCAGCTTTCCGGCGAGGTCGGGATGGGCGTTGAGCGCGGAAAGCCGCTCAGCTTCCGTCGCCGCGCGGAAGACGCGGCAGAGCGCGTTGTGCAGGCCGCCGGCGCTGTCATGCGCGGGGCCGAGCTCCAGCTCGTAGGTGCGCTCGGCGATCCAAGGCGAATGCTCGAACACGCCGCCGAAGGCATGCACGAAGGCCTCGAACTCCATCCGCGAAGGGCGCAGCGTCGGCACCTGGTAAGGATGCGTCTCCCGCCAATGCTTGGCGATGTCGATGCGCCGCGTCAGCCAGACCTTGTCATGTGATTTCACATAGTCGACGAAGCGCTTCAGCGCCGCCACGCGGCCCGGACGGCCGACCAGCCGGCAATGCAGGCCGATATTCATCATGCGCGGCCGCCCTGCCTTGCCCTCGGCATAGAGCGTGTCGAAACTGTCCTTCAGATAGGCGAAGAACTGGTCGCCCGAGTTGAAGCCCTGCGGGGTGGCGAAGCGCATGTCGTTGGCGTCGAGCGTGTAAGGGATGATGAGCTGCGGCTTCTCCAACCCATCCCGGTCGAACCAGTAGGGCAGCTCGTCGTCATAGGTGTCGGAGACGTAGTCGAAGCCGCCTTCCTCCGCGACGAGCCGCACCGTGTTGACCGAGGTGCGGCCGGTATACCAGCCGGTGGGCCGCGCGCCGGTGACTTCGTAGTGCAGCTTGATCGTCTCTTCGAGGTCGCGCCGCTCGTCCTCCGCGCTGTGTTCGCGATAGTCGATCCATTTCAGGCCGTGCGAGGCGATCTCCCAGCCTGCCTCCTGCATCGCCACGACCTGGTCAGGCGAACGCGCCAGCGCGGTCGCGACGCCGTAGCAGGTCACCGGCACTTGGGCTTCGGTGAACAGCCGGTAGAGCCGCCAGAAACCGGCGCGAGCGCCATATTCGTAGATCGATTCCATGTTCCAGTGGCGTTGGCCGACCCAAGGGGCGGCGCCCACGATCTCCGACAGGAAGGCTTCGGAAGCCTTGTCGCCGTGCAGCACGCAATTCTCGCCGCCTTCCTCGTAGTTGACGACGAACTGCACCGCGACATGTGCGCCGCCGGGCCATTTCGGATCCGGTGGATTGGCCCCGTAACCGCGCATGTCCCGTTCGTAACGCATTGGGTCGCTCCTGCCCGATTGTTGGAGTTAAGATATCGAAAGGAGTGCCTGTGCATTCCCCCGAAAATTTTTGAAAGTGCTTTTTGCCGCACTCCGCTCGACCGGGACTTATGCATCGCCTTTAATTGGCGCACAATTGACCTGAAAACGTTGGACTGTACCGGCCAATCGGTTTGTACAGGAAATGGGAGGCGGCCAGTGGCAGAAACGTCGAAAGCCGATGGCGGGCGTCTGACGACCCATGTGCTCGACACCGCGACCGGCAGGCCGGCAAAAGGCCTCTCGATTGGACTTTTCCGCATCGAGCGCCAGGCCCGCACGCTTCTCAAGACCGTCATCACCAACGATGACGGGCGCTGCGATGCGCCGCTGCTTGCCGGCGCCGATTTCCGCACCGGCGAATATGAGCTGGTCTTTGCTGCCGGCGACTATCTGCGCGGGCAAGGCATCAGCCTGCCGCAGCCGGCTTTCCTCGACACTGTGCCGATCCGTTTCGGCATGGCCGAAGAGCGCCATTATCACGTGCCGCTCTTGATTTCGCCCTACGGCTACTCGACCTATCGCGGGAGCTGAGACATGGCCGACAAGACCCGTAACAAGATACGCTTCATCCTGAACGGCGCCGACATTGCGCTCGCCGACGTCGAGCCCGATGCGACCTTGCTCGACTGGCTGCGGCTCAACCGGTCGCTGCGCGGCACCAAGGAAGGCTGCGCCGAAGGCGACTGCGGTGCCTGCACGGTGCTGGTTGGCAAGCTTTCCGCAGAAGGCCTCGTCTATGAAAGCGTCAACGCCTGCATCCGCTTCATGGGCTCGCTCGACGGCACCCATGTCGTCACAATCGAACATCTGCGCGGCGACGGAGAGAAGCTGCACCCGGTGCAGCAGGCGATGGTCGATTTCCATGGTTCGCAATGCGGCTTCTGCACGCCGGGCTTCATCATGTCGCTCTATGCGCTCTGGATGAAGACGCCCAACCCTTCTGATGCGGCGATCGAAAAGGCGCTGCAGGGCAATCTCTGCCGCTGCACCGGCTATGAGGCGATCATGCGCGCCGCGCGTGCCATTTCGAGCTACGGCAAGGCGGCGAAGGACCCGCTGGCGGTGGAACGCAAGGACATTACCGCGCGCCTGGAAGCGCTGCGCGACGGCGCCAGGGTCGAGGTCGGGTCGGGCAAGCGGCGGCTGATCGTGCCGGCCAACGTCGACGATTTCGCAGCGGTTCTCGAGAAGGAGCCCGGCGCCACCATCGTTGCCGGCTCGACCGATGTCGGCCTGTGGGTCACCAAGCATATGCGCGATATTTCGCCGGCGATCTTCATCGGCGGTCTCGACGGCTTGCGCAACATCTCGGAGGCCGACGGAGTTATCACCATCGGCGCCAGCGTGACCTACACCGAGGCCTTCGAGACGCTATCCAAGCGCATCCCCGCGCTGGGACCGCTGGTCGACCGCATTGGCGGCGAGCAGGTGCGCAACATGGGCACCATCGGCGGCAACGTCGCCAACGGCTCGCCGATCGGCGACATGCCGCCGCCGCTGATCGCGCTCGGCGCGCAACTGACACTCCGCAAGGGCGAGGCGCGCCGCACGATCCCGCTCGAAACTTTCTTCATCGCCTATGGCAAGCAGGACCGCCAAACCGGCGAATTCGTCGAAGCGGTCCATGTGCCCGTGCCGGCAGAGGGCACGAAATTTGCCGTCTACAAGGTCACCAAGCGCCGCGACGAGGACATCACCGCGACCCTCGGCGCCTTCTATCTGACCCTGGCCAAGGATGGCACCGTGGCCGATATCCGCATCGCTTATGGCGGCATGGCGCCGACGCCGAAGCGCGCGGCTGCGGTTGAAAGGGTCCTTATCGGTAAGCCCTGGAGCGAAGCGGCTGTCGAGGCCGCGATGGCCGAATACGTCAGCGACTTCACGCCGATCACCGACATGCGCGCGACTGCCGAGTACCGGGCGCTGGCGGCAAAGAACCTTTTGCTGCGCTTCTATGTGGAAACCACAGGCACCAGGGCGCCGTTCCAGGTGTCACGCAACGAGGCGGCCTGATGAACAAGCACGCCACCCCCAACCTCAAGGCCGAAAAGATCGTCGGCGGCGTCGCCACCGAACAGCGGCATGATTCCGCGCACAAGCATGTCAGCGGCGCCGCCGTCTATATCGACGACATGCCGGAGCCGGCTGGCACGCTGCATGTCGGCCTCGGCCTCGCCAAGGTCGCGCACGGCACCTTGAAGAGCGTCGACCTCTCGGCGGTGCGTTCAGCACCGGGCGTCGTCGATGTTCTGACCCACGCCGACGTACCCGGCGAGAACGATGTTTCGCCGAGCAACATGCATGACGATCCGGTGTTCGTCGAAGGCAAGGTGCAGTTCTACGGCCAGCCGATCTTCGCCGTGGTTGCCAACACCCGCGAGGAGGCGCGCCGTGCGGCGCGCCTGGCCAGGATCGAATATGACGAGCTTCCGGCCGTGATCGACATATGGGACCTCGATCCGGTCAAGGACAAGCAGGTCACGACGCCGCTCATCCTGAAGCGCGGCGACGCGGCCGCGGCGATTGCGGCCGCACCACGCCGCATCAAGAACCGTATGTGGCTCGGCGGTCAGGACCATTTCTATCTCGAGGGCCAGGTCTCGCTGGCGATTCCCGGCGAGGATGACGAGGTGATCGTCTATTGCTCGACGCAGGGCCCGAGCGAGACGCAGCACCTGGTCGCGCACACGCTCGGCGTGCCGAGCCATGCCGTGACGGTGGAAGTACGCCGCATGGGCGGCGGCTTCGGCGGCAAGGAAACACAGGCCAACCAGTGCGCCGCCATCGCCGCCATCGCCGCCAAGAGGCTCAACCGCGCGGTCAAGATCAGGCTCGACCGCGACGAGGACATGACTGCCACCGGCAAGCGGCACGATTTCGCCATCGACTATGAAGTTGGCTTTGACGACGAGGGCAACATCCTCGGCGTCGACTTCACCTATGCGCTGCGCTGCGGGTTTTCGGCCGACCTGTCGGGTCCGGTCGGCGACCGCGCGCTGTTCCACTGCGACAACGCCTATTTCTATCCGGCGGTGCATGCGAAGTCGGCGCCGCTCTACACCAACACTGTCTCGAACACCGCCTTCCGCGGCTTTGGCGGCCCGCAAGGCATGGTCGGCGCCGAGCGCGTCATCGACGAGGTGGCCTTCGCGGTCGGCAAGGACCCGCTCGAAATCCGCAAGCTCAATTTCTATGACCCGATGGATGCCATCGGCGAGCGCTGCTTCACGCCCTATCATCAGAAGGTCGAGGACAACATCATCCACCGCATCGTCGCGGAGTTGGAAGAGAGCGCCAACTATGCGCGGCGGCGGCGCGAGATCAGCGCCTTCAACAACAACAGCCGCTTCATCAAGCGCGGCCTGGCCATGACGCCGGTCAAGTTCGGCATCTCCTTTACCAAGACCGAGGCCAATCAGGCCGGCGCGCTGGTGCATGTCTATGCCGACGGCTCGGTGCATATGAACCACGGCGGCACCGAGATGGGCCAGGGTCTGCATCTCAAGGTGGCGCAGGTCGTTGCCGAGGAGTTCCAGATCGACCTCGACCGGGTCAAGATCACCGCGACGACCACCGCCAAGGTGCCGAACACCTCGCCGACGGCTGCGTCCTCCGGCGCCGACCTCAACGGCATGGCGGCACAGGACGCCGCCCGTCAGATCCGCAAGCGACTGACCGATTTCGCGGCGGAAAAATACCAGGTGCCGCTCGATCAGGTCGTGTTCCTGCCCAATCGGGTGCGGGTCGGCAATCAGGAAGTCGCCTTCAACGATCTGGTCAAGCAGGCCTATATCAACCGCGTCCAGCTCTCGGCGGCCGGCTTCTACAAGACGCCCAAGATCCACTGGGATCGCAGCAAGGGCCGCGGCCATGCCTTCTATTATTACGCCTATGGCGCGGCCTGCTCGGAAGTCTCGGTCGACACGCTCACCGGCGAATATGTCGTGGAGCGCACCGATATCCTGCATGATGCCGGACGCTCGCTCAACCGGGCGATCGACCTCGGCCAGGTCGAGGGTGGCTTCATCCAGGGCATGGGCTGGCTGACGACGGAAGAGCTGTGGTGGGACGACAGCGGCCGGCTGCGCACGCATGCGCCGTCGACCTACAAGATCCCGCTCGCTTCCGACCGGCCAAAAATCTTCAACGTCAAGCTGACCGACTGGTCATCGGCCTATGAGCCGACTATCCATCGCTCCAAGGCGGTCGGCGAGCCGCCGCTGCCGCACGGCATGTCCGTGCTGCATGCGCTCTCCGACGCGGTTGCGAGTGTTGCGGATCACAAGATCTGCCCGCGCCTCGACGCGCCGGCGACGCCGGAACGGGTGCTGATGGCGATCGAGCGGCTGAAGCGGGAAGCCGCAAAACAGGCCTGAACGGGCCAAGAAACGTGCAATTCGGGCCGAAAAACCCTATATTTCGGTGCTAGGAATGCAGACGATGAACTCGAACGTGCAAAGCCTGAAGGCGTTTCTCGGCCGGGCTGGCCGGGTCGCGCTCGTCGAGGTCGCGGCCACGAAGGGCTCGACCCCGCGCGAGGCCGGCGCCTTCATGCTCGTCTCGGCATCGGCGATTTTGGGCACAATCGGCGGCGGCCAGCTCGAATACATGGCGATCGACAAGGCGCGGCAGCTCCTTTTCTCCCCCCTTGAGGGGGAGATGGCCGCAAAGCGGCCAGAGGGGGTCCTCTCAGAAGGCACCACAAGGGCGCCGGGCACGGCCGCGACGACCCCACCCGGCGGCTTCGCCGCCACCCTCCCCTCAAGGGGGAGGGAGGCCCGCATCGAGGTCGACGAAGTCTGCGCCACGCTCGACGTCCCGCTCGGACCCGAAATCGGCCAATGCTGCGGCGGTCGCGTCGAGGTGCTGATCCGGCCGGTCGATGCAGCGCTCGAACAAGAGCTGATCGCCAGGGCCGAGGCCGAGGAGGCGCACCTCCCCCACGCCTACGTCTTCGGTGGTGGCCATGTCGGCCAGGCGTTGGCCGCGTCGCTGGCGCTGCTGCCCATCCATGCCGTGGTCGTCGAGACGCGCGCCGATGCGCTGGAAGGCATGCCGCAAACGGTCGAGACGAAACTGACGCCGATGCCCGAGGCCGTGGTGCGCGAGGCGCCGGCGGGATCGGCCTTCGCCATCCTCACCCACGACCATGCGCTCGATTTCCTGATCGTCGCCGAGGCGCTGAAACGCGACGACGCCGCCTATGTCGGCATGATCGGCTCGAAGACCAAGAAGGCGACCTTCAAGAACTGGTTTCTGAAGTCCGCCGAGGGCAGCGAGGCCGAGTTCAGCCGCCTCGTCTCGCCGATCGGCGGCAATGCCGTAAAGGACAAGCGCCCGCCGGTGATTGCCGCGCTTGCCGCCGCCGAGATCATGACGGCGCTGGTGTCGCACTCCGCCCAGGCATCGGCTTCGAGCACGCCTGAAAAGGCGATGGCCGGCTGATCCAGCCGGCCATGCGGGAAACGGGAAGCCGCTTGGCTATTCCTTTTCCTGCGTGTGCGCTTCCAGGAACCACAGCAATTTGTCGAGCGAGCGTGAATAGGCGGTGAAGATGTCTGCGGTGTCGGCATCGCCGGCGTCGGCCGCGTCGTCGATCGCTTCACGCGTCAGCTTGGCGGCCGAGGCATAGCGGTCGATCAGTGCCGCCAGATGATCCCTGGTCTTGTGGATGTCGGTCGGATAGGGCTTCAGCTTGGTCGCCTTCGATACTTCCTGCGAGGTGCCATGCGCGGTGCCGCCGAGCTGCACGGCGCGCTCGGCGATGATGTCGACATGGCCGTCGATCTCTTCGCGGAATTCATCCAGCATCTCGTGGATGGCGATGAACTGCGGTCCCTTGACGTTCCAGTGCGCCTGCTTGGTGATCAGCGCCAGGTCGATGGCATCGGCAAGCCTGGCGTTGAGAAGATCGATCGATTCCTTCTTGGCGTCGGATTTGAGGTCGTTCTTGGTGACGATGGCGTCCATGGTCGGCTCCTGTCGCGCTGCGTCGCTGGGCTGAGGATTGAAGGGCGGCCTGCACGGCCACCAGTCGCCAGAACGGCAAAGGGGCGGGTTTCGTTCCGCATTGAATCGAGGAGCGCATGGCCGATGGAGATATGACTGGCGCTCACAGCTGCTCGTCGCTTTCTTCGTTTCCCAAACCGGGTTGAACCGTGTTTTCTGCGCGCCTGACGAATACGAGTGGCGAATACGGGGCGAGCAACATGGACGTTTTGCGGATAGCGGCATTTTCGGATGGGAACACCGGCGGCAACCCCGCAGGCGTGGTGATTGGCGATGTCCTGCCCGACGCGGCCGACATGCAGCGCGTCGCGGCCGAGGTCGGCTTTTCCGAAACCGCCTTCGCCGCGCCCGATGGCGAAGGCTGGCGCGTGCGCTATTTCTCGCCGGAATCGGAAGTACCGTTTTGCGGCCACGCCACCATTGCGCTGGGCGCGGCGCTGGTCAGACAGTTCGGCGACGGCGTTTTCAAGCTGAGCCTCAACCAGGCCGACATCACCGTCGAAGGATTCCGCGACGGCTCCAACATTGTAGGTCAGACAGTTCGGCGACGGCGTTTTCAAGCTGAGCCTCAACCAGGCCGACATCACCGTCGAAGGATTCCGCGACGGCTCCAACATTGTCGCCGCGCTGCAGTCACCACCAACGCGCGGCAAGCCGGCATCGCCAGGACTTGTCGCCGAAATGCTGGCGCTGTTCGGTTACGCGGCCGGTGACATCAATCCCGCCATTCCCCCGGCGCTGATCCATGGCGGCTCCGACCATTTCGTGCTGGCGCTGAATTCACGCGGAGCGCTTGCCGCGATGGCTTATGATTTCAAGGAGGGCCAGGCCTTCATGCGGCGTGAAGGGCTGGTCACGATCCTTCTCGCTTTTGCCGAAACGCCGCGCCTCTTCCACACGCGCAATCCCTTCGCTTCCGGCGGCGTCTATGAGGATCCGGCGACGGGGGCATCGACCGCCGCCTTCGCCGGCTATTTGCGCGACCTCGGCTGGCCGCATGGCGGCTCGATCGACATTGTCCAGGGCGAGGACATGGGCGTGCGCTCGCGCCTCCATGCCGACATTCCGCCGGAGCCCGGCAGCTCGATCAAGGTCTCCGGAAAGGCCCGGCTGATGGAAGCCGGCTGAGGCGCTTCACGCAGGCCGCTTCAGGCCGAGATGGTCGCGCAATGTGCGGCCTTCATAGTTCTTGCGGAACAGGCCGCGCCGCTGCAGTTCCGGCACGACCAGCGCCGCGAAGGCATCCAACTCGCCGGGAAACCATGACGGCATCACATTGAAGCCGTCGGCAGCGCCGCCTTCGAACCGTGCCTGCAATTCGTCGGCGATCTGCTCGGCCGTGCCGACCACCCGCCAGTGGCCGCGCGCGCCGGCAAAATAGCGCGCCAGCTCACGGATCGAGAGACCGTCCCGGCGCGCCTGCTCGATGACCAGCGCCTGCCGGCTTTTCATGCCTTCGCTTTCCGGCAGCTCGGGCAGCGGTCCGTCGATCGGATAACGCCAGAGGTCGGAGATGCTGAGATAGCTGGAGAGCAGCGCCACGCCGACATCGTCGGGGATCAGCTCCTGCAGCGCATCGTATTTGGCCTGGGCCTCAGCCTTTGTAGCGGCCACGATCGGCGCCACGCCGGGCATGATCTTCACGTCGTCCGGCCGGCGGCCATAGGCGGCGAGGCGGCCCTTGAGATCATCATAGAAGGCCTTGGCCTCCTCAAGAGTCTGCGCGGCCGAGAACACGACATCGGCGGTCCGCGCGGCCAGATCCTTGCCGTCGTCCGATGCTCCGGCCTGCACCATCACCGGCGCGCCTTGCGGCGAGGGCGGTATGTCGAGCGGGTCGCGCACCGAAAAGCTCTGGCCGTCATGGCCGCCCCACCTGTGGCGCCATAGACCGGTGATCACGGTCGCGAATTCGCGGGCGCGTTCGTAGCGGTCGGCATGCGGCCTCAGGCCCGTCGAGCCGAAATTCGCCGCCTCGATCGGGCTGGCAGAGGTGACCAGGTTCCACCCGACTCGCCCACCGCTCAGATTGTCGAGCGAGGCAAACATGCGCGCCAGCCCGTAGGGCTCGTTGTAGCTGGTCGATGCCGTCGAAACGAGGCCGATGCGCTCGGTCTGCGCGGCAAGGGCCGAAAGCAGGCTGATCGGCTCGAAGCCGATCGAGCGCGAGGTCTGGCTGGCGATTTGGACATTGGCCTCGCGCAGCCCCGCGGCGTCCTCGCAGAAGACCATGTCGAACTTCGCCGCTTCCGCCGTCCGCGCCAGCTTGATGTAATGGTCGATGTCGATGCCGGCCGTGACATGAGCGTCCGGATGGCGCCAGGCGGCGATGTGGTGGCCGGTGGCCCACAGGAACAGCCCGAGCTTCATCTGGCGCCCGCTCATTTTTCGCCTCCCGCGCCAAGACCGAGACGGTCGCGCAACGTCGCCCCGGCATAAGTGGATCGGGCCAGGCCACGACGGCGAAGTTCCGGCAGGATGCGGTCGGTGAAGTGATCGAGCAGAGAAAGATCAGCCGGCAAAGCCAGGTTGAAACCATCGCAGCTTTTGGTGTCGAACCAGCCCTCCGCCTCGCCGGCCGCAAGGTTGTTCACGCCAACAGGCATCAGCACTTTCATGGTTTCCGGCTCACGTCCGGCGGCAACCGCGCGGCGCTTGAGATCGCCATAGGCGGCTCCGGCGCCATCCGCCTCGATGAGCACGACGTCGGCGACTTTGGCGGCGAAATCGCGATCGGCCTCCGCCAAGCCGGACATCACCAGCACCGGCAGATCCTGCGGCGAGCGGGCGACGTTGAGCGGCCCCCGCACGGAGAAGAACTCACCCTTGTGGTCAAGGAAATGCATCTTTTCCGGATCGTGGAAACGGCCCCCGGCCTTGTCGAACAGCAGGGCGTCCGCGTCCCAGCCTCGCCAAAGGCCTTGCACGATACCGATGAACTCTTCCGCGCGGCGGCGGAAATCTTCGTCGGCAATGCCTTCCGGCCGGCTGAAATTCGCCGCCTCGCGCGGGTTCTGCGCCAAGGTCGCGTTCCAGCCGATGCGCCCGTGGCTGATGATGTCGAGCGAAGCGAAACGGCGTGCCAGATTGTAGGGCTGGTGCGCGAACGTCGAAGCGCTGGCAACAAGGCCGATGCTTTCGGTCACCGTCGCCAGTGCCGCCAGAAGCGTCGTCGCCTCAAACGGACTGCTCGATAGCTGGTCCGTGGAATCCGAAATGACGACCATATCGATCCCGGCCGCTTCGGCACTCTGCACGAACTTCACCAGATGGCCGAAGCCCAGCCCGGTGGATTGTCCGTCGGCGGAAGCGTTGTTGAGCGAGACGGCGAGATGCATGCCACGAACCTAAGTTCGCCTTCATGCAAGGCAAGCCCGATCGGCTGGGCCAGCGGGCCGTCACTTGCCGGCCAGCCCTTATCTGCCGGCCAGAATATCCTTGATCAGCCGCTGGCAGCGATCGGCCATGAAATCAAGCAGCAAGCGCACCTTCGGGTCCTGCAGCTTCTTGTGCGGATAGACGGCGGCGAACTGCACCGGCGTCGGCGGCGTCTTCGCCAGGATCACCTTCAGCCGCTGGTCGCGGATGAAGGGTTCCACCTCGAAGCGCGGCTTGTTGATGATGCCGCGCCCCGACAGCGCCCAGCCGGTGAGCACATCGCCGTCGTCCGTGTCGTAAGGGCCATGCACTTCGAGCTTCTGCACGCCGGTCGGCGTCTGCAGCGTCCAGACGAATTCGCGCGTGCCGGCATAGCGCAGCATCAGGCAGTCATGCTTCTTGCCGACCAGTTCCTGCGGTTCGGACGGTTCGCCGCGCGCTTCCAGATATTTCGGCGCCGCCACCAGCACGCGCTCGCATTCCATGATGCCGCGCATCCGAAGGCTGGAATCCTCGATGATGCCAAGCCGGAAGGCGACGTCGATGCCTTCCTTCATGATGTCGACATTGTGGTCGGAGAGCCTGAGCCGCACCTCGATATCGGGGTATCTGTCGTGGAAGTCCGGAATGCCGGAGGCGATCAGCCGCCGGCCGAGGCCGAGCGGGGCAGTCACCTTGATCGTGCCGCGCGGCTGGCCGGAGAGCGCGGCGACAGCGGCCTCCGCCTCGGTGATGGCGTCCAGCACCTGCTTGGCGCCGGTGTAGAAGACCGTGCCATGCTCGGTCGGCATCAATTGCCTGGTCGTGCGGTTGAACAGCCTGACGCCGAGGTGCTTCTCCAGTTCCTTGATGCGGTTGGAGGCCACGGCCGGCGAGATGCGCATGTCGCGACCCGCCGCCGACAAATTGCCGAGCTCGACGACACGGACGAAGACGGCGATGTTGTCGAGATAGGCCATACGGCGTTCGTGGCTCTCAAAGGGCTGTGTGGGGTAACCCTAGTATTTTCCATTTTTTTTTGAAAGTCATCGCGCACCTCGCCTCTTTTCGTTTGCGCTCCAGACCGTAAAGTCGCCTGATCGGCAGGGACGATTTCCCGGGGACGGCTGCAATGATGGATTTCGCGATTTTCTGGGACTGGCTGAGCTTCGCCGTCCGCTGGCTGCATGTCATCACCGGCATCGCCTGGATCGGCTCGTCCTTCTATTTCGTCGCCCTCGATCTCGGGTTGCGGCAGCGTCCGGGCCTGCCTGCCGGCGCCTTCGGCGAGGAATGGCAGGTGCATGGCGGCGGCTTCTACCACATCCAGAAATATCTGGTGGCGCCGGCCGAAATGCCGGAGCATCTCACCTGGTTCAAATGGGAATCCTACGCCACCTGGCTGTCGGGCTTCGCGATGCTCTGCGTGGTCTACTACGCCGGCGCCGATCTGTTCCTGATCGATCCCAACGTGCTCAACATCTCGGTGCCGGTCGGCATCCTGCTGTCGCTGGCCACCATCGGCGTCGGCTGGATCGTCTATGACCTGCTCTGCCGCTCGCCGCTAGGCAAAAGCGACACCGGCCTGATGCTGGTGCTCTATTGCGTGCTGGTGTTCATCGCCTGGGGATTGACGCACCTCTTCACCGGCCGCGCCGCCTTCCTGCATCTCGGCGCCATCACCGCCACGATCATGTCGGCCAACGTCTTCATGGTCATCATCCCCAATCAGAAGATCGTCGTCGCCGACCTGATCGCCGGCCGCAAGCCGGACCCGAAATACGGCAAGATCGCCAAGCAGCGCTCGCTGCACAACAACTACCTGACCTTGCCGGTCCTGTTCCTGATGCTGTCGAACCACTACCCGCTGGCGTTCGGCACTGAGTTCAACTGGGTCATCGCCTCGCTGGTCTTCATCATCGGCGTGCTGATCCGGCACTATTTCAACACGGTGCACGCTCGCAAGGGCAACCCGACCTGGACCTGGCTCGGCGCCGCCGTGCTGTTCATGATCATCATCTGGCTGTCGACCGTGCCGAAGGTTTTGACCGGCGAGCCGAAAACCTCCGCCGCATCCGCCGCGGCCCAGGTCTATATGGCTTCGGCCCATTTTTCGGCCGTGCGCGACACCGTGCTAGGCCGCTGTTCGATGTGCCATGCCGAGGAGCCGGTCTACGAAGGCATCTACCACGCGCCGAAGGGCGTGATGCTCGACACCGACGCGCGCATCGCCGAGCATGCGCGTGAAATCTACCTCCAGGCCGGCCGCGCCCACGCTATGCCGCCCGCCAACGTCACCCAGATAACCGACCAGGAACGAGCCCTTTTGGTGGCTTGGTTCGAAGGCGCCGGAAAGTAAGCATGACATCAAAGCTCCTGCGTGGCCGCACGCTCTCCTTCCTGCGCTGGCCCGAAGCGATAGACGACCGTTCCGCCTGGCGCTACGAAGAGGATGGCGGGCTGCTGATCGATAATGGCAAGATCATTGCCGCCGGTCCGTATGCCGAGGTCCGGAAGCGCGCGGCCGCCGGCGCCGAGACGATCGATCATCGCCCGCATCTCATCCTGCCGGGTTTCATCGACGCGCATGTGCATTTCCCGCAGATGCAGGTCATCGCATCCTACGGCGCCGAACTGCTCGACTGGCTGAACAAATACACCTTCCCGGAGGAGTCTAAGTTCCAGAACGCGCAGCATGGCCGCCGCATCGCCAGGCTCTTCCTCGACGAGATGATGCGCCAAGGCACGACGACCGTCGTCGCCTATTGCTCGGTGCACAAATCTTCCGCCGAAGCCTTCTTCGCCGAATCGCATGACCGCAACATGCTCAACATCGCCGGCAAGGTGATGATGGACCGCAATGCGCCGGACGGCGTGCTCGACACGCCGCAGACCGGCTATGACGACACCAAGGCGCTGATTGCCGAATGGCACGGCAAGGGCCGCCAGCTTTATGCCATCACGCCGCGCTTCGCCATCACCTCCTCGCCCGAGCAGATGGAAATGGCCGGCGCGCTCTGCCGCGAGCATCCCGATCTCCACATGCAGACGCATCTGTCGGAGAACCACGCCGAGATCGCCTTCACCCAGGAGCTCTATCCCTGGTCGCGCGACTACACCGACGTCTATGAGCATTACGGCCTGCTGGGGAAAAAGAGCCTGTTCGGCCACTGCATCCACCTGTCGGAACGCGAGGCGGACGCGCTGTCGCAATCGGGCTCGGTGGCGGTGTTCTGCCCAACCTCCAACCTTTTCCTCGGCTCCGGCCTGTTCGACTACCAACGCTATCGCCGGCGCGAGAAGCCGCTCAGGATCGCGGCAGCCACCGATGTCGGCGGCGGCACCAATTATTCGATGCTGCGCACCATGGACGAAGGCTACAAGGTGATCGCGCTGAACGGCGAGAAGCTGAACCCCTTCCAGTCCTACTGGCAATTGACGCGCGGCAACGCCGAGGCGCTGTCGGTTTCCGAAAAAATAGGCACTCTCGATGAAGGCACCGATGCCGACATCGTCGTGCTCGACGCTCACGCCACGCCGGCGATGCGGCTGAGGATGGAGACGGTTGAAACGCTGGCGGAAGAACTCTTCCTGCTGCAGACGCTGGGCGACGATCGCGCCGTGCGCGAGGTCTATGTGGCGGGCCGGCCGGCAAAGAGCGCGATTGTCGCATAGATTAAGTGCGCTCTTCGCTTGACCCCGCGTCAGCCATCGGCCAAAGCGTGCGTCGACATTTGACAGGGGAACGCCATGGCTGCCGCCGACGACATCGCTCTGATCAAGAAACAGGAGGCCACGCTGGTCTTCCCGGCCTTCGACGAGGCCGTGGCCTTCGAGGTCGGCTCGGCGATCAGAGACCGGGCGCTCAAGGAAAACCTGCCCATCATCGTCGACATCAGGACGTTCGACCGGCAATTGTTCTATGCCGCGATGCCGGGCTCGAACGCCTCCAATCCGGACTGGGCGCGGCGCAAGATCAATGTCGTGAAGCGCTATTTGAGAAGCACCTATCGCATGGTGCTGGAGCAGCAGCGGCCCGACCGCACCTTCAAGGTCGGCGAGGGTCTGGACATTGCCGACTACGTGCTTGCCGGCGGCGGCTTTCCCGTCACCGTGAAGGGCGCCGGCGTGATCGGCGTCATCGCCGTCTCGGGCCTGCCTGAGCGCGAGGACCACGGTGTCGTGGTCGATGCGCTTTGCGCCCATCTTGGCGCTGATCGTAAGCAATTAGCCCTGCCGCCGGAAGAAAAGTCGTGACGCCGGCGCTGCCCCTCATCCGCCTGCCGGCACCTTCTCCCCGTGAAAGACGGGGAGAAGGGACTTGGCCGCAACGCTGCCGATCCCCCTCTCCCCGTTCTTCACGGGGAGAGGGTAAGGGTGAGGGGCGGCGCCGGCGGTTGCTCAGTCTGCAGAACACCGATGGCGGCCAAGTATGACCTTGCTCGATCCAAAAACATTCCTCAGCGCGATCTTCAACGCGGCCGTCGCCGCCGCTGACCCAGAGAAGACGATCCGCAATCATTTGCCGGCGAAACCGAAGGGCCGCACCATCGTCATCGGCGCCGGCAAGGGCTCGGCCCAGATGGCGGCGGCTTTCGAGAAGGTCTGGGACGGGCCGATCGACGGGCTGGTCGTCACCCGCTACGGCTATGGCGCCAAATGCGAGCGCATCGAGATCATCGAGGCGGCGCATCCTGTTCCCGATGCCGCCGGCCTCGAGGCCTCGCGCCGGCTCTTGGAGAAGGTGCGCGGGCTCACCGTCGACGATCTGGTGGTGGCGCTGATTTCGGGGGGCGGCTCGGCGCTGCTGCCGTCTCCCGCGCCCGGCCTGACTTTAGCCGACGAGATCGCCGTCAATGAGGCGCTGCTCGCCTCCGGCGCGCCGATCGCGGCGATGAACACCATCCGCAAGCATGTTTCGACCATCAAGGGCGGGCGCCTCGCCGCCGCCGCCCATCCGGCCAGGGTGGTGTCGCTGGTGGTTTCGGACATCCCCGGCGACAATCCGGCAATGGTCGCCTCGGGTCCGACCGTCCCCGATACCGGCAGCCGTGCGGACGCGCTGGGCTCGATCGCCGCCTATGGCATGAAGCTCCCGACCTCGGTCATGGCGCATATCAACTCGCCTGAGGCCGATGCGCCGCGACAGGGCGATCCGCGCTTTGCCGGCAATGAGGTGCACCTGATTGCCTCGGCCGGCGTCTCGCTGGAAGCGGCGGCTGCCGAAGCGAAACGGCAGGGCTTCGAGGCCGTCATCCTGTCGGATTCGATCGAGGGCGAGGCGCGTGAGGTCGGCGGCGTCCATGCCGCGATCGCGCGTGAGGTGGCGACGCGCAACCGGCCCTTCGCCAAGCCGGTGCTGATCCTCTCCGGCGGCGAGACCACGGTGACGCTGCGGGCTAAAGGCAAGGGCGGCCGCAATTCCGAATTCCTGCTCGCCTTTGCCATTGGCGTCGACGGCATCGATGGCATTCATGCTTTAGCCGCCGACACAGACGGTATCGACGGCTCCGAGAACAATGCCGGCGCGTTCGCCGACGGCTCGACGGTGTCGCGCATGCGCGCCGCGGACGTCGACGCCAAAGCGATGCTTGCCGGCAATAATGCCTGGACGGCCTTCAATGCTGTAGATGATCTCTTCGTGCCCGGCCCGACCGGCACGAACGTCAACGATCTGAGGGCGATTCTGGTCCGTTAAGCCTGCCGCATTGCTCCTGCACAAGCGTAGGACGCCCCTCATCCGCCTGCCGGCACCTTCTCCGCGTATAGTGACGGGGAGAAGGCGGACTGGCCGCAGCGCCGGGACCAGTTCTGCAACGCTGGTGGTTGGCGAAATCATGCGCGACAGCGTCTTTCTCCCAGTCACTATACGGGGAGAAATGCCCGGCAGGGCAATGAGGGGCGGCGCAGACAGGCGATCCTTAATCGTCGCGTTGCAACAGGTCATTTCAACACTCTGGCTAGGGTCAGGACCCATTAATTTGTT
>NZ_JHQR01000049.1 GCF_014843825.1 Mesorhizobium silamurunense
GATTGCATGACCTCGACCAGGCCGAGGTCGGTGAGGAGCGACACGGCCCGCGTCACGCCCGGCTGCGCGACGCCGAGGGACTGCGCCAGCTCGCCGACCGGCAGCGGCCCCAGCCTGTCGAGCGCGGCGAGCAGGGGATACTGGCTCGACTGGATCCGCACATCCAGACGATCGAGCACGCGCTGCGTGTCGGCCTGCAACTGCTCGCCAATGCGCTTCAGCCTGCTGCCGAGGCAGACAAAGCCGAGGGACCGCAGAATGTCTTCCATCGTCGACCTGCCGGAGCGAAAAACGATAACTTGATATATAACATTGCATGGACTTTGGCAATATGACTTGGCGATGCAAGCCGGTCAGTGCCGGCTTCGGCCGGCAGACATTCCCTCTTCATTCGCGGTCGATAGCATCCTATATGGCGCTGGCGCGACATGACCGATAATCGGTCGCGCCAAGGCGACTGATTCGAGGCCCGCGGGCTGCGGGTCTCTGTTCATCGGCACGCGGAAGCTCATGCCCTCCCTGCGTATCTATATCGACAGGTTTCTTGAAGGCGCGGCGCCCAAGGTGCCGCGCCGCGAGCTGACGCATCTCGAGCGCCTGGCGCTGGTTCGGCGGCATGGCGACTTCTCGCTCGCCTATTCCACCGCCGTGCAGCAGAAGCTGTCCTATTTCAGCGACGGCGACGGCTACATCGCCTTCGGCACCAAGATGAAGCACCATTTCGCCCTCGGCGATCCGGTGGTCGATCCGGCGGACAGGCCCGGCTATATCAAGCGCTTCGTCGAGGCTGCCGGCGGCCCCTGGTTCGTCCAGATCGGCGCCGCCACGGCAAAGGTGCTGGCCGGGCTCGGCTATCAGGTCAACCGGCTGGGTGTCGACACCAGCCTGCAATTGCCGGCGCATGATTTCTCGGGCAAGCGCAACGAAACCGTGCGCTATTCCGAGCGCTGGCTGGCGAAGAAGGGCTTCACCTTCGCCGAGGACAGGGCCAACATGCTCCTCGCCGAGGTTTCGCGGCTGTCCGAGAATTGGCGCGGCGAGCGCATCGTCAAGCGCTGGGAGATGGGCTTCCTCAACCGTCCCTTCGCCGACCATCTCGGCGCCGACATGCGCCGCTTCGTCCTGCATGGTCCCGAAGGCGAGCTCGTCGCCATCCTCGATTTCGATCCGCTGTTCAGCGGCGGCAAGGTCATCGGCTACACCACCGCCTTCAAGCGCAAGCAGGTCGACGCCACCCCGCATGCCGAGATCGGCCTGACCAAGTACGCCGTCGACCGCTTTCGCGAGGAAGGCATTTCGGTCGTCACGCTCGGCCTGTCGCCGCTGCTCGATGTGGAACCGAGCGGCTTTGCCGAATCGAATTTCTGGCGCGGCGCCTTCCAGCGCGCCTACCAGTCGCCCTGGGTCAACCGCTCGCGCTTCAACCTGCAGGGCCAGGCCGCCTTCAAGCGCCGCTTCCACGGGCTGGAGGAACCGACCTACATCGCCTTCCGAAGAGGGACGCTGATGGAGATGCTGGGGCTGCTGCGGCTGATCAAGGCGATTTGAAATAGGCCCTATTTCCTCTCCCACGCTCCGCGGGGCGAGGAACCGCCCCTTCGTCGGCCCGTCAGTTCCTGAGCCGATACCCCGTCCGGAAGATCCACGCCACGATCGCGATGCAGACGGCCAGGAACACCAGCGTCATGCCGAGGCTGACGCCGACCGAGACATCCGCCTTGCCGTAAAAGCTCCAGCGGAACCCGCTGATCAGGTAGACGACCGGGTTGAACAGCGTGACCGTCTTCCAGATGCCGGGCAGCATGTGGATGGAATAGAAGCTGCCGCCGAGGAAGGTGAGCGGCGTGACGATCAACAGCGGCACCAGCTGCAGCTGCTCGAAAGTCTTTGCCCAGATGCCGATGATGAAGCCGAACAGGCTGAAGGTCACCGCCGTCAGCACCAGGAAGGCGACCATCCAGAACGGATGCTCTATCCTCAGCGGCACGAACAGCGCCGCGGTGCCTAAGATGATCAGTCCGAGCAGGATCGACTTGGTCGCCGCGCCCCCGACATAGGCGATGATGATCTCGAGATAGGAGACCGGCGCCGACAAAAGCTCGTAGATCGAGCCGACGAATTTCGGGAAGTAGATGGCGAAGGACGCGTTCGAGATCGACTGCGTCAGAAGCGAAAGCATCGTCAGCCCCGGCACGATGAAGGCGCCGTAGCTGATGCCGTCGATCTCAGTGATGCGCGAGCCGATGGCCGAGCCGAAGACGACGAAATAGAGCGATGTCGAGATGACCGGCGAGATGATGCTCTGCAGCACCGTGCGAAACGCGCGCGCCATCTCCATCCGGTAGATCGCCCACACTGCACGAAGATTCATGGCCGCGCGCAGGTTCATGGCTCTTGCCTCAGGAGATTGACGAAGATCTCTTCGAGCGTGCTGTTCTTGGTGTCGAGATCGCGGAACTGGATGCCTGCGGCCTCGAGGTCGCGGATCAGCGAGGCGACACCCGGCCGGTCGCTCTGGTTGTCATAGGTGTAGGTGAGCTGCCCGCCGTCGCTCGACAGCTCCAGCGCATAGCGCGACAGGCCGTCCGGCATGGCGGTGAGGGGCGCGCGGAGCTCCAGCGTCATCTGCTTGCGGCCGAGCTTGCGCATCAATTCGGCCTTGCCTTCGACCAGGATGATCTCGCCACGGTTGATGACGCCGACCCGGTCGGCCATCGCCTCGGCCTCCTCGATGTAATGCGTGGTCAGGATGATGGTGACGCCGTCCTCGCGCAGGCGCCGCACCATCGCCCACATGTCCTGCCGCAATTCGACGTCGACGCCGGCCGTCGGCTCGTCGAGGAACAGAACGCGCGGCTCATGCGACAGCGCCTTGGCGATCATCAGCCGGCGCTTCATGCCGCCCGAAAGCGTGATCGCCTTGGCGTCCTTCTTGTCCCATAGCGAGAGGTCGCGCAGCACCTTCTCGACGAAATCCTTGTTGGGAGCCTTGCCGAACAGGCCGCGGCTGTAGTTCACCGTCGCCCAGACCGTCTCGAAGGCGTCGATGGTGAGCTCCTGCGGCACCAGCCCGATCAGGCTGCGCGCCGCGCGGTAGTCCTTGCTGATGTCGTGTCCGTCCACGGTGACGCTGCCCGACGAGCGGTTGACGATGCCGCACACGATCGAGATCAGCGTCGTCTTGCCGGCGCCGTTCGGCCCGAGCAGCGCGAAGATCTCGCCGCGCTCGATGTCGAGATTGATTTCCTTCAACGCCTTGAAGCCGGTGGCATAGGTTTTCGTGACACCGGAAATCGAGATGATGGATGACATGCTGAAAAACGGCCGGCTGGAAAAACGTGACCTGATATAGGTCGGATGTCGTTTTATTCAAATCGGCAATCGACGGTCCTCCTGACAGTTCTGGACAGTCGCCTTCGCCGGCTGGCGGCACAACGGTGTCGCGAACGCGTCCGCGGCGTCGAGAAGCTGTCACGCGGGAGGTTTACCCAGTCCGGGAACGGCTCCGGTCTGGCGCTGCGACAACCCGCCTCGCGTGACGCCGCGCCGCTTTGACCGATGCTCCTATGAGGCCTATCCTCGAAGAATAACAGCAGCCGGAGTCGCCCATGGACCCGCTCATTCTGTCGCGTATCCAGTTCGGCGCGAATATTTCGTTCCATATCCTGTTTCCGGCGATCACCATTGCACTTGGCTGGGTGCTGCTGTTCTTCAAGCTCCGCTACAACGCCACGGGCGACTCCGCCTGGATGCGCGCTTATTTCACCTGGGTGAAGGTTTTCGCGCTGTCTTTCGCCATGGGCGTGGTTACCGGCGTCACCATGAGCTTCCAGTTCGGCACCAACTGGCCGGGCTACATGCAGAAGGTCGGCAACATCGCCGGCCCGCTGCTTGCCTATGAGATCCTCACCGCCTTCTTCCTGGAGGCGGCCTTCCTCGGCATCATGCTGTTCGGCTTCCGCCGCGTCTCCAACCGCATCCACACGCTGGCGACGGTCCTGGTGGCCGGCGGCACCACGGTTTCCGCCTTCTGGATCATTGCGCTGAACTCCTGGATGCAGACGCCGGCCGGCTTCGAAATGCGCGATGGGGTGGCGCATGCCGTGAACTGGTGGGCGGTGATCTTCAATCCTTCGATGCCCTATCGCCTCGTCCACATGCTGCTGGCCTCGGGGCTCACCGTCTCCTTCCTGATCGCCGGCCTGTCGGCGCTGCGCTACCTGGTTGGCGACCGCTCGGAATCGATGTGGAAGGCGCTGCGCACCGGCGTCTTTACCGCCGCCATCCTGATCCCGATCCAGATCTTCGCCGGCGACCAGCACGGGCTGAACACGCTTGCGCACCAGCCGCAGAAGATCGCCGCAATGGAAGCCAACTGGAACACCGGCCCCAACGTGCCGCTGGTCCTGTTCGCGCTGCCGGACGAGGCGGCGAAGGAGAACCGGTTCGAGATCACCATTCCGGACGGCGCCAGCCTCGTGCTGCGCCACAGCGCCAGCGGCGTCGTGCCGGGCTTGAACGACTATCCCGGCAACCATCCGCCGGTCTTCCCGGTGTTCTGGGGCTTCCGCGTCATGGTCGGCACCGGCATCTTGATGCTCATCGTCTCCTGGTCGGCCGCCTATTTCCTCAAGCGGCGCCACAGCCTGCCGAAGCCGCTTGCCCTGCTTATGGTTCCCATGACCATCTCCGGTTGGGTGGCGACGCTCGCCGGGTGGTACACGACCGAGACCGGCCGCCAGCCTTGGCTGGTCACCGGCGTGCTGAAGACGGCGGAGGCGGTCGGCCCGGTCGCCGGCAGCCATGTGGCGCTGACTTTGGCCGTCTATCTCATCCTCTATGTGCTGCTCTTGATCGCCTATCTCGGCGTGCTGGTGCATCTGGCGCTGAAGGCGGCCAAGGATGGCGACGCCTCGCCGCTGCCGGGCGCCATGAACGCCGCCCTTTCACAGCAGGCCGCGGGAGAGTGAAACGATGACCTTCGACTGGCCGACCGCGCTTCCGCTGATCTTCGCCGGCCTGATGGGCCTCGCCATTCTGATCTATGTCATCCTCGACGGTTTCGATCTCGGCATCGGCATCCTGTTCGCCGCCGCCGAAGACTCAGAGCAGGACACGATGATCGCCGCGATTGGTCCCTTCTGGGACGCCAATGAGACCTGGCTGGTGCTGGCGGTCGGGCTTTTGCTGGTCGCCTTCCCGATGGCGCACGGCACCATCCTGACCGCGCTCTATATCCCGGTTTTCCTGCTGCTGGTCGGGTTGATCCTGCGCGGCGTCGCCTTCGATTTCCGCGCCAAGGTGCCGGCCGGCAAGAAGCAGCGCTGGAACCGCATCTTCTTCATCGGCTCGGCAACCGCCTCGCTGGCGCAGGGCTATATGCTGGGCGTCTATGTGCTCGGCCTCGATGTCGGCTTTGGCGGCATGGCCTTCGGCGCGCTGGTCGCGCTCTGCCTCTCGGCGGCTTACGCCGCGATGGGTTCCGCCTGGCTGATCTATAAGACCGAGGGCGACCTGCAGGTGAAGGCCGTGCGCTGGCTGCGCACCACGCTGGTGCTGACGGCGCTCGGCATGGTCGCCGTGTCCTTGGCCACGCCCTACGCCAGCCCGCGCATCTTCGACAAATGGTTCCTCTGGCCCGAGATCCTCTATCTCTCGCCGCTGCCGATTGTGTCGGCGCTGCTGTTCCTGTGGCTGTGGCGGCAGACCTTCCATCTGCCGCGGCCCGATGACAGCCATGCGTTGACGCCGTTCCTGACCTTGGCCACCATCTTCGCGCTCGGCTTCGCCGGCCTCGCCTGGTCGTTCTATCCGTTCGTGGTGCCCGACAGGCTGACGATCTGGCAGGCCGCCTCGGCGCCGGAAAGCCTGGCCTTCATCCTGGTCGGCACCGTCGTCGTGCTGCCGATCATCATCTTCTATTCCTTCTACGCCTACCGCGTGTTTGGGGGGAAGGCGACGGATTTGACCTACGATTGAAAGCGATCTCCCCCTTGAGGGGGAGATGGCCGGCAGGCCAGAGGGGGTCGTCTCACATAAATCGCCGGCGTTGTCGTTCGTCGCGGAAGGCGCTGGTGCTCTACGCGCGGCGACCCCCTCTGTCGCCTTCGGCGACATCTCCCCCTCGAGGGGGGAGATTAGGCGCTCAGCTCTTGCTGCTTGCCAGCACCAGCACCGGCTTTTCGCTGTAGAGCTTGGGGAACAACGACTTCAGGTTCTCGATCTTGGGCAGGTCGTTGTAGACGATATAGGGGTAGGTCGGGTTCAGCGTCAGAAAATCCTGATGGTAGTCCTCGGCCGGGTAGAAGGTCTTGCCGGTCTCCAGCGTCGTGACGATCGGCTTGCCAAACACCTTGGCCTTGTCGAGCTGGGCGATGTAGCTCTCGGCGACCTTCTTCTGCTCGTCGTTCTCGGCGAAGATCGTCGAGCGGTACTGCGTGCCCTGGTCCGGCCCCTGGTAGTTGAGCTGGGTCGGATTGTGCGCGACCGAGAAATAGACCTGCAAGAGCTGGCCATAGGTGACCTTCGACGGGTCGTAGGTGATTTCGACCGATTCCGCATGCCCGGTGCGGCCGGTGCCGACGATCTCGTAGACGGCGTTCTCGGCGCTGCCGCCGGTGTAGCCGGAAACGGCCTTGCTGACGCCCTTGACGTGCTGGAACACGCCCTGCACGCCCCAGAAGCAGCCGCCGGCGAAGATGGCTTTCTCGGTGCCGCTGGCGGCTTTTTCATCCATGGCCGGCGGCGGGATCACGACCGCGTCCTCGGCCGAGCGTGCCGGCGTCTCCCAGAAGGCGGCGGCCGCCGCCGTCAGCACCAGCGCCGCTAGCGGGGCCAGGAACCGCCGCGCGGCCTTTTTTTCGATGCCGTTCATGTTGGATCTCCTTGTTCTAGCTTACGACTATACGACGGAAGCCGCCGCAAGTTTCTCACTTTGCCGTGCGGCGGCCGGCGGCGCTCCCCTCTCCGTCTCGGCTTCGCCGAGCCACCTCTCCCCCCTTTCATGGGGGCGAGGAAACGCCAATCGCCGAGGTCGCGGCCTTCGCAAGCCTGGGTTCCTCGCCCCCGCAGAGCGGGGAGCGGTGGATCGGCGCGCAGCGCCGAGACGGAGCGGGGGAGCGCCCTCTGCGATTGTTCGGCCCGCTGAAGAGAGGCCGGCACCGCTTATTGAGCCGGAGCCATCGCGTTGGCCGGCTTCATCGCATCCGTCGCGGGTTTCATGGCGTCGGTGGCCGGCTTCATCGCCTGGGTGCTCATCGCATCGGGCTTCATCGCATCAGTCGGTTTCATGGCGTCGGTCGCCATCGCATTGGCGGGCTTCATGGCGTTGGTCGCGTCGTCGGCGCGGGCGCCGGCGGCGAAAGCCGTGGTTGCGAGCGCAATGGCGAGCGCCGTCAGAAATTTGGTCACGCCGGTCTTTTTGGTCACGTAGGTCTCCTTGGGTTGTGGCGCGCGGATGCGGGCCGGATGGTGCGCTGCCGCTTCCTGCGGCGCCGCGCGAAAAATCAGTTGGCGGCGGCCGCCAGGATCGGCCCGCCGCCCGGTGCCTGCACCAGCACCG